>NZ_CP076723.1:2280277-2580833 GCF_018986915.1 Geomonas oryzisoli
ATGCAGGAGGGGATGTCCCGCGCCAGGATGGCCCAGGCGGCAAAGGGGGCGCCGATGAAAAAGCCCCACCCCGAAACGAGCAGGTACCCCTTGCTGCTCTTCTTCTGCCAGCGGTCGCCGAGGACGCCCCCGACCAGGGTGCCCAGGATGCCGGCCACCACGGTGACGGCGCCGAACATGAGGTTGGCCTTTTCGACGTTCAGCGCATGGGTGCGGAACAGGAAGGTGGGGATCCACTGCGCCAGCCCGCCGATGGCGAAGGTCATGGCGGCCATGGCGAGCGTGTTGGTGACGAAGGAGCGGTTGTGGAAGAGCTGCAGGTATCCGGCGACACCGCCCTTTTCCTGCCCCGCCGCCTGCTCGGGACTCTCGGCGCTCCCGCGTTCGGGGGTGCGCAGAAACCAGAGCGGCACGGCGATCAGGATACCGGGGAGGCCGACCATGAGGAAGGCGGAGTGCCAGCCGAAGCGCTGACCGAGGACGCCCCCCAGCAGATAACCGAGGGCGCTCCCGACCGGGATGGCGACGTAGAACCAGGAGAGGACGCTGCCGCGCTTTTCCTTCTCGAAGAAGTCGGCGATGAGTCCCGGAGAGACGGTGCCGAAGCTCGCCTCCCCTACCCCGACGGTGGCGCGGGCGGCGAGCAGGGTGCGGTAGCCGGGCGCGAAGCCGGCCAGGATGGTGGCGAAGCTCCAGATGACCACGCCGGTGGAGGCGAGCTTGACCCGATTCCAGTGGTCGCCCAGCCAGCCGAACACCGGCGCGATCACCATGTAGCTCACCATGAAGGCGCTGCCGAGGAGCCCCAGCTCGGTATCGGTTATGGAGAGGTCCGCCTTGATCAGCGGGAAAACGGCGAACAGCACCTGGCGGTCGATGTAGTTCAGGAGGTTTACCGCCAGCAGCAGCCCGAGGGCGTAGCGGCGGTAAGCCAGGGAAATGGGTTCCTTCATCCGACACACTCCTTCATCACAACATTCTTCATCACGACATCATTGAATTTCAGCCACCGCCGCCTGCGCCCTGGCAACGATCTGCGCGGGCTCCTCGAAGCGGAACGATAGCGGTTTCCCGAAGGTGACCGTCACCGTGCCGCGCCTGGGGATGCCGGTGTGCTTCGGCGGGAGGATCTTGTCGGTCCCCGCGATCTTAACCGGCACGATGGGAATCTCCAGTTCCTTGGCGATGATGCCCAGGCCGAGCTGGAAGTCCTGCATGGTACCGTCGTGCGAGTGGCCACCCTCGGGGAAGATCAGGGTGTTCAGCCCCCGGTCGGTGAGCTTTCCCATGTACCTGACGGCCGTGGAGAAGCCGCTGGTCTGAGGCAGCGGGAACAGGTTCAGGAACAGGGTGCCGTACTGGTAGGCAGCCAGGCGCCAGAAGCGGTCCAGACCGTGGTAGTCGCCGAAGAAGAATTCCTCCCAGGCGGCGGTCGCGGTACGGTAACGGACCTCCCTGGGGAGCGCGAACATGAGGGAAGGCTGGTCGAAATACCCCAGGTGGTTGGCGATGAAGATGACCGGGCCCTCAAGCTGCTCGACGTTCTCGCGCCCGCGCACCTCGAGCCTCGCAAAGAGGCGGTACAGGGGGTAGTTCAGGAGCGCGTCCCCCAGCATGCGCAGGGCGCGGACCGGAGCCGTGTTGGTCCAGAAGCGGTAGTGGCCGCGCCGGTGCCCCTTCTCGCGCCGGGCGATGATGCGACGCACCTCGGCGACCCTGGTCTGCGGGCCGATCTGGGAGTCCTCGATATCGAGCCTGAATTCCTGCTCGAGGTAGTTGACCAGTTCCAGGCGGCCGATGGAGGTGAGCCCGAGATCCGCGACCAGCAGGGAATCCTCCCTGATATCGCCGGCATCGGTGCCGGTGACCTTGGCGAGCAGGTTCACCAGGTGGTCCTGGGTCGCCCCGGAGCCGCCGGCGGCTGCGCCCTGCTTCACCTGCTCCTTGACCTGGAACTTTCTGATTTTAAGCGTGGTGGTCTTGGGGAACTCCGGCTCGCGCCAGATGGTGTAGCCGGTGATCTGGTGCATGGTGTCGAGCTGGGAGTTGGCCCGGGCCAGGATCTCGTCGGGTTTGGCGCCGCTGTCGTCCAAAAGGAGAACCGCGTGCACCTCCTCGCCGGCGCCGCGGTCCAGGCCGATGACGCACGATTCCTTCACCCCGGGGACCTTGTTCAGGACCGCCTCCAGCTCGTCGGGATAGACGTTGACCCCGCCGCCGGTGACGATGAGCTCCTTCTCGCGCCCCTTGATGGTGAGCCAGCCGTCGGCTCCGATCTCGCCCAGGTCGCCGGTCTTGAACCAGCCGTCCTCCGTGAAGGCGGCCCTGGTCGCCTGTTCGTTCTGGTAGTAGCCCGGAAAAACGTTGTCTCCTCTCACCACCACTTCCTTGCCGTCCAGCCTCAGCTCCACCCCCGGCAGCGGCGGCCCGACCGAACCGGCCACCTGCTTCTCCACGGTGTTGACGCAGAGAACCGGCGAGCACTCGGAAAGCCCGTACCCCTCGAGCACGGTAAAGCCCATGCTGTCCCAGAAGCGGAACACCTCGGGGTCGAGCGGCGCCCCGCCCGAGACGAACACGGTAAAGTTGGCGCCGAACTTTTTCTGCACCGGGAAGAACAGTTTCTTCCGGGCCGGCTTGGAAAGCCCCTGCCCCAGCTGCGTGAGCGACGCGAAGGCGCCGGTCAGATGCTTCTCGGCCAGCTCCCGCTCGATGGTGGTTTTCAACAGCTGCATCAGCCGCGGCACCGACATGATCACGTAGACGTCTTCCTCGCCCAGCGCCTCCATGATGGCGGAAGGCTTGAGGGTGCGCGGGTAGATGACGGCGGCGCCGCGGTACAGCGGCGTGAAGAAGCCCCCCATCTGCTCGAACATGTGCGACAGCGGCAGCAGCGACAGAAAGGAAAACTCGGGGGTGATGATGGGAACCTGACGGTTGATCTGGACCATGTTGGCCACCAGGTTCCCGTGGGTCAGGATCACCCCTTTGGGGTTGCCGGTGGTACCCGAGGTGTAGATGAGCTGGGCGATGTCGTCGGGGCCCGGGTGCACCACGTCGGCGTAGGGGGGGGCGTCCTCGAGCAGATACTTCAGGTCCTCCAGGAGCAGACCATCCGGAACGTCGAGCCGCTCCGGCTTGAACCGGCTCTGCAGCACCACCTTGGCCTGGGTGAGCTTCAGGATCGATTCGGCGCGGCCGCGGTCCGACATGAAATCGACGGGAACGGCGATGGCGCCGCGCATGATGATGCCCCAGTAGGCAACGCCCCACCAGGACGAGTTCGGCCCCCATAACAGCACGCGATCCCCGGGCGCCACGCCCTGACGCGCGAGCAGCCCCGCCATCTTCAGGGAGAGCTCGGAGAGCTCGCGATACGAAACCGCGAAGCGGCGCACGCCGGTTCGGTTCACCAGAGCGGTCTTATCCCCCCGCGGCGCAAAGCTATGAAAAAGATCTACCAGTGTCCGCATCTCTGACTCCCGTAGGCGGCGCATGTCAGTTGCAGCTTTATGAGGTACCATCACAACTTCGAACGAAAAGAAAGATCGGGCGGCACCACCTACTGACACTACTAAACGTCCGCATCATCTTCCCAAGGAAGCATTGTCACACGTGCGCATCGCTTTGGCAACCATGCAGCGCTGCCGAGCAATCAATCGCGGCGCTGTGAGCAACTGCTACGGGCAAGGGAGTTTAACCGAAGCCCGCCGCAAAACCAATCCCAAAACAGAAATAAAGAGCGGACTGAGCCGCAAACGCAGATGCTTACCCCTTTACCGCAGTATCTATGCAACAAAAAAAGCCGCCCCGTTAGGGAGCGGCTTTTAAACCGAATCAGTGCGGATCAGGCCACCTTCGCCTTTGCACTGTCCTTGGGAGCCTTGGCCCCTTTGGTGACCTTGGCGGGCTTGGCCGGCTTGACAGGCTTGGCCGCCTTGGCGGCCTTGGCGGGAACCGCCTTCTTCGCCTCGATGTTGGCCATGCGCACGCCGCGCGCCTTGGCGAGATTGTCGGCCAGACCGCGGTCCAGGGCCATTTTCCGGCGCGCTTCGGAGTAGTTCTTGGCCGCCAGCGGCTGCTTGCCCGGAATGCCGAACTGCTTCTTGTACTCGCCCGGCTTCATGCCATGCGCGGTGTTCAGGTGACGGGCCAGCGTCTTGAAGCCCCCTTTGCCACACAGCATGCAGACGACCTCGCCTTTCTTGAACGCTTCTTTTACTGTCAAGGAAGCTTTGGGTTCCTCTACACCCTCGACAGGTTCACCGGCTTCAAGATTTTTGAGGGCGCTGTGCACTTTGCTGATTTCGAATATAAGCTGATCAGAAGTCATCGGAGTGCTAGACGCATGTGACGCCACGATCTGAGCTGCGATTTCTACCAAAGTTGCCATTGATATCCCTCCATTGATCATTATGTACCTTGGATTATAGTGGCAGGTTTCCAAGCATTGTCAAATCAACAAAATAAACTTTTTATGTATGTCATCCGTGATAGCAAGAGAGGAGGATCAATGACAGGCAATGGGCCTGAGCGTTGTCAGTATCCCCAGAAGAGAAACCGACAGAATGTTCGATTGCCTGAGGTATAAAAGAGAATGAGCCTGTTGCTGCCGTACCAGATACAGAAAGACGCTTTGGTATACCATCCGGCCTCGTTCCGGGTAGCGGAGCGACGTCCCGGCGCACCGGGCAACACTACCTGGGCGGTAGGGAAAAGATTTACCAGAAATAACTTTTATTTTAGTCAACAAGTAGAGTTTTATGGTTGACAAAAGGACAGTGCCTCAGTATTACTAGAGTCACGGATTAAAGCAGCACCCCTGACAACCGAATAGCATAACTTATCCAGAGCGATCGAGGGACTGGCCCTATGACATCGCGGCAACCTCCCCACGGGGGGAAGGTGCCAAATCCAGCGGAACGGCAACGTTCCGAAAGATAAGGAAGTGCGGACCGACAATAGAAAAGTCCCCTTCCGACCCCGGAAGGGGACTTTTTCCATTTGGAGGCTACGATGCACATCGCAACCACTGCAGCACAGATAGGACTCGAGCGCGAGAGCCGGACCGGCGCGGTCACGGTCCCCATCTATCAGACCGCCACCTTCCGCCACCCCGGCCTGGGCCAGAGCACCGGGTACGATTACAGCCGCTCCGGCAACCCGACCCGCCAGGCCCTGGAGGAAGGGATCGCAAAACTCGAAGGCGCGAGCCGCGGCTTCGCCTACGCCTCCGGAATGGCCGCCATCACGAGCCTCATGTTCCTGTTTCAACAGGGAGACCACCTGATCGTCACCGAGGACCTCTACGGCGGAAGCTACCGGCTGTTCGAGAAGCTGTTCCAGCAGTTCGGCCTGAGCTTCAGCTACGTCGACACGAGCGACGTGGAGCTGGTGCGCCGGGCGATCCGCCCGAACACCCGCGCCCTGTTCGTGGAATCGCTCACCAATCCGCTGCTCAAGGTGGCCGACGTGCGGCGACTGGCCGAGATTTGTAAGGGCAACGACATGCTCTGCATCGTCGACAACACCTTCCTCACCCCGTACCTGTTGCGCTGCCTCGACCTCGGCGCCGACATCACCGTCTACTCGGGGAGCAAGTACCTGGCCGGGCACAACGACGTGGTCTGCGGCCTGGTGGCGGTAAAAGACGCGGCCCTCGCGGAAAAGGTCTATTTCCACCAAAACGGCGCCGGCGCGGTCCTGGGACCGCAGGATTCCTGGCTCACCGTCCGCGGCATCAAGACGCTCAGCATCCGCATGGACCGCCAGCAGGAAAACGCCCTGGCGCTGGCCCAGTGGCTTACCCGGCACCCGCGGGTGGGACGGGTCTACTATCCCGGGCTCCCCGACCACCCGGGGCACGACCTGATGAAGCACCAGTGCGGAGGCTTCGGCGCCATGATCGCCTTCGAGGTGACCGAACCGGAGCTGGTGAACCAGCTCCTGATGAAGACGGAGCTCATCTCCTTCGCCGAGAGCCTCGGCGGGGTCGAGAGCCTGATCACCTTCCCGCGGGTGCAGACCCACGCGGACATCGAGCCCGAGAAACTGCAGCGGCTCGGCATCAACCACCTGCTGCTGCGCCTGTCGGTGGGAATAGAAGACAAAGACGACCTGATCGCCGACCTGGCCCAGGCATTCGAAGGAGAGCACGCATGAAATTCGCCACCGAACTGATCCACGGCGTCGACCCGATCGACCCCGAGCACGGCTCCGTAAGCCACCCCATCTACCTCTCGTCGACCTTCGCGCAGCGCTCGGTAGACAGCTTCGGCCGCTACGACTACGCCCGCTCCGGCAACCCGACCCGCGAGGCGCTGGAGGAGGCGATCGCCGGTCTGGAAAAGGGAGCGGTCGGCCTGGCCTTCGCGTCGGGGATCGCGGCCACCGCCTCCACCCTGCTCCTGTTCAAGCCGGGCGATCACCTGGTGGTGTGCGAAGACGTCTACGGCGGCACCTTCCGGCTCCTCACCACCTTGTTCAAGGGATGGGGACTCGAGGCCACCTTCGTGGATGCCACCGACAACGCCGCCATCGCCGCCGCGATCCGGCCCGAAACAAAGGCCCTCTACCTGGAGACGCCGTCCAACCCGCTGATCAAGATCACCGATCTCGCCGCCGCGGTCGACCTGGCGAGGGAGAACGGCATCCTCACCATCGTGGACAACACGTTCATGACCCCGTACCTGCAGCGGCCGCTGGAGCTTGGCTGCGACATCGTGGTGCACAGCGGCACCAAGTTCCTGAACGGCCACTCCGACGTGATCTGCGGTTTCGCGGTCGCCAAGGACCCGGAACTGGGGCAGCGGCTGCGCTTCATCCAGAACGCCTTCGGCGCGGTGCTCGGTCCGCAGGACAGCTGGCTGGTGCTGCGCGGCCTGAAAACCCTCAAGGTCCGCATGGAGGAGCACCAGGCAAGTGCGCGAAAGATCGTGGCCTGGCTGGGCGAGCAGAAGGCGGTGCAGCGGGTCTACTATCCCGGCCTCCCCGACCACCCGGGTTACGAGATCCACAACCGCCAGGCCGGCGGTCCCGGGGGCGTGCTCTCCTTCGAGCTTGACAGCTACGACACCACCAAGCGTCTCCTGGAAGGGGTGAAGCTGGCTGCCTTCGCGGTCAGCCTGGGGGGCGTGGAGAGCATCCTCTCCTACCCCGCCAAGATGTCGCACGCGGCCATGCCCCCGGCCGAGCGCGAGGCCCGCGGCATCAAGGACACCCTGGTCCGTCTCTCGGTGGGTCTCGAGGACCCGGACGACCTCATCGCAGACATGGCGAGGTTCCTCAACGTTTAAGAGAGGCGGCATCGCGTCTGCCATACCCTGTAGGGGCGGATTATCATTCGCCCCCTCCATTGCGCACACCTTACAAGCAGTTACGCAAAGTACGCTGAGTATCCGCGATGATCGCAAAGAAAGGCTCTTGAGGTAATCCCCACAAGTTTTCATTGCGGTCTTTGCGCCTACTTCGGGTCCTTTGCGTAACCGCTTTTCAACAAGAAAGCCCGGGAAAATCTCTCCCGGGCTTTCGTAATCTCTCTACCCCCTCCCCTGCCTCACCTTCTCCACTTGAAGCTCACCGTCTTCACCCCCGGTATCGCCTGCTGGAAGACGGCCAGCCCCTCGTCGGTGATGCTGTTGCCGCTGCTGGTCAGCCCCTGCAGCCCCTGCATCCCCTGCAGGTAGACCAGGCCGCGGTCGGAGATACGGGTCTGGTACAGATAGATCCTCTTCAGGTTCGCCAGGGTCGAGATGCTGAGCAGCGCGGCGTCGGTAAGCCCCGAGCCGCACAGGTAGAGCTCCTCGAGCCCGGAGAGATGGACGATGCTGTCCAGGTCGGCGTCACAGACGTCGTAAAGATAGAGCGCCTGCAGGTCCTCGGGACGCACCCCCTGCAGCTGTTTGAGCTTCCGGCTCGCCCCCTCTTTCACGTCCAGGCGCAACGCCTGGTCCAGGGCGACCCTAACGGCGCCGATGGCGGGGCCCGCTTTCTTCCAGGCGTTGAAACCGACCGAGTGAAGATCGCGCTGGTAGAGATCGCCGCACTGTTCGTCGCCGGGAAAGGACACCACGCGGCTGTGCCTCGCCGCCCCCTGCGTCCGTCCACTGCCCTGCCCCCCTTGCAGCGCAGCCAGGCGTCGCTCGGCACGCGCGATGTTTATCTCGGCGGCCGCCACCAGGTCGGCGAAGAGATCGCTCCCTGCGGCGGCGCTCTCATCGACGCGCAGCTTGAAACGGTGCACGTAACTGCCGCGCAACTGCTCGATCTGCTCGTGGATCTCCCGGATCGCCTCGATCTCGACGGCTATCTGCTTCTTAAGCCGCGCCAGCTCGGCCCTCAGGTCGCTTTGCTCGGCCTGTTCGGGGAAATGGCGCCGCCAGCTCCTGAGGATCTCGCGCAGGGCCCGGTGGTCCTCGTCGGCATAGGCCTTGTTGGCCTTCAGCATCAGCTCGTGCCGCAGCGAGCCGGCGCCCTCCCCGGCCAGGTCGGGGTGGATGGCCTTGGCGACCTCACGGTAGAGCGCCTTTATGTCCTGGGGATCCGACTTCCAGACCCGACCGCGCGCCTGGCCTTCCCCCCGGAAGGTCGTGCCGCTTCGGTAGGTCTGACCATCGCTGCGGTCTTCCTTGTGACTGCGGCCGGCCGGTTCGTCCTCGGCGCCGTCATCGCCGTCCGGAACGTAAGCGCCGGTCAACCGCGCTATCTCGTGCTCCAGCCGTTCCAGCTCGGCCATGCGCCGCCCCAGCGTCTGCTGGTAATTCCTCTCGAAACCCGCGATCTCCTCGCGCAACTGGTTCAATACGGCGGCAGCCTCGGCGTGGCGGGCGCGCAGGGAGGCAAGCTCGGCCCGTTTCTGCTCGAGCTCTGTTTCCCCGGAAGACCTCTGTTGATAGTGGGCAGTCATAGGCGTCGCACTGTCTCAAGATTTATTGAAATACCGTCATTTTTGAGGCGACATTAACACGACCGGAGGCACAGGTACAAAAGATTTTATCACACAGCGAGGAAATCTGTTTCAGACAGGAAGGATGATACTGACATAGACGAAACGGCAGATAGGGAAGAGCCTTTGTGCAGGAAACGGTAAAGACCGCGACGTGACAGTGGAGGCGGGATAAAACGGTGACTATGACAGACGTTCAGGGGCGCTCGCCACGCACCATGCGGGTCAGCAGCCGGTCCAGAGCGGAGGCGAAACGCTGACGGTCGGCAAGCCCGAACTGCGCCGGGCCTCCCAGCAGCAGACCGTCGTTGCGCAGATCCTGCATCAGGTTGCGCATGGAGAGCCGCTCGCCCACGTTCTCCTCGGTGTAGAGCTCACCGCGCGGGTCCAGCGCGACGCCGCCCCGCTCCACCACCCTGGCAGCCAGCGGGATGTCGGCGGTGATGACCAGGTCGCTCGCCTGTGCATGCTCGGCGATGTAGTCGTCGGCCACGTCGAAGCCTGCGGCCACGCGCACGGAGCTGACCAGCGCCGTGTGCGCCCGCGACAGGTCGCTGTTGGCGACCAGGCAGACCGGCACCTTGAGACGCTGCGAGGCGCGAAACACTATCTCCTTGATCACCCGTGGACAGGCGTCGGCATCTACCCAGATCTTCATACTCTCATTTCCTTTGTGCTTTGGCATAGCAGCAGTGTCTGCCGTCCGGCTGACCGCAACGGCAAGGGCACGCTACTACAGCGCGCGCCCTGTGTCAACGCAACGCTTTCCGTATACAAAGCAAAAAACTTTAAATCTAATTTAAAATATATTGACACGGGAATTACAAAGTGATACTGTCACGCGTCCTCGAATACCCGTGGATTAAAACCAAAAAGAAGTATTATGGGAGAAGTAAGTAAATGGTAAACGGTACTGTAAAGTGGTTTAACGACAGCAAGGGGTTTGGCTTTCTTGAGCAGGAGAACGGCGAGGATGTCTTCGTTCACTTCTCCGCTATCAACAGCGACGGCTTCAAATCCCTCACCGAGGGTGACAGCGTGACCTTCGAAATCGTCAAGGGACCGAAAGGCCTCCAGGCAGCTAACGTCAGCAGGGTTTAATCCCAATAACATAGCGTAGAACTTTACGAAAGCCCCGGAGGAATCCGGGGCTTTCTTTTTTTTCGCCCGAAGGGACAGACTCCGTAGGTGCCTGTCCCTCTTGCGGAACGCTCCTTTCAGCTCAGCAACCTACCTCAAGCACCAAAGCACTAAGGGGACAGGCACCTTGCGGAGCCAGTCCCCTTGCCGCACACAGGGCATCCCTGCATCGAGAGCGGCTTCTCCAGCCGGCACTCCCGAAGCAGCGCCTCATCCCGGAAGATCTCCAGCGTCGGGCCGTCCGCCCGCACCACCCCTTGCGAAAGCACCACGGTCCGCTCGCAGACCTCCAGCACCATGTCCAGGTCATGACTGGTGATGATCTTGCTGTGGTGAAAATCCCGCAGAAGTCCGATCAGCTGCCTGCGGGCGTACGGGTCCAGGCCGTTGGTCGGCTCGTCCATGACCAGGATGTCAGGCGACATGGAGAGGACCGTGGCGATGGCCACCCTCCTCTTCTCGCCGGCGGAGAGATGATAGGGCGCCTTACCCGCCAGGTGCTCGGCGTCGACCCGGCGCAAGGCCTCGGTCACGCAGTGATTCAATTCAGCACCGGCCAGTCCCAGGTTCAGGGGACCGAAGGCCACGTCCTCGTAGACCGTGGGCATGAAGAGCTGGTCGTCGGGGTCGTGAAAGACCATCCCGACGGTGCGGCGCGCTTCGTCCAGGGTGGCGCGGCTCACCGGGACGTGCCCGATGCGCACCTCCCCCGCATGGGGGAGCAGGTGCCCGTTCAGGTGCGCCAGGAGCGTCGATTTGCCCGCCCCGTTGGCCCCGATCACCGCCACGGACTCGCCGTGGGTGACACTGAAGCTGATGTCGCGCAGCGCCTCGGTGCCGTCGGGATAGACGTGGCGCAGGTGATCAATTTCAAGGATGTGATGGCTCATGACAGATGCCCCGTTATCAGCGTCCCGAGTAACTCGGCGCCGTTGTAGAACCTCAAGGTGATGCAGAGCGTGCTCCAGAAGAGCAGGAAGACGACTTCGCGCGCGCCGAAGCGCCCGGCCTGGGCGGCGGGAAAGGCCCCGGTGTAGCCCCTGGCGAGCATCGCCATATGCATCCGCTCGGCCCGCTGCCAGGTGCGCAGCAGCAGGTGCCCCAGCAGCGAGGCGTAGCTGGCGAACCCGCTCCCCTTGCGGCCAAAGCAGCGCAGCTCACGCGCCCGGGCGGCCCGCCCCCCCTCCTCGGCCAGCACGAACAGGTAGCGGTACAGGAAAAGGAGCTGCATGGCGAAGGGCTTGGGCATCCCCAGGCGCACCAGGGCGCGGCAGATGGAGGTGAACCCGGTGAGCGCGGTCAGGGTGAGCGCGGCGCTGACGGTCAGCGCGGTGCGCACGACGATGGAGGCAAACGACACCCAGCCGCCGCTGATACCAAGCGGCCCCAGGTGCAACAGTAAGGTGCGGTCGAAAAAGGGGTTGCCGATGCCGACGGCGATGGCGAAGGGGGCGACCAGGGCCACCTTTGTCGCCAGGTAACCGGCGGGAAGCCGGCCCGCGGCGATCAGGCAGACGGGGAAGATGAAGAAGGGGATCAGGGCGGAGAGTTCGTAACGGCCGAAGGAAACGACGCAGACGATGAAAACAAGGGTGGCCAGCACCTTGGCGCGGGGGTCGAGCCGGTGCAAGGGGGTGTCTCCCCCCGCGAGTTGGTCCAGCCGCTTCAAATCAAGCAATGCTCCGTGCACCGATGCCATCAGGTTCCCATCCTTACCGGCCGCAGCCGTTCTTCGCTAGACCTCGGGGGGTACCGCGGCGCGGCTTCCCCTGCGCAGCAGCAGCGCAGCGCCCGCGACCAGCAGGACGGTGACAGCGGTGCCCACGACACCGGCGACCCCGCTCCCCTTGCCGGAGACCGGCCTCCCTTCGGAGGCGGCCATCACCGGAGCGGTCGCCGTGCCGGGGGCGGCGGCAGGAGCGGGTTGGTAATCGGGAAACCAGGCGGTCTTGCGCTGCAGCGCTCCCAAAAGGGCCGGCAGACCACCGCGTTGTTGCGGAAGGGAGGCGCCGCCGGCGACTTTGGCCACCGACCATTCCAGCCCGTCCGGTTGCACCGAGGCAAAGCGGGACAGGGCGCCGGCAACAAGCAGGGCACAGACCAGGAAACCGGCAAGCACCAGGCGGCCGGGAGCGCCAGCCGGGGCGCTCCCCCGGACGAGGAGTTCCGGGCGGGCCTTGCGCAGGAAGGAGACCACGGCCAGCGTCACCGCCCCCTCGACGAGGCCGATGGCCAGGTGGATGGGCTGCATCAGAAGCAGGAATTTGCCTAAAGGCAGCGCGCAGACCCCCGAGGCCGCCGTCTCGAGGACGACGCAGAGCGCTCCCAGCTGCATGGCGAGCAGCGCCGAGAACATGGTCACCGCGACCTCGCGCCGACGCCCCGGCGCGGGGCCGATGAGCCTGCGGTAACAAAGCGGGTAGACCAAAAGTGCCGGGATCATGCCCAGGTTGAAGATGTTGCACCCCAAGGCGAGGAGGCCGCCGTCGGCGAAGAAAAAGGCCTGGACCATGAGGACGGAGGCGACGGTGAGAAAGGCGGCACTGGGGCCCAGCAGGATGGCAAGGAGCAGGCCGCCGGTCAGATGACCGCTCGACCCGGTACCGGGAATGGAGAAATTGATCATCTGCGCGGCGAACAGAAAGCCGCCCAGCACGCCCATAAGCGGCGCCAGGCGGTCGTCACGCCTGCGGCACAACCGCGCCGAGCAGATGGCGACGCCCCCCGCGGACACGGCCCACATGGTCGCGCCTACCGTGGGCGAGAGCAGAGCGTCCGCCATGTGCATGATCTTCCCCCTCGTGCCGTGGCACCGCCGGAGCGGTAGCACGATTTTCAATTCAGTAACACGGCAATATATACAAGAAGCCCCGGGTGCTGTCAACGCATATGCCCGCCGTTGCGTCCGTGTTCGCGTATACATCATCGACGATCCACACTCTTTGTTCTTTGACAGGTCAAAAGCCAATTTGCTCGCTGTGATCAGGGCCGCCACACACATTTTGCGGTTAGTTGTACTCACCTGCGCACAACATCACAGTAGGATACGAACAGGTTCTGTTTAGATGAATCTTTCTAGGTGAAATACGTACAATGTTCTTCTCTTTTTCCTAAAATAGTGCTAATCTCGCCCGTCGGTGACGGTGCCGTTGGCTGCGGTCCAGTCGCCGGAGCACAAGGTTCTGACTCGGTTGCTGCGCAAGGAGCGCTTGCCCATGACTGGTTCTGAGAAGCAAACCGTCCACTTCACCGCCAACTGCACGGTATTGCTTGCCTTCTTCGTCGCCCTCTTCTTTCCCGTCGGTTACTTCGCCATCAGTTACCAGTACGCGGTTGGCAGTCTCGAGACCGAGGCTGATATAAACGCCCGCATCATTTCCGGACTCGGCGACCTCGACCCCGGTTCCTGGCACAGCGAGGCGCAGCGCCTGGACGCCCTACTCTCCCACCGCGGCACCGCCGCAGCGAAAGAGAGGCACCGCATCCTCGATTCGATCGGCAACGAGCTGGCGGCAAGCGGTTACCATCCTGAATCCCCGGTTATCCTACGCTCGCAGCCCATTTACTACGGCGACAAGGTGATCGGCAGCGTCGAGATCAGCCGCTCGCTGCGCCCCCTTCTGAAGAAATCCCTCCTGGTCACGGTGATCGGTCTCAGCATCGGCCTCATCGTCTTCATCCTGCTCCCCTTCCGGGCCATCAACCGCGCCAACCGCCAGCTGCAGGACTCCTACGACTTCCTGCGCAAGGTCATGGAGAGCAGCGCCAATGCGGTCATCGTCCTGAACCTCGACGGCACCATCGGCATGGTCAACGGGCGCTGCACCGAAACCAGCGGCTACACCCCGGAACAGCTGCACGGCAGGGACATCCTGGAGCTCGTGTGTCCGGAGGCGCGCGACATGGTGCTCAGGCAACTGCACCTGGTCGCCAGCGGTGCCGCGGACATCGTCAAGTTCGAGACGGACCTGGTGTGCCGGGACGGCAGCACGGTGACCATCGCCTGCGGCGCCACTCCCGTCTACCAGGAGGGGCGCATCGCCGGCACCGTCCTCTCGGTGGAAAACATCACCGAGCGCAGGCTGGCGGTGGAAGCGCTCAAATCGGCCAAGGAGTACACGGAGAACCTGATCCAGGCGGCCTGCGTGATGATCGTAGGCCTCGACCTCAAGGGCGAAGTGACGCTCATCAACAAGACCGGGGAAGAAATGACCGGCTACAGCCAGGAAGAGCTGGCCGGCAAGAACTGGTTCGAGACGGTGATGGGAGCAGAAGCGTTCTTCAAGATGTGCGGCGCTTCCCAGCGGGACAACGACGACCAGACGATGAACGCTTTCGAGGGGCAGATCGTCACCAAGGCGGGGACGATGCGCACCGTCTCTTGGCGCAACAGCGCCATCGTCGAGAAGGGAACCAGGATCGGCACACTCTGTTTCGGCATCGACATCACCGAGCACAGAAAGATCGAGGCGCAGCTCAGGCATTCGCAGAAAATGGAATCGATCGGGCAGCTGGCAGGCGGCGTAGCACATGATTTCAACAACATGCTGAGCGTGATGATGGGGTACGCGCAGTTGTGCCAGCTCGAATCAAGCGAAGCGACCCCTTTGTGGCTCTACCTGCAGGAGATCATCAAGGCGGGCGAGCGCTCCCGGGACATGGTGCGCAAGCTGCTCGCTTTCTCGCGCAAGGAGATCATCTCTCCCCGCGCGGTGAATCTGAACGAGCACTGCCTGGAAACGGAGAAAACGCTGAGCAGGCTGATCGGCGAGGAGGTCCGCTTCAGCTTCGCCCCCGACCCCGCGCTCTGGACCGTAAAGATCGACCCCTCGCAGGTGGACCAGATCCTGATGAACCTCGCCGTCAACGCCCGCGACGCCATGCCCGACGGCGGCACCCTCACCATAAAGACCGAAAACATGGTCGTGGACGAAGCCTTCTGCGACTACCGCCTGGACGCAAAGCCCGGCTCGTACGCCTGCCTGAGTGTCGTCGACACCGGAACCGGGATGGACCGCGAGCTCGTCAAGCGCATCTTCGAGCCGTTTTTCACCACCAAGGAGGTGGGGCGGGGAACCGGGCTGGGACTCGCCACGGTGTACGGCATCGTGACCCAGAACGGCGGCTTCGTCGACGTGCAAAGCGAGCCGGGACAAGGCACCACCTTCCGGATCTACCTCCCCCGGCTGACCGGGGAGTCTGAGTCACCCGTTTCGAACCCTCCCGGCACACTCAGCGGCTCCGGCACCGTGCTGGTGGTCGAGGACGACGACATGCTGCGCGCCATGGCGACCCAGATGCTGGAGAAGATCGGCTACCGGGTGATCCAGGCGGCCTCCCCGCTGGTCGCCCTCTCCATCTGCGGGGAAACCGGCAACGACATCGACCTCGTGCTCTCCGACGTGATCATGCCGGAGATGAACGGACTGGATATGGCGCGCGGCATCGCCGACCTGCGCCCGGACGCCAAGGTGCTGTTCATGACCGGCTATTCCTCGGAGATCATCGCCAAGCGCGGCATCGTCGCCGACCGCGACATGCACTACATCCAGAAACCTTTTGACATGGAGGGGCTGCACGCCAAGATCATGGAGATGCGCACCGCCTGTTGATACTATCCCGCCTCGATGCGATGCCCCCGCTTTGCCTTGCCCGACGGCTTCTGCTAGACTGGACCGGTGGCGCCATAGGCAACGGAGCCCTTAGGAGACAGCTATGAAAAGGTTATTGATCTTCCTGATGCTGACAGTACTGCTTCCGCTTACTGTCAAAGCCGCACCGGTTCATGCACAGTCGGAGCCAGGGTACTACCAGATTTCGGACCAGGGGGAGTACGTCGACGACGACCTGCTCTACCCCGAGGAACTGGACGACCTACTGGGACCGATCGCGCTCTACCCCGACCCGCTGATCGCCCAGATCCTGCCGGCGGCCACCTTCGTCGACCAGATCCACGACGCCGCCAATTTCGTCCGGCTGTACGGCGACACCCCGCGTATCGACTACCAGACCTGGGACATCAGCGTTCGTGCCGTAGCACATTACCCGCAGGTACTGTACATGATGGACCGCGAGTACCAGTGGGCCGCGTCGCTGGGGCAGGCCTACATCGAGCAGCCCCAGGATGTGATGGACGCCATCCAGAGGCTGCGCCGGTTCGCCTACGACCAGGGCAACCTCTTCAGCACGCGGCAGCAGCAGGTCTACTTCGAGGGAGACGTCATCCGCATCGTCCCGGCGCGCCCGCAGTACGTGTACGTACCGGTGTACGACCCCACCGTCGTCTACGTGGAGCGCTACTACCCCAGTTCCCCCTTCATCACCTTCAGCGTCGGCTTCACCATCGGTCCGTGGCTGAACCGCGACTGCGACTGGCGCGAACACAGGGTCTACTACCACGGCTGGAGGGGGAGCGGCTGGATCACCCGCTCGCGCCCCTACGTGAGCGACCGCCGCGGCGTCTACATCAACAGGCGTGCCGCCACCATCACCATCAACGAGCGGGTGGTGCAGCGCGATACCCGCAGATACCGCGAACAGCTGCGCGTAGAGAGCAGACGGTACCGGGACGAAGGGAAGATGCCGCCGGTTCGGGTGGACCAGCGCCGTCCGGGGAGATTCGAACAGCCGCGCCCAGGCCGGGTCGAGCAGCTCAAACCGGGCAAAGTGGAGCAGCAGCGTCCCGGCAAGTTCGAACAGCCGCGCCCCGGCAAGTTCGAACAGCCGCGCCCCGGCAATGAACGCCGCAGGGAACCGTGGAGCCGCCGTGAATCCGTCCCCGCCCCGGGCGTACCCGGCCAGACGACCACGGCTCCCAAACCGGGTGTGACTCCGCCGGCAACGCAGCGGCAGCCGACGCCGGTCCAGCCGCGGGTCGATGCGGTGCAGCCGCCGACATCGGGCAAGCCCCACCCCCAGGGACCACAGGGGAGGATACGCACACCGGCGCCTCCCAAGCAACAGCCCCAGGTACAGACCGGCACCCAGCAGCCGCCTGCCGCCGCGGAAGAGCCGGCCGCGGAACGCCCCGACCGGGGCGAACTGCGGCACAGGGAACCGCGCCCGGTGAACCGTCCCAACATGCAGCCGGCGCCGGGCACGCCCGCGGTGCGCGGTGCCGCGCCCCACGGCCCGGCAGGTGAACCCGCGGTCAAGGCGCCTGCGGCAGCTCCGGCAAACCCGGCCACTCCGGCAGCACCGGCACGACCGGCGACGCCTCGGGCCGAGAAACCGCATGGCGCACCGGCACCGGCGGTAACGCAGCCCAAGGGCGAGCACGCAGAACCTGCGCGCCCGGCGCGTGAAGTCGAGCCAGGACAGGGGCGCGGCCGCGGTGAATCATCCGGCGGGCGCGCGCTGCAGAGGGAGGATCGCTGATCTTTCACCCGGACGGCGGCAGGGCGAAACCTGGCGTCCGTCCGCTCCGGTTGATTGAAAATGAAAAGGGGCGCATCTTGCGATGCGCCCCTTTTTTACTGTCCGATCGGTTGTCTTCCCCTACCCCGCCGGGAGCAGATCGCAGGCGGCGGAGACGAAGGCCTTCACCCCCGCCCGCAGCGTCGGCTCCGGCAGCGGCGCGTAAAGGGGCGAATGCTGCGACGGAAGCGATACCCCCAGGCGCTGTCCCTCCTCGAAGCGGACCGGATCGGCCGCGCCGAGCCAGAACATGCAGACCGGAATCCCGCCCCCAAGCCCCCACGACCCGAAATCCTCGCTCACCATCTTCGCAGCCGAGCGCACCACGTTGTCCACCCCCAAAGCCGCCCGCAGCGCACCCGCCACGCGCTCCGCCAGGTCGGGGTCGTTGTAGGTCGCCGGGTGGCACGCGAGCACGGAAACGACGGGAGAGCGCTCCTCGGGAACACCGGCGGCGAGGGCGACCCCGGCACAGATGCGCCGTACCGAGTCGAGGATCCTGTCGCGCACGCGGTTGTCGAAGCTCCTGATGCTCAGCTGCAGCACCACCTCTTCGGGAATGACGTTGCACGCGGCCCCGCCGTGAATGGAGCCGACGGTGACTACGGCCGGCTCGTGCGGGGTGATCTCGCGGCTCACGATGGTCTGCAGCGCCAGCACGAGCTGCGCCGCCATCACCACGGGGTCCCTGCCGTGTTCCGGCGCCGAGCCGTGCGCCCCCACGCCGCGCACCACCACCTCCACCTCGGTGAAACTGGCCAGGAAGTTGCCAGGCGCGTACCCGGCGGTCCCGGCCTTCAGGAACAGGGTGCTGTGCAGGGCCAGGGCGTAATCCGGTCTCGGGCAGAGCCGGTAGGCGCCGTCATCGATCATCGCCTGGGCGCCGTCTCCCCCCTCTTCCCCGGGCTGGCCGACCAGCACCAGCGTCCCGGACCAGCACTCCCTGGCGCGAGCCAGCACCCGGGCCGCACCCAACAGGCAGGAGACGTGCAGGTCGTGCCCGCAGGCGTGCATCACCGGGACCTCGCTGCCGTCCCGGTAGGTCGCCCGCGCGCTGCTGGCGTAGGACAGTCCCGTTTTCTCCTCGACCGGCAGCGCATCCATGTCCGCACGCATCAAAAGCGTGGGCCCTGCCCCGTTCTCCAGCACCGCCAGCACACCGAAGCCGGGCCAGTCGAACCTGCTGTACCTGCCGATACCTTCCGTCACCGTGAAACCGAGCGCTTCCAGCTCGGCTGCGAGCAGCGAGGCCGTCTTGCGCTCCTGACCGGACAGCTCGGGATGGGCGTGCAGATGCTTGTAGATCTCAACCAGCGACGGCACTTCGGCTTCGACCAACCGGTTCAGTGAGTCGAGCTGCGTTTGTGTCGGCATAAAATCTCTCACAAGGGTAATGAAATACCGGTGCAGGTTACTATGTCTCGGCTTTGTTATCAACTCTTAGATACGAAGCTTGCTCTGCCGAGATCACCTAACCCAGTATCTCTTCACAACGTGCATTCGGGCAGCGACATCGAAGCCTCACGCCGCGGTGCACTGCACGGGAACAGGCAGGGTGGCTATTTAATGAGCAGCACGCGGAACGGCCCACGCGGCAGCTGCCGCCGTAACCATGCGGAAAGGCGTATGTCACGCCACCAGGCCCTGCGGCTGGCATGTTCCATGTAATGCGGCATACCCAAGGAGGAGCTGCCATGACAGAGATCATCGACGGGATCGCACACGTCACTGCGGCCGAGGCCGCCATCGAGCTGTCCACGACGGAAACCCGCGTCCTCATGCTGCTCAAGCAAAAGGCGCTGCAGGGAACCCTTTCCGACCAGGGATGGTTCATCACCAAGGCCTCGCTGGACAGCTACGACCGAGACGGTGAGGAAGTGCAGCAGCCGGCCTGCCGCAGCGCCTGCACCGCGTCCCGTTGCGGCTGCCACTAGGAGCGTCCCATGGGACTTGCCATCGTCGCCTCCGATCTGAAATACAAGTACCCGAAGGTTACCCGGACCAGGTTCGACGCCAAGTTTTCCGGCCCGGACGACAGCGCCCCTTTCAACCGGGACGACCTCTACGACATCCTGCCGCTGCTGGCGGCGGTCATGGATGAACTGCAGCGGGATGACGCCGCCACCCTGCACTTCCTGGAGGACCTGATGAACCAGGACATGCCCCGCTTCCTGGTCAGCCGCGGCGAGGTCTTCGACTTCCTCACCGGCTGCGGCAGGGAGATGCTCTCCTACCGGTAGCGGGCAACATCGGCACCACCCAAGGCACAGCAGCCTGAATTCCCTGACGCGCTGCAGCGTCAGCCACATAAAGGAGAGCGGCAATGAACAGCTTAGCCACCATGAGAGAGTCAACGACAGACGCGACCTGCGCCGGCTTCAACGAGACCGGCTGCACCATAGAGCCCATTCCCGGGCGCCCGGGCGGCTACCGCCTGGAGATGTCGGGTTTCCTCGCGCCGGGGTGGAGCGGCAGGCTTGCCGCCGGCCTCTCCGACCACCGTGTCGGCATCGTGCGGGGGAGCGCGGAGAAGGTCAACGCCAGCAACTGGCGCTCGAGCTTCGAACTGAAAAGCGCCCCCTTCGCGGGGAGCCCGGAAGGGCTCGATTTCCTGCGGCTGGCCGGCACCGAGCCCAACCACAGGGCAGCCGGCATCGAGCTCCTCTCCTTCACCATGGAGCCGACCGCGTGCCACAACGGGAGCCTCTTCGTCGAGATCAAGGGTGTGGACCGGCTGGGCTTTCTCGGAGACCTGCTGGACTACTTCAGCATGCGCTGCCTGTTCCCCGTGAAGATGACCATCGACACCCAGGGTGACACCGCCGTCGACCGCTTCTGGCTCAGAGGCGTGGGAGGCTCGGTACCGTCGGAGGCCATCTCCGAGTCCATGAAACGAAACCTGGAACAGCTCCTGGTGCGCTGAGGCGACGTCCCGCACTGTCACCCGCCTCGACCGCGCACGACACAGATGCGCCCTCCCCTCACCGGGAGGGCGTCCTTTCCCTCGCCCCTTCCCCGTAGTTCTCTTCGGTACAGCCCCTCTCACTCACACGGTTGGACATGCCACAGTCGCAACGGGTCGTCACCGTTCACCTGACCCTGACGGCGGCGGATAAAGACAGCCGGTTGCAAATCCAGAGAGATCCGCTAAAGTCTTTAGCGTCGCCTAATCCAGGGAGCCGCCCATGATCATTCACATAGTCCGTCACGCAGAAGCCATAGAGAGAACACCCGAGGTCCCCGAAGAGCACCGCTACCTCACCCGTCGTGGCAGAAGACGTTTCCGCAAAGCCGCCAAGAGCCTCGCCACACTCGGCATCGAGCCGGACCTGATCCTGACCAGCCCGCTGGTGCGCGCCGTGCAGACCGCTGACATACTGGCGGAAAGGCTGCGTTACAAGCGGGAGCTGATCGTGGCGCCCCAGCTCGCTCCCGGTTTCCGCCCGGAAAAGCTCGACGAGTTGCTCAAGCTCTACCCGCAGGTGAGCGAGGTCGCGCTGGTGGGACACGAGCCGGACCTGGGCCTGGTGACGCAGGCGCTGCTCGGGGAGGAGGCGTCCCTCACCCTGCCCAAAGGGGGAACCGTTTCGTTCAAGAGAAGCGCCAACGGCAGCGGAGAACCGCAATTCCAGCAACTGGTGACCGGAACGGGCAGGATCGTCACCGCACGCGGCAAGGCGATCGATCGCCTGCGGCAAGGGGGCTGACCCCAAGCCAGGCAAACAAGGGGACAGGCACCTGCGGAGCCAGTCCCCTCACCAAACGCACAAGGAGTCAAAGATGGTCCAGTCGGCAGCGGATTTCAGACGGCTGAAAGGGGTCGGCGCGATCCTCGGCAAGCGCCTGTACGATGCAGGGTTCGACAGCTTCGCCAAGATCGCCCAGGCCGGAGAGGAAGGTTTGAGCAAGGTGCGCGGGGTGAACCGGCGCCACATGGGGTCGATACTGCAACAGGCGAGGGAACTCGCCGGGATGGAACAGGACGACCGGCAGCCCGCCGGGGCACTGATGCAGCAGCGCGTGGCCGGGGTACGGGAAAAGGTGGAAACCCTGGCGCAGAGTACCCGCGACCGGTTCTTGGGGGAGATGTCGGAGAAGTGCGGCAGAAAGCTCGGCTCGGACCTGGAGAGGATCGAGAACGCCCTGCTGCAGATGCACGATTTCGGCACCAAGCGCTCCAAACGCATCGCGAAGATACTCACTAAGGCGGAGAAGAAGGTCACCGGACTGGAAGAGGCAAGTCTCAAGAAGGTCCGCAAGGGGTTCAAGAAAGCGAGAAAGGTCGTGTTGAAGGCGCTTGCCTAGCATTGCCACTCCCTCCATCCCGAGTTGTCACAATCCGCCCCGTCTTGATACAATCACCGGCATCCCAACACGTTCAAGGAGTAGCCGTTGAAACAGAACCGGCTGGCCGCCATCGATATCGGCACCAACTCGATCCGCAGCATCATCGTCGAGACCTCGGGGAGCGGCAAGTATAAGATCCTCGACGACGAAAAGGTGCTGGTGCGCCTGGGTGAAGGGCTGCACCAGACCGGAGCCATCTCGCCCGCCGCGTGGGAGCGCGCCGTCGAGGCGCTGTCCCGCCAGAAGAAGATCATCGACGGTTACCAGGTCGCCTCCATCGAGGCCGTCGCCACCAGCGCGATGCGCAAGGCCGCCAACGGGCGTGAGCTGATCGCGGCCATCAGGGAGCGGACCGGGCTCGACATAGAGGTGATCAGCGGCGAGGAGGAAGCAGAACTGGCCGCCCTCTCGGCGCAGCACAACTTCGAGCTGGACGGGGTGCGTCACCTGATCTTCGACATCGGAGGCGGCAGCCTCGAGCTCATCTCCGCCTTGGGGGCGCACACCGAGGAGATGCTGTCGCTGGAACTGGGCGCGGTCTTTCTCACCGAGAGCTTTCTGAAAAACGATCCCGTGCTGCAGACGGAACACCAGAAGCTGCGCAAGCATGTCCGCAAGACGCTGAAGGCCGCCTACACCGGGGAGCGCGCCGGCATGCAGTGCCTGGTAGGTTCCGGAGGAACCGTCACCTCCATCGCCGCCATGGTGGCCGCCGCCAGGCGCGAGAAATTCGATTCGCTGCACGGCTACGAACTGCTCCGCTCCGAGCTGGTGCACCTGGTGGCCATGCTGGTGCGAAAGAGCGACAAGGAGCGCCGGGCCATTCCCGGCCTGAACCCGGAGCGCTCCGACATCATCGTCGCCGGGGTGACCGCGGTCGACGAGCTGATGGACTTCTTCCAGGTGAACCACCTGAAGGTGAACGAGCGCGGTATCCGGGAGGGGCTCATCCTGCGCGGCCTGCGCCGACGCAACCTGCTCCCGGAAAAGAAGAAGCGCTCCTGGCGCGACAGCGCCCTCGAATTCGCCCGGTCCTGCCATTCCGACGAGGCCCACGCCCAGCAGGTCGCCGGGCTCTCCCGGCAGATCTTCCAGGCGCTGGCCAAGCGCTACGGCTGGGGCGACAAGGAACTGAGGCTCCTGGAAGCCGCCGCCATCATGCACGACGTCGGCTACTTCATCAGTTATTCGAGCCACCACAAACACTCCTACCACCTGATCCGCCACGCCGACCTGTTCGGCTTCACCCCGCGCGAGCGCGAGCTTATGGCCAACATCGCCCGCTATCACCGAAAGTCCATGCCCAAGAAAAAGCACGACGAATACACCCGCCTCCCGGCGGCGGATCAGCTCCTGGTCGCCCGGCTGGGCGGCATCCTCAGGCTGTGCGACGGTCTGGACCGGCGCCGCAACGCCGTGGTGCGGCAGCTCGACTGCAGTCTCGACAAGGATACCCTGCGGCTTGCCCTGAACGGAGAAGAGGACATGTCGGTAGAGTTGTACGGCGCGAAGGCCAAGAGCGACCTGCTCCAGGAGGCGTGCGCCCTGAAACTCATCTTCGAGTCCCATGTCGCTCCCGGGCAAGGTTCCATCCCCCTGTAGGGGCGAATGATCATTCGCCCGCCTTTCGCCGCGTCCGACTCCCGACTCCCGACTCCCGACTCCCGACTCCCGACTCCCGACTCCCGACTCCCGGCTCCCGGCTCCCGGCTCCCGGCACCGGCGGCACAGGTTGCCGCGCCCGGCAGGGCCGATATAGAGGCAAACAAAAAGGCCGGGGGAAGCTCCCCGGCCTTCATGCGTCCTGCCTGCGCTGTTTTCCACCTGCCGCCGAACCTCACCTGCGGCGATCTACAGGAGGAAAAAGGAGATGATGATTATCAAGAGCCCGCCGGTTATCCTGATCGGCACCGTTGCCAGGAGGTGGCGCGCACGCTTATACCAAACCGGCAGCACATCCAGAATCAGATGACAGATGACTAAAAGCAGGACGATGTAGATGATGCATTCGTGGCCGTAGCTTAAGTATCCCATACTGGCCACCTCCTCCATCGGCGGAAATTCTGTGCCTTTCGGCACATCAACCAAAGGAACCGCCACCGATTTACCCAGACTTTAGCATAGACAGTGCCATCGACCGCTTACGCGGGTGACTACCGAGGCACCCTGAACAGGCCGGAAACAAAGGCGCGAGGCCTCAGCCGGCAAAGAGCCCCGGACTCGACCAGGGCCGACACGTCTAGCTGTAAAGCTTATCGACACTTTTCGGGGAAACTTGTGTCGATTTCCTTTACAGCTTTACACATTCCGGGTTCACTTTCCCGCTTTCCTGCGTGCGGTGATCGACTCTCCGCCGATGCCCCAGTTGTCCGTATCCACCTCCTCGATGACCACCACGGTGGTGGCGGGATTCTTGCCGAGCGTGTCCACCAGCAGCTGGGTTACCCCCTTGATCAGCGTGGCCTTCTGCTCCGCCGTGGCTCCGTCCCTGGTGATCTTGATGTTGACGAATGGCATCTGGTTCCCCTCCTGAAAATTCACAAAGTTTCCGCTCCAGTCGCGGCGAGGCGGCCACTTTACCATCTGGGGCCGGCTTTGCACAGGAAGAATAAAAAAAATCGGCGGCGGGAGGGAGCCCCGCCGCCGCAATCGCAGCTGCACAAGATCAACAGATCGGAGAATTACGGCTGTACAGAGTTGTAATTCTGGCCGTCATCCACGATGGAATCGCCGGGGCTCTTGCTGTGGGGCACGCCGACCTGCACCGTCCCGTTGCAGACGCCACCCTGCCCGTCATCCGCGCTGAAGTTGATCCGGTAGACACGGCCGTTGCCGGTCCCGGAACGTTCGGCGCGCAGCAGGGCCTTGCCCCCCTGGACGATCGCGTCGGGACTGGTATCCCCGTCCCCGAGACCGTCGATGGGTTCGTCCTGGGTAATGCCGGTGATGGTGAGGGTGACTTTGTCGTTGTCCGGATCGGTCACGCCGGTTACGGCGACCGGAACCAGCTTGTGGTTGGGCGGCCAGAGCGCGCCCGGCATGACCTGGGCGTGGTCGCAGGAGGGAGGATCGTTGACATTGAGAACCTGCACCACCACATCGTCCGCCAGTTCGCTGGACGCAAGGCCATCGTTCACCATCAGCCTGAAGGTGAGGGTCTCGCCGCCCAAGCCGACCAGGGGCGCGGTGAAGGTGGGGGTCGGGCTGCCGGCATCGGACAGGACAACGGCGGGCCCGCCGACCTGGGTCCAGGTATAGACCAAGGCATCGAGATCGGGGTCGCTGCTCGCCGTCCCATCGAGGGTGACGATGCTCCCCTCGTTGCGGGTCTGATCCGCTCCGGCGTTGGCCAGCGGCGCGTGGTTGACGTTCTCGACCACGACATCGACCGTGTCGGTGGCGTTGTCGATCCCGTCGCTTACGGTGAGCAGGAAGGTGAGCCTGGCGCCCTCCACCCCTACAGCGGGAGCGATGAAGGTCGGAGCCGCCAGGTCAAAGTTAGGCAGCGGCACCGAAGGACCCGCAACCTGCACCCAGTTGTAGGTGAGCGTTTCACCGTCGAGATCCCAGCTGTCGGAACCATCCAGCGCCACCTGGGACTTTTCGGCGACGGTCTGGTCGTCACCAGCCAGTGCCTGCGGCGGATGGTTCACGTTTTTGACCGCGATGTTCACGGTATCGGGAGCGCTCGGGAAGTGGGTATCGTTCACGACCAGCTGGAACGAAAGGGTGCTGCCGCCGGCGGAGACCAGCGGGGCGACGAAGGTGGGATGAACCGGATCAGCCGTGTTCAACGTCACCCGAGGACCGGCGATCTGGGACCAGGTGTAGGACAAGGGGTCACCGCTGATGGAGCTGCTTGCCGATCCGTCGAGAACCACGACGGTACCTTCATTGAGGGTGTTGTCGGCACCGGCATTGGCAATGGGGGGGGCTCCCTTGGCGATACTGAAGAAGGTGCCGTTCGCGCCGGCAGCCGCGTACAGGCCACCTCTCCCCCCGATGACGGAGACGGTTCCGGAGTTCTGCAGGGATCCGTAGAAGATCTTGATCCGGCCGCCGCCGCCACCGCCGCCTCCGTCGTCCTGGCCGCACATGCCGGGGGTGCCGCACCCGTAGGCCCCGCCTCCCCCGCCGTTGGCTTTAAGGCTGCCGGTGTTGACGATGGTGCCGCCGTAGAGGAGGATGCCTCCCCCTGCGCCGCCGCCGGTGGAATCGTTGTAGTAAATCTTGCCGTCATCGCCGTTGGCGCTGATGATCCCTGCGTTGCTGATGGATTCCGCCTCGATCCAGAGAGCGCCGCCACCGTTGCCGCCGAAGCCGCCGTTGTTGTAGGCGTAATCCACGTATCCCGCCGCTCCAGCAGAGGATCCCATTTCGATACTGAGTGTGTCCGCGCTCCCGTACGGCGTGCCGCCGAGGCCATCTACCCTCCATCCCCCGTCGGTGACGCCGTTGCCACCTTTGCCGCCGTAGGCGCCGCCACCGCCGCCATCGATGCTCCCGATGCCGCCTGCTCCTGGGCCTTCGCCGCTGCTGTTGAACGCCCCCCGGTAGCCGCGCCCGTCGGCCACGATTGCAGATGTGGCGTCCACGACGACGGAGCTTGCCTTGAGCTTGAGATAGCCGCCCGTGGAGCCGTTGTACGGCTCAACGTACAACCTCCCGCCATTGATAATGCTGACTTTGTCAAAACTCTGCTGTCCTGACAGTGTCTGTACCCCGCCATTGACCACCAGATCGGCAGCCATGGCTGGAGAGACGCAGGAGATCGACAGAAGAAGCGATACTGCTGGAAAAGCCGTCAACCTGTTTCGAGACATCTTGAACCCTCCTTGAAATGGTTTCTCATGCCCCTAAAGAGAGCGCGTCGCCGATCGCCGCAACAGTGGGAAAACTCTTGCAGTTACGACCTCATGCTGTCCCGTAGGCGCCAAAGTGCCAGCGACTATATTAATTTAAATTTAATTTGTCAATTTGAATTTAAGAAAACTAATATTCTAAATATCCCGAGCAACTAAAGCCAGAGCTGACGAGGAGGGTGGCCAAAGGGAGCGTGCAGCGGCAGGAGGACCGCACACGGCGTCGAGAGGGAAGCACGCGGGAACAACGGGGGGGATGGGAGGGATGCAAAAAAGGGAGGAAGACCGCGTCCCCTCCCCTTTCCATACCGCAGTGAACGGACGGCTAACCGAAACTGGAGAAGGCGTCCTGCTCCGCGCTGGTGAACATGCGGTCGAGCTGGAGCATGAGCAGCAGCTGCTCGCCGTGCTTGATGACGCCGCAGATGAAATCCTGGTCCACACCGCCGGCGGCGATGCTGGGCGGGGGCTGGATCTCGCCGCTGGAAATCCTGATCACCTCGGAGACGCCGTCGACGATGAAGCCCATGAGCTTGCCGTCGATGTCCATGACCATGATCCGCGTGTGCTGGTCGTCATCGGTGCTGCACATGCCGAACCTGTTCCGGAGCGAGATGATCGGTATCACCTTGCCGCGCAGGTTGATGATCCCCTCCACGCTGGGGGGGGTGTTCGGAATATGGGTGATCGGGGTCATCCTGATGATCTCGCGCACCTTCAACACCTCGACGGCGTATTCTTCGGCGCCCAGGTTGAAGCTCACCAGCTGGATCAGTTCGCTGCTCGACTCACCTTTTTTGATCGGCAAATTGGCGGTAGACATTTATTCCTCCGGGGTTGCATGAATGTGTCAACGATTCTGAAGCGGTTGGGACCCCGCGTGAGGGGAGCTCTCCCCGCGACGCCGGATCGACCGTCTTCCGATACTTGTGTGACGTATCGGCACCCCCTGGTGAATCTTGAGGAGAAGTTGACATCCGCGAACCTTATACCTTGTTGATGGGACTGACCGGGCGCAGGTGCCAGATCCCTTCGTTGTACTCGGAGATGGTCCGGTCCGTGGAAAACTTGCCGCTCTTGGCGCTGTTGACGATGCTCATCCTGGTCCAGGCCTCCCGGTCCAGGTAAGCCGCGGCGGCCTTTTGCTGCGCCTTCACGAAGCTGCGGAAATCGGCGGCGACCATCCAGGGATCGTGCGGGCTCATGATCGCCTTGACGATCGGCTCGAAGATCCCCTTCTCGAACATGTTGAAGTGCCCGCTGGTAAGCAGCTGCATGACCCGCTCCAGCTCCGGGTCGGCAGCCACGATGCCGGCGGGATTGTAGCTGCGACGCTCCCGTTCCACCTCGTCGGCGGTGAGGCCGAAGACGAAGAAGTTCTCGTCACCCACCTCCTCCCGGATCTCGATGTTGGCGCCGTCCAGGGTGCCGATGGTGATGGCGCCGTTCATCATGAACTTCATGTTGCCGGTACCGGAGGCCTCCTTGCCCGCGGTGGAGATCTGTTCGGAAAGGTCGGTGCCGGGGCAGATCACCTCCATGGCGGTGACGCGGTAGTTGGGGAGGAAGGCCACCTTGAGCCGGTCCCCTACCACCGGGTCGTCGTTCACCACCCGCGCCACGTTGCTGATGAGCTTGATGATCAGCTTGGCCATGTAGTAGCCGGGGGCGGCCTTGCCGCCGATCAGCACGCAGCGGTCGGTCCACCCCTCGGTGTCGCCGCGCTTGATCCGGTCGTAGAGATGGATCACGTGCAACACGTTAAGGAGTTGGCGCTTGTACTCATGGATCCTTTTCACCTGGACGTCGAAAAGGCTGTCGGGGTTAAAGGCGACGCCGCACTGTTCCTGCACCAGGGCCGCCAGCCGCTCCTTGTTGGCTCTTTTCACCGCGTGCCACTCCCTGCGGAACTCCGGGTCGTCGGCGAAGGGTACCGCCTCGGAGATGCGCGCGAGGTCGGCCACGAAGCCGTCACCGATCCTGGATGCGAGCAGCCTGGTGAGCCCGGGGTTGCAGCGCGCCAGCCAGCGGCGCGGCGTGACGCCGTTGGTCTTGTTGTTGAACTTCTCCGGCCACAGCTCGTAGAAGTCACGGAACAGCCCCTGCACCAGGAGCTGTGAGTGCAGGGCGGCCACGCCGTTCACCGAGAAGCTCCCCACGATGGCGAGGTAGGCCATCCGCACCTGCTGGACCTCCCCCTCCTCGATGATGGACATGTTGCGCAGGCGCTCGCCGTCGCCGGGCCAGCGGCTGGCCACCTCGGCCAGGAAGCGGGCGTTGATCTCCAGTATGATCTCCAAAAGGCGTGGCAAAAGCTGCCTGAACAGCGGCACGGACCATTTTTCCAGGGCCTCCGGGAGGAGGGTGTGGTTGGTGTAGGCCATGGTGTGGGTGGTGATGTGCCACGCCTCGTCCCAGGAGAGTCCCTGCTCGTCCATAAGCAGGCGCATCAGTTCGGGGACGGCGCAGCTCGGGTGGGTGTCGTTCAACTGGAAGCAGTTGCGTTCGGCGAAGTGGTCGAAGACCTTTCCCTGGCGCGAGATCCACCGTTCGAGGACGTCCTGCAGGCTCGCCGAGGCCAGGAAGTACTGCTGCCTGAGGCGGAGCGCCTTGCCGTTCTCGCTGGCGTCGTTGGGGTAGAGCACCATGGTGATGTTTTCGGCCTCGTTTTTCATGGCGACGGACTCGGTGTAGCTCCCGGCGTTGAACTCCTCGAGGTCGAACACGTCCGTGGCGGCGGCCTTCCAGAGCCTCAGCGTGTTGACTGTGCCGTTTCGGTACCCTGGAATGGGGAGATCGTAGGGAACGGCCAGGACATCGTGGGTGTCCAGCCAGCAGAAGCTCACGGTGCCGTCGTCGTTGCGCCTGGTTTCGCAGCGACCGCCGAAGCGGACCCGCTGGGTGTACTCGGGACGCTCCATCTCCCAAGGGTTGCCGTCGCGCAGCCAGTGGTCCGGTTCCTCGACCTGCCGCCCGTCCTCGATACGCTGGCGGAACATGCCGTATTCGTAGCGGATGCCATACCCCATGACCGGAAGCTGCAGGGTGGCGCAGCTATCCAGGAAGCAGGCGGCGAGACGCCCGAGGCCGCCGTTGCCAAGACCCGCGTCGATCTCCTGCTCGGCAAGGTCCTCCAGCTGCAGGCCAAGCTGCTGCATCGCCTCAGCCGCCGGCTCGTCGAGCCCCAGGTTGAGCACGGCGTTGCCCAGGGCACGCCCCATGAGGAACTCAAGGGAGAGGTAGTAGCCGGTCTTGGTGTTGGCGTCGATGTAGGCGTAGCGGGTGTTGTTCCAGCGCTCGATCAGGCGCTCACGGACGGTGTAGGCGATGGCCTGGTAATGGTAGCGTATGTTGCGGCAGAACCGGTCCCGTCCCAGGTGGTGGAAGTAGTGGTGTATGAAATCCTTGACCAGGCCGTCGGCGTCCAAGGGGAGCGCCTCCGGCTCGCAGGCGTCTTTGGGGCAAAGGATATTCTTTTCCTTGTCGTGCATAAGCGAGAACTCCTTTTGCGTTTGAGTGAAGTCGCCCGACGGCGACCGGTAACCGGTACATTCTACACGTTTCGGCACAAAGGGGAGACAGCTGAAAGCGAAAGAGACAACTACAAAAATCCTAACGCCGTCCCCCAGTATCCCCGCGTCAGTATGGCGGGAGCGCTCCCCCTCCCTTGACGGGAGGGGGTTGGGGGGTGGGTGAAGCCGCCCCCCGCAACGTTGTGGGCCTTTCCACCCTCTCCCTGGGGAGAAAGTGGACGGGCGAATGATTATTCGCCCCTACAGGACCGTACCGGGGGCTCGGGGGGGCGCGGGACTCAGACCGGTTCGAAGAGCTTGGCCGCGGCGCGCATCTGCTCGGGGGTGGCCAGAAGGAGTGCGGTGTCCCCCTCCTGGAAGGTCCAGACCGGATCGGGATTGGCGGTGATCTCGTCCCCCCGCTTGATGGCAACCACGGTGGCTCCCGAACGGGAGCGCAACATCCCTCCCCTCAGGCTCTCACCCTCTATGGGCGCTTTCCTGCGCACCCGGAAGCTGCCGATCTCGGCGCCGGAAAGAAACCCTGCGATGCCTACGGCATGGCTGTGGCGCTTGCTCACGCTGCGCAGCATCTCGTAGCCGTCACGCCTCACGTCGGCGATGCAGTTTTCGATCACGTCCTGGGGGATCAGGAACCTCTTCAGCACGCGGAACAGGATCTCCACCGAGGTCTCGAACTCCTCCGGGATCACCTCGTTCACGCCCAACCGGAACAGGGGCTCCATCTCCAGGAGGTAGCGGGTGCGCACGATCACGTGGATCGAGGGATGCATCTTCCTGGCCTGCGCCGCGATGCGGCGGCTGGCGGCGGCATCCGAGATGGCCACCACCACGATGCGCGCGTCCCGTATCCCGGCGTGTTCGAGGATCTCCGGCTTGGAGGCGTCACCGAAGATGATCTCCTCCCCTTCCCTTCTCAGGCTGCGCACGGTGAAAGGGTTGGTCTCCACGATGACGCGCGGGATCTCCAGGTTCTTCAGGATGCGGGCCAGGTTCTTGCCGTTCACACCGTAGCCGACGATGATGACGTGGTCCTGGTAGCCGACCTTTTCGCCGTTTTGCGCGAGACTTTTCCGGCCGCGGGTCCAGGAGTGCGGCAGCGTCGCGGTCATGAAGTCCGCCACCGGTCCCGCAAGCTTCATGCACAGGGGCGTGAGCGCCATGGTGGCGATGGAGGCGGCAAGGAAGAGCTGGTAGGTCTCCGGTGTGAGCAGCCCGTATTTCAGGCCGCTGCGGGAGAGGACGAAGGAAAACTCGCCGATCTGGGCCAGGGAAAGCCCGGCTATGAGGGCGATGCGCATGGGGAGGCCGAGGGCGAGGCCGACCGCGGAGGTGAGCAGCGCCTTGACCACGACGATGGACAGCACCAGGCCCAGCAGAAGCAGCGGAAACTTGAACAGGATGGCAGGTTTCAGCAGCATCCCGACCGAGATGAAAAAGAGGCTCATGAAGGCCTCGCGAAAGGGCATGATGTCGCTGAGCGCCTGGTGGCTGTATTCCGATTCCGAGATGGCGAGTCCCGCGATGAACGCCCCCAGGGCCAGCGAGAGCCCGACCTGCGCGGTGAGCCAGGCGGTCCCCATGCCGATGAAGATGATGGAGAGGACGAAGAGCTCGCGACTCCTGGTCTTCACCACCTGCTCGAAGAGCCACGGGACCACGAAGCGGGCGCCGTAGTGGGCGCCGATGATGACGGCGCCCGCCTTGGCGGAGACGATGGCGATCTCGGCGAGCCCCTTGCCGCCCCCGGCGAGGAAGGGAGTGAAAAGCATCAGGGGCACGATGCAGAGGTCCTGGAAGATGAGAATCCCGAGCGCGGCCTTTCCCTGGGGGGTGTCCATCTCCCCCGCATCCATCATCAGTTTCATCAGGATCGCGGTCGAGGAAAGCGCCACCAGAAAGCCGAAGAAGACGGCCTGTGTCAGCGGGAAGCCTCCGACGGCACCCAGCCCGGCAACGGCGGCGATGGTGAGAACGAGCTGCAGGCCGCCACCTATGAGCACCATGTGGCGGATGCGCATCAGCTCCTTCAGGGAAAACTCGATGCCGATGGTGAACAAGAGGAGCACGACGCCGTACTCGGCCATCTGCTCCACCTGGTGGCTGTCCCTGATGAAGCCGAGGGCGTAGGGGCCGGCCAAAAGGCCGGTGATCAGGAAGCCGATGATGGAGGGGAAATTGAACCTGCGCAGCACCACCACGGTAAAGAGGGCCAGACCGAAGAGAACCACGATGTCGCGTAGAGCGTGAAAATCCATGAAACCTCACCTTATATGAATGCGCCCCCCCGGCGCCGCGAGAACGACTTGGTCAGCTCCAGCACGGGTACCACCGATCCCGAAGCAAGGATGATGACCGCCCAGTCCGCGGCTGTCAAGGAGAAGGTGCCGAAGGGTCGGTGCAGCACCGGCAGGTAGACCACGACCAGCATAAGGCAGATCTCCCACGCCACCGCGAGGTTCAGCCACCTGTTGGCGAAGGGCCGCCTGAAGACGGAGTCGCGGTCGGAGCGGAAGTTGTAGGCCTTGAAGAACTGGATCAGCACCAGCGATACGAAGGTCATGGTCATCGCCTCGGCGTCGGAGCACCCCGAGGCGCGGGCCCAGGCGAAGAGCGCCAGGTTGACCAGCGAGGACCACGCCCCGCCGGCCAGGATCAGCGTGACCACGGCGCGGTTGAAGATGCCGCGCGTGGCGTCCCGCGGGGGGCGGCGCATGAGATCCGGTTCGGCCGGATCGACCGCGAGTGCCAGGGCCGGTAGCCCGTCCGTCGCCAGGTTCACGTACAGGATCTGCACCGCGCTCAAGGGCAGCGGCAGCCCGACCAGCATCGCCCCGGCCATGAGGCCGATCTCGCCGATGTTCGAGGAGAGGAGGTACATCAGGTACTTCTTGATGTTGTCGAAGATGCCGCGCCCCTCTTCCACGGCAGCCACGATCGAGGCGAAATTGTCGTCGGTGAGGGTCATGGCGGCGGCCTCCTTGCTGACCGCGGTGCCGGTGATCCCCATGGCGATGCCGATGTCCGCCTTCTTGAGCGCGGGGGCGTCGTTGACGCCGTCGCCGGTCATCGCCACCACCTCTCCTTTTTTTTGCAGGGCGGCCACCACCCGGAGCTTGTGAGCCGGGGAAACCCGCGCGTAGACCCGGATCGCTGCGACCTCCCGCTCAAGGTCCGCGTCGTCCATCGACTCAAGCTCGCTGCCGGTGACCACGCGTCCCTCGTCCAGAAGCCCGAGCTCGCGCGCCACCGCGGTGGCGGTGGCCGGGTGGTCTCCGGTGATCATGACCGGCCGGATCCCGGCCTCCCGGCAGGTGGCGATGGCCGCGCGGGCCTCGGGACGCGGCGGGTCGATCATCCCGACCAGGCCGAGAAAGGTCATGCCGCTCTCGGCCTCGGCGCGGCTGGTCCCCTGTTTGCGGGCTACCGCAAGCACGCGCAGCGCGCCGGCCGCCATCGCGCGGGCGGCCTCCGCGATGCGTGCCGCCGCGGGCTGGTCCAGCGGACCTTCCCCATCCTCGCCCAGTTGCGCCGTGCAGGCCGAGAGGATCACCTCCGGCGCCCCCTTGGCGCAGGCGACCAGGCCGACCTCTTCCCTGTGCAGCGTCGTCATGCACTTGCGCTCGGAACTGAAGGGGATCTCGTCCAGGCGGGGATAGCGGGCGGCGAGCTCGTCCCGGGAAAGCCCCGCCTTGGCGGCGGCAACCACGAGGGCCGCCTCGGTTGGATCCCCCTGCGCCGCCCAGCGCCCGGTGGCCTGGTCCTGGAAGATTTTGGCGTCGCTGGCAAGGAGCGCGGTCCGGAGCAGTTCGACGAGTTCGGCGGAAGGCGCCCCCCCCCTCCCCTGTACGGAAAACTCCCCCACCGGCTCGTACCCGGCGCCGGAGACCTCGTACCAGGAGCCGGCGCAGAAGCAGCTGCGCACGGTCATCTCGTCCCTGGTGAGGGTCCCGGTCTTGTCGGAACAGATCACCGTGGTGCTCCCCAGCGTCTCCACGGCGGCCAGGCGCCGCATCAGTGCGTGGCGCTTGACCATGCGCTGCACGCCCAGGGCGAGGGAGATGGTGACCACGGCGGGAAGGGCCTCGGGGACCGCAGCGACCCCGAGGGCAATGCCGAAGAGCAGCATGCCGATGAACGGTTCGCCGCGCAGCAGCCCGGCGGAGACGATGACGGCTACCGCGACCAGGGCGGCGCGGGCCAGGAGGCTCCCCACCCGGTCCAGATTTTCCTGCAGCGGGGTCCTCCCCCCCTCGATGGTGGAGATCATCCGGGCGATGCCGCCGAACTCGGTTTGCATGCCGGTGGCGACCACCACCCCCGCCCCGCGCCCGTAACTCACCACGGTCCCCGCGTAGGCCATGTTGCCGCGCTCGGAAAGCGGCACGTCGGGGGCGGTCAGCGGCGCTGCGTGCTTGTCGACCGGAAGGGATTCACCGGTCAGCGCAGACTCCTCGAGCTGCAGCCCGTAGGCCTCGGTGAGCCTCACGTCGCCGGCGACCCGGTCGCCTGCACGCAAAAGGAGCAGATCCCCAGGCACCAGTTCGCGCGCCGGCACCGTGACCTCCGTCCCGCCCCTCAAGACCGCCGCGTCCGGCGCAGCCATGCCGCGCAACGTCTCCAGGGCGCGTTCCGCCCGGTATTCCTGCACGAAACCGAGCAGCGCTGCGAAAAGGACGATGACCGCGATGGCCACCGCCTCCACGGCATGTCCCAGGAAGGCGGAAAGAAGGGCCGCTATAAGGAGGATGACGATGAGGACGTTCTTGAACTGTCGCAGCAGTACCGGCCAGGGCGATAGCGGCTGCGCGGCGTCCAGTTCGTTGGCACCGTAACGGGAAAGCCTGACGGCCGCCTGGGCGGCATCGAGTCCTGCCGGTGAGGTTGCCAGCCGCTCATATAGCTGGGCCGGTTCGAGGGTGTGCCAGGGGGGCTGGTCCTGCGGCTCCGCGGTCACGGCTGTCCCTTTAGGGTCGGGCACCTCACCTGACGCCCGGGCGGATCGGCTGGCCGGGGCTGACGAAAGAGATTCCCTGCCCGGAGGTGGCGCCGATCATGACGCACTCGATGATGGGGGTGTTGATGGTACGGTCGGCCTGCCACTTCACGATGAAATTGGCACCAAAGCCTCCCGTCACGTCCTTCTCCTCGATGTGGACATAGGTACTGGCCAGCGGCGCCAGCGAGAGCGGCATGTCCCGGTAACGACGGAGCAGTTTGCCGCTGGTGTCATAGTAGTCGATGGAGGCGATACGGAGCCAGGAATCCATGTCGGTGTTCCTGATGCTGAGGGTGGCGGCCAGTTGGAAGGGAAGACTGCGCGGGCCGCTGAATACGTTGGAATAGACCGGTACGTAGACCGTCTGCCCCTTGGAGAGGCGGACGTCGGAGGCGGACCAGCCGGTGGCGGGTAAGGCCAGGAGAGCGAACAGCAGACAGGTGACGAGACGCATGGGGAAACCCTCCGTATTTTTTAGCGCGGCGGCCGGAGAGATGTCCAGGCCGCTGAAGCGGCATGCAGGCGTCGGCTAGCGGTTCAGAAACGGCACCAGGCCGCGCAGCAGATCCATGGTGAAGTTCACCCCCGCCAGGGCGCCCAGCGCCCCAACCGCTCCCAGGATGAGGGTGGCTAGGGTGTTTCTGAGCTTCCAGGCGCAGGGAATGAGGGTGAACGACATGAGCAGGTAAAGAACCAGTGTCAGCACAAAGGCTGAGACGCGCAGGTTGGCTGCCACGCTGAAGATATCGATGGCAGTGAGTACCACGGCGACCGCACTGCAGCGCAACAGCATCGCCCTGGCGTCCGTCCTTATTGCAGAGCGGAACGCGATGATCCACACTACTGCCTTTGATAGGATAGCAAAAAAAATCATGGAGGCTCCCTGTCGCTGATGTTTTTTCCGGGTGTGAGTCATTATCGGCCGTCAGAGAATAACATAATTATCCCGGCATATGGTTATTCAAAGCACAAGGTGGTATCATCAGTAGCTTTGAGGCTCAACAAGCAGTTTAAACAGTAACGGCCTCGCGTCGAACTGCAGGCGCAACGACTGATCCAGCGTGTGGCTGCTTGCCACACCGGTCTCGCAGCAGGGCGAACGGGCCCGGGAGCCGAATAAACGGGCTGTTTTCCCTTGACAACAAAGCCCCCGGCGAAAGATATTGAACCGGTGTTTACAGACACCGTTTCCCGGTTTCACATGGGAATACGAGGAAACCTGCAGCAACGCGCAGGCACCCCGCAGAGGCAACAGGTGACAGAACATGTATAACGGCAAGGTGATCATTTGCGACGACGAGGTCGAGATCCTCAGGTACCTGAGCAAGATTCTATCGGCCAAGGGGCTGGAGCTGGAGGTGTTCAGCTCCGGCACCTCCCTGATGAGCTGCCTGGAAAACCGTGGACTTGACGACGGCGACCTCATGCTGCTCGACGTCAAGATGCCCGACCTGGACGGTCTGGAGATACTGCAGCGCGTAAAGAAGATGAAGCTGGACGTCCCGGTGGTCATGATGACCGCCTACGCCTCCATCAACTCCGCCATCGAAGCCATGAAGCTTGGGGCATACGACTACGTCACCAAGCCCTTCCCCAAGGAGAAGATCTTCGGGATCCTGGAAAAGGTCCTGGAGCGCAAGGAACTGCTCAAGGAAAACATCGCGCTCAAGGACGAGCTCGGCATCCCGTCCACCGCCACCCCGCTCATCTTCACCTCGGACGCCTTCCGGCGGGTGCACGACATGGCCATGCTGGTGGCCCAAAGCGAGTCCAACGTGGTGATCCTCGGGGAATCCGGCACCGGCAAGGAGCTGGTCGCCAGCCTGATCCACAACAACAGCCCCAGGGCCAAGGAGCGCTTTCTCACCATCAACTGCGCCGCCCTCTCCGATACCCTCCTGGAAAGCCAGCTCTTCGGCCACGTCAAGGGTGCCTTCACCGGCGCCATCACCGCGCAGAAGGGGCTTTTGGAGGCGGCCAACCACGGCACGCTGTTCCTGGACGAGGTGGGCGACATGAGCCCCGCCATTCAGGCGAAACTCCTGCGCGTGCTGCAGGAGGGTGATTTCATCCCGGTGGGCGACACCAAGGCCAAGAGCGTCGATATCCGCTTCCTGGCGGCGACCAACAAGGACCTCGAGGAGGAGGTGCGCGAAAAGCGCTTCCGCGAGGACCTCTTCTTCCGCCTGAACGTGATCTCGCTGCACCTTCCCCCCCTGCGGGACCGGGGCGAAGACGTCGAGCTGCTGGCGCGGCACTTCCTGGCCAAGTACGCGGCGCGCATGAAGCGCGACATCACCGACTTCACCCGCGAGGCGATGCAGCTTTTGAAATCGTACAACTGGCCCGGCAACATCCGTGAGCTGGAGAACGCCATCGAACGGGCCGCCATCCTCACCCGCGGCAACACCATCACCGCCGAAACCCTGCCGGTCTGGCGCACCCCGCCGCAGCTCCCGGAAACGAAGCAGGAAGGGGGCAAACGCCTGGTTTCGCTGGAAACCGTGGAGCGCGAGCACATCCTGCACGTCCTCAAGGCCTCCGGCAACAACAAAAGCCGCGCCGCCAAGATCCTCGAGATCGCCCGGCGCACCCTGGACCGCAAGATCGAGGAATACGGCCTGGAAGACGAGGGAGTGCGCTGATGCTCAGGCGTTTCCCGATCCGGGCCAAGCTCACCGTAGGCTCCGTCGCCCCCCTCTTCGTCGCCTTCTTCATCTGCTCCCTGGCCGGCCTCTACATCATCAACGACAAGATCGCGAGCCAAGCGCAGGAAAAGGTGCGCACCGACCTCAACTCGGCCCGCGAGGTGTACCGCAACGAGCTGGAGCACATCCGCGAGTTGATGGATCTCACCGCCACCAACCCCTACAACGCCAACTCCATCGTGGCCGGCGAGAAGAACATCCAGTCCCTTTTGCGCAGCCGCATGGAGAACAAGCACCTCGACATCCTCACGGCGGTGGACGCTTCCGGACGGGTGCTCTTCCGCGCCCACAGCCCGCAGCTCAAAGGGGACCGGCAGTCCTCCTACTTCGTGGAACAGGCGCTCAAGGGAATCGCGGTCAGCGGGACCACCGTGCTCACCCCGGACGAGCTTGGCAAGGAAGGGATCGCCCTCACCAACCGCGCCACCATCCCCCTCATCTCCACGCCGCATGCCCGTCCGCGCGCCGACAAGACGGAGCGCTCCGGGATGGTGATGGTATCCGCCTTCCCGCTCAAGAACAACGCCGGCACCGTGATCGGCGCCCTCTACGGCGGCATCCTCCTCAACAACAACAACGTCCTGGTCGACAAGATCAAGGAGATCGTGTACGAGGGGGTGCAGTTCAAAGGGACCGACGTCGGGAGCGCCACCATCTTCCTGGGCGACACCCGCATCGCGACCAACGTGCGCACCACCGACGGCGCCAGGGCCATCGGCACGCGCGTTTCCGAGCAGGTCTACAAGCAGGTGATCCAGGAGAAGAAGAAGTGGATCGGCCGCGCCTTCGTGGTCAACGACTGGTACTTCACCGCCTACGAGCCGATCATCGACCTGCAGGGAAAGGCGATCGGCTCGCTCTACGTGGGGATGCTGGAAAAGCCTTACACGCACATGCAAAAAAGCGTCAACTCGATCCTGTACCTGGTGCTCTTCATCACCTCGCTGATCGGCATCGCGGTTTCCGGTTTCATTGGGACCCTTTTGGCGCGCCCGATCAAGGAACTGGAGAAGCTGGCGCACCGGGTGGCTCGCGGCGAGCGCGACCTGCAGATAGAGGTGCAGTCCACGGACGAGGTTGGCGATCTGGCCGAGGCCTTCAACCTGATGACCCGGGCCCTGGGGCGCCAGGAGGCGGAGATCGGCCTGTTGCACCGCGCACTGGAGCTGAAGATCGAGGAGCGCACCGCGCAACTCTCCGACAAGACCAAGCTCCTGGCCCAGACCCAGGCCGACCTGGCGCGCGCCGAGAAGCTGGCCGACCTCGGCATCGTGGCCGCCGGCGTGGCCCACGAGATCAACACCCCGCTGGCCATCATCCGCGGCAACACCGAGGTGCTGGAGATGTGCCTCCCCAACGACCACCCCAACCACGAGGAAGTGGAGATCATCAGCCAGCAGACCGAGCGCATGGCGAAGATCGTGGGAAACCTTTTGACCTTCGCGCGCCAAAAGTCGCTGAACCAGAGGCAGTTCATGGTGCACGAGGTGCTCGACGACATCGTGGCCCAGATCAGGCACCAGGTCCCCATGGACGCGGTCTCGGTGAAATGGGAGTACGACCTGAACCTCGGGCCGGTCACCGGGGACACCGACCAGTTGCGGCAGGTGTTCAGCAACATCATCCTGAACGCGGTGCAGGCCATGCTCCCGGACGGCGGGACGCTCAGGCTCACCACCCGCCGGCACGGCCCCGGCAACGGCTGCATCGTGGAGATCCGCGACACCGGCAAGGGAATATCGGCCGAGCACCTGGAGAAGATCTTCACCCCCTTCTTCACCACCAAGGACACCGGCACCGGCCTCGGCCTCTCGGTCTCCTACGGCATCGTGAAGGACCACGGCGGGGATATCAGGGTGTCGAGCACCCCGGGAATGGGAACCTGCTTCGAGATTGAACTGCCCGGGGTGGATCCTCTCGCCCCTGCGGAAAGCGAGCACTGACGCTCCCACGGCACAAGGGCCCCAGCGCCCGCCATAAACGACACACCCAAACGAAAAAGGAGCGAGACATGAACATCGAGTGGACCAGCGACCTGGCCATCGGCGTAACCGAGATCGACGAGCAGCACAAGGAAATCTTCAGGAGGTTCGACCGCCTGCTGACCGCCTGTAACGAGGGGAAAGGCAACGAGGAAGTCCTCAAGCTGCTGCTCTTTCTCGAGGACTACGTGAAAGAGCATTTCGCCGCCGAGGAGCAACTGCAAAAGGGGAGCAACTATCCCGACTACCCGGCGCACAAGGCGCAGCACGTCGCTTTCATCACCGACGTGCACAAGCTGACCGACTCCTTCCGGAGCGAGGGGGCCACCCTCCCCCTGGTGATCCAGACCAACAGGACCCTCGCCAATTGGCTGATCCAGCACATCAAGAAAGTGGACACCGCTTTCGCCAAATACCTGCGCGAGAAGTAAGACGAGCAGCACTCTGCCGTTTGCTGCACCCACAAAAAAAGGTCCCCCTCGAGTAAGAGGAGGACCTTTTCGTTTTAGCGCCATATTGGCCGACGGGAGCAGCGCCTGAGACAGTGCGTCAGGACGGCTTCTTCGCCTCGGTCGCCCCTTCCGGCTTGCGGGTGCCGTCCTTGCCGTGCCTGAAGGACTTCCTGTGCCGGGAACGGCTGCGGGGGCGGTCGCCTCCGGCCGGTTTGGCCTGCTGCTGGACCGCTACCTTATCCTTTTCCTTCTGCGGCTGGTTTTTTTGCGGCTGATCCTTTGGCTGCTGCTCCGGGCGATTGGGAGACTTCAGTCGGGCGATCAGGTCGCGCGCCCATTCGGTATCACCGTCGCAGCATTCCTTGGCTACGTACTGCAGATCTTCGGGGGTGGTTTTGGTCGACTTGATCTTGAAGAGCCGCTCGATCAGTTCGCGAGACCAATAGTATTCCCTGATGTATTTCTTGCCTTCTATCTCGTCGTAGCTGTAATCGGTGCAGGGTACCACGCTCTTCAGCCATTGCGGCGTGACCTTGAGTCTGGCCGCAGCCGCCTCTTTTTCGTGATGATCGTGGTCCTGGCATTTGCGCACGATGTTGCTGCCGGATCCTTTTTCCTCAACCACGGGTGTCGCCTGGGCCTGCCGCGCCAGTCCCTCGAGGTAGCGAGCCAGGTCTTCCAGGGCCGCAACGCTCAGACGCGAGATGGTCGCGTCGGAGCGGTAGAGGACGCCGGGACGATCGACGCGGAAGTCAACGGTGGGCTCGGTCTCCCCTTCCTGGACGCCGACACTCACCTCCAGGTCGAAGGAGCCGTTGACCAGTTGTTCGGCGAGATCGCCTTCGACGGCATCGAGGATCAGGCCGGTCAGACACTCCTTTAGTGCCCCCTCTTCTACTCTGAAGTAGGCGTGGCCGTGGAGCTTGGTCAACTGGTCGGAAACTTTTTGCAGATGTTCTGTGGTCATGATGAAATACCCATCCCTACATTCAATGTATTTCTCGTGGCCGGAAGCAGATGCCGTGGCCGCCGCTTGGCAAAACACTACCCTAGCACAAGCAGGGGCAAATCGCATACATCAAATTGGTGGTCAAGTGGAAGCAGGTCGCGCATAGAGCGCTTCTGTCACCCGAATCGGTGCGGAAGATGTCGGCACGGCAGCCGTTGAAAAAAAAATGGGAGCCAAAACGGCTCCCATTAACGCAACGACTATGACTGACGGACAGGCAGCATACGCGGCATCTACCGTCACGATATCAAAAACTCCAGAGTCTCCATCACATATGACAAGAAAATGAAACATTTAAAAGAACATTGCATACACCAAATCACATCAAAGCATTACATTTCATTGCATAACAACCATTCAAAACCGATACAGAGCATTGCATCACAAGAGCATCTACAACATCACAGAACAAGAATTCAGCAGCATCACAAAACATCAGTAAAACCGCAACAGCAACATCATCGAAAAAAAGCTGCAATCACAATGAGAGGCGCAATTCAGGCAGCCAAGGCCTGGTACAGCTGTGCGGGCAAAAACGGTTTGCGCAAAAAGGTGCTTCCTTCGCTGCGCAGTTCCTTGGGGGGAGTCTCGAACTTCGAGTATCCCCCGCTGCAGAAGACGATGCGCGTGCTGTCGTCCATGTCGCGAATCTCCCGCGCCGCTTCCACGCCGGTCATCAGCGGCATGTCGATGTCCATGATGGTGATATCCGGGCGATGTTCGCGGTACTGCTCGACCGCCTCGATACCGTTGGCGGCCTCCCCGACGATGATATGCCCCTCCCTCTCCACCATGAAGCGCAGCATCTGCCTGATATCCTCGACATCATCAACAATCAGGACCCTTCTCTTCATTTCACACCCCAAATGCATTCAATCGTGCTGATAAAGTCCCGCCGGTATTACGCGGATACAGTTGCCTAAAACGTGCCCAAATTGTGCAAAGTTCGCACATTTGCGGGGGAGCTATCCGTTTATTAGAAAACCGCCGCCGGCGCGGGCCGGCAAACCACGGGAAATCCTTGTCGATTTGCCGGCTATTCCCGAGGAAAATTAATCCATCCTCGGCAGCGTGTAACGGCGCGCGGGCTCGACACAGCCCTGGCAGCGGCAAAGTGGCCGGTCTTTACGCCGAATGCGCCGCCGGTTTGCGCGAAATGACGTAGTCATGCCAGGCGAAATGCCCCACCGCGACCGCGCTGAACGATGCTCTTGCTTTTGCAAAGGATATGATTAGAATTTGCTAAGCCAAATTCAGACGGCCTGAATGTGCGTTGAACTGACCGTGTCGAGCAGCATAACTTCAAAAGGAGGAAGGATGATGGAAAGGATATTACTGACTAACGACAGCTGGACCGGGACGGTACTGAGAATGGGACTGGGACTCGTGATGTTGCTCCATGGCGCACAAAATCTGCTAGGATGGTTCTATGGACTGGGATTTGAACAGGCCATGGCAGTGATGACAACACAAATGGGAATGCCCAAGATAGTCGGAGTCCTCATCGTCATGACCCAGTTCTTTGGAGGTCTCGCACTCGTGCTGGGCGCATACGTACGTATCGCAGCCGTTGCCGTTATCGTGTTGATGCTCGCCTCATTCGGCGTACTGAACTACGGCAACGGTTTTCTGACCACCTGGAGCGGTAAGCAGCTGTCGCCGGGGGTGGAGTTTCAGCTTCTGGCGATCACCATGGCGGTTGCCATCACGATCTGGGGCGCAGGCCGCTGGTCCATCGACCGGGCCCTGGAAAGTCCGCGTAGCAGGATCAGCCGCGAACGTGCGGCACGAGAGGCTGAGCTGACCGTTCAGCCCCCCTCGCACCTCTAGGGTGCGCCGGCGCACAAGGAGGATGAATCATGGTGAAGTTCTACGATGCCAAAACCGAAGCCGAACTGGCCCGCGTCGAGGCGGTGCTGAAACAGGGTGGGGTCGAGTATTTCGTGACCGGCCTCTCCAGGGAACAGGTAACCGGTGAAATCGAGGTAGCGGAGGAAGATCTGCCCAGGGCGGAGGAACTGCTCCTCAAAGCGAAGTGAAGCATGGGAAGGAAACTGCGATAGGTTCGTCCGTTGGTCTTATCCGAGCGGGCGATCCGAGTGAGCATCGGCAGTAAAAGCCATCACGCCTTCTACCCTGATCTCGAGCCGCCACTGTACCTGAGGTAAACCGGCCGGCTCGAGATCAGGGACATATCCGTTCAACACCGCAGTGTCAGTCGTCTTCTCCACCTTACCCACGAACTGGTAACCGTTTCCGGCCTCGTCGGCAACGACCACCGAGACGTGCGGGTTGTCCTGCAGGTTCTTCATCGTGGTCGGGCAGAACCAGGACTCGAACACCAGCCGGTTCGGCTCGAACAGGGCGATCCCCCTCCCCGCCGCGAGGTGCGGGTGACCACCGGTATCGCAGGTAGCCACGAAGGCATGTCCTACCCGCTCGGCCAGTTCCCTTATCTTTTCCGTGATCATGTTGACGTACCTCCTCTTGCCGATGCGGATCAGCCGGCGATGCCAGCGCATCCTGATCGGCCACCGGCGCGAAGGATGACGGTGCCTGTTACCGGGAACGAGGGAGCCTCGAACAAGAGGCCGCACCCCTTGCGGAACCGCCGCTTTAGTCAGCCTGACTCTGGATCGCATCCTCATTTCTCCTCGGGATCAATCTTTCCGTCACCCCCCCTTGATTTAACCGTGCGTCAGCATTAGGTTCTTGTAGCACCGGGATAAAAATAGTCAAGGAAGGGGGCCGGGCCGCCGTTTGAGCCGGCCGGCTGCAGGTAGAGGCACGATGGAGCGACAAGAAGAGCAGACCTGCGGCGACATCTCGCCTTTGTTGATGACGGCGCAGCGAGGATCTGAGATACTGCCGGGCATGACCGAGGACCAGGAACATAGCGTAGAGCCGCAGGACGATTGGCGAATCGTCCCGGTCTGGCGGGTGGAGGAGCGGGGGCGCAAGCTGACACTGCGCCAGGCCCGCCTGTGGGCGCTGGTGCTTGAGTCACGTTACATAGAGTGCCGACTGGAGCCGGGTCCGAGAGGGTGGCAGGTATGGGTGGCACCGGAGAACTACGATGCGGCCTGCCGGGAGCTGAACCTCTACGTCGAGGAGAACCGCAACTGGCCGCCGTTCCTACCGCCGGTGCACCCGATGAAGGAGAACACCCTCCCTACCCTTTCCATCCTGGTGCTGCTGGCCACCTTCCACAACCTGACCAACCTCGACCTGAAGATCCTGGGGCACTACCCGGTCGACTGGCTCGACATCGGCAACGCCCATGCCGGGCTCATCCTGAAGGGAGAGTGGTGGCGCCTGGTCACGGCGCTTACCCTGCACGCGGATGCGCTGCACCTGGTGAGCAACCTCGCCATCGGCGGCGTCTTCATCGTCTACCTCTGCCGCGACCTCGGCTCGGGGCTCGCCTGGACGCTGCTCCTCGCCTCCGGCGTCTGCGGCAACCTGGCCAACGCCTACGTCCAGCTTCCCAGCCACACCTCGGTGGGTGCCTCGACAGCCGTGTTCGGCGCGGTCGGCATCCTGGGCGCGCTCACCATGATGCGCTACCGGCACCACTTGCGCCGACGCTGGCCGCTACCCATCGCCGCTGCGCTGTCGCTGCTGGTGCTACTGGGAACGGAGGGGGAAAGGACCGACCTGGGCGCCCACCTCTTCGGTTTCATGTTCGGTTGTCTCTTCGGATTTGCGGCTGAACTGCTGGTGGGCTACGTGGGCAGGCCGGGGCGTCTGGCCAACGCCCTGCTCGCGCTGGCCAGCACCTCGGTGGTGATTTACGCCTGGTGGATGGCCATCAGCCAGTCCGGCTGACGCCTAGTCGTGGCCGCGACCATGGCCGCGGCCGCCGCCGTGGCCGTACCCCCCTCTTTCCTTCTTCCATTGACCGTAGGGGATGTGACGTTCCTTGCCGTACATCGCGCGGTACTCCTTCGGCACCCGGTACACGGCACGCGGCACCGAACTGCGGGACACCATGCGCCACGGTCCGTCATAGTCGCCCGCCCGATACCAGCGATCGCCGCGGGGCGACCACCAGTAGCCACCGTAGAAGAAGATGTCCACGTCAAAACCGGGCGCGAAATAAACCCTGGTCCCCGGTACCATGACCATGGCCGACGGCGCGCCGATCACCACCGGCGGGCCTATGTTGATGCTGAGGCTTACCTCTGCCGCAGCAGTGTGACCTGAAAGCCCGATCGACAGAAGCGCCACGAGGATCAGAAAACTTCTTTTCATAACTCCTCCTCAACCATTACAGGTTCCTCTCCAGCCCGCGCTTGTTGCATCTATCCCGGCAGTTAAACTCGTTACGCCCGGGAAGACACTCACATCGAACCGGATCACGACAATTATAACGCCGTCGGAAAGCTTCTGTCACTATCGGCCGAGGAAGGAGAGTCCCTCACTCACTGGGCCTGATCCTGTTTGACAAAGGGCAGCGGCTTTCCGGTCCGATATGCCAGAGCCTGACACACCGCGATCAGGACTCCATTCTGATCGTGCACCTTTATGTCATAGCTGGCCGTTTTCCTGGTGCTGTTAACCTCCCGGGCCTCCGCCCTGAGCCGCGCGCCCAACTCGGGGCTCGCCACGTAGTTCACCGAGACGTTGAGGGCGACGGTGACGCTGCCGACGGTCTGGCACACGGTCTCGAAGGCCTCGTCGATAAGGGAAAAGATTGCGCCGCCATGGGCTCGACCGAACATGTTGTTCATCACCTCCGCGTCGTAAGCCATCTCCACGGCGGAAAATCCCTCATCGAGCTGTACCAGCTCCATCTTCAATGCCTGCGCGAAAGGTTCGCATTCAACCTGCCGGAAAATCGCCTCTTTCAGCTTTTCATCCATATCGTGGCTCCTTTGGTCGGTTCAAGCCGTAGCTGCTGGCGCAAACTAGCACACGGTGCGTCGGCTGCAAAGACAAATGACGCCGGCTTTTGATACAGGTCCGGCGTCACCTGCAACGGATGCGTACCGCCCTTTGGGCGCCTTGACAGGCAAGGATCCCACCCTATACTGTGAATTTGTTTTAATTTTAGGGTCAAATGGGCGGCTCACAGGGAGGCAAGGTATGCGCAACAACTGGAACCTCAGGGCGAAACTCGTCGTCGGCTTTGGCATCAGTAGCGTGCTGTCGGTCCTTCTGGCAGGCGCAGCCTTTTACGGCATGAGCGTGGCGGCCGGCAGCGCACAGGGCCAGGCCGAACGCCGACTGGCAAGGATGCGAACCATGGCGGAGATAATCTCGGCAAACGCAGGTGCCGGCCAGCGACTCACCGAGGCACAGGCGACGGGGGGGATGACGGGACTCCGCTCCGAGTTGAGCGCCGCGGCTGCCTCGGAGAAATCGGTATCCGACCAGGTGGCCAAGCTGAAAGCCGAGTCGGCCAGCGACAAGGAGAAGGCCCTACTCCAAGCGCTTTCTGCGAAGGTCACCGCCGTCCAGGCAGGCCGCAGCAGGGTTTTACAGCTGATCAGCCTGGGAGACAAGGACCTCGCGCTCCAGGAACTGCGGGATCTCAAGGCGCGCCGGGGCGAAATCCAGGATACGCTGAGTCAACTGGTCGCCGCTAACGCGGACCAGGGCGCGGCGCAGGCCAAGGCTCCTGCAAGCGTGCGCGGCGCGAGGCTGGCCATCCTCGCCCTTTTGCTGGTCGCCATCGGCGGCACATTCCTCGGGGCGCTGTGGCTGGACAGATGCATTACCGCTCCCCTCCAGGTCGCCGTCGCCACCGCCGGGCGTATAGCCCAACGTGACCTTACGGCAAAGATCGAGGGGGACGATTCGGCGGCAACGGGTCGACTCATGGCAGCAATCGGCAGCATGCTGCAGCACCTGCGAGAGGTGGTCACCCGCACCAGTGACATCTCCAGCGGCATTTCCGCATCGGCGGGATTGCGGCATCGCAGTTCCGAACAGATGGCAAGCGGTGCGGAACAGGTCGCCTCCCAGGCCCAGACCGTCGCAACGGCAAGCGAGCAGATGTCAGCCACCTCCAACGAGATCGCGCTCAACTGCCACGAAGCCGCCAGAAACTCCAAGCAGGCCAGCAGCGCGGCCGAGACCGGTGCGCAGGTGGTGGCACAGACTGTCGAGGTGATGAACAGGATCGCCGATCGGGTCAACGCAACCTCGCGGACGGTGGAAAGCCTCGGTGAGCGTTCGGACCAGATCGGGGCCATCGTGGGTACCATCGAGGACATCGCCGATCAGACCAACCTGCTCGCGCTCAACGCCGCCATCGAGGCGGCCCGCGCCGGGGAACAGGGACGCGGATTCGCGGTGGTTGCCGACGAGGTGCGCGCCCTGGCGGAACGGACCACGAAGGCGACCAGAGAGATCGGGGAGATGATCAAGGCGATCCAGGGAGAAACGAAAGGGGCGGTGCTGGCGATGGAGGAAGGTGTACGCGAGGTGCAACAGGGGACCGAGGAAGCCGCCAAATCCGGAGCGGCTCTGCAGGAGATCCTGGACCAGATCAACGCGGTAAGCATGCAGGTAAACCAGATCGCCACCGCGGCTGAGGAACAGACGGCTACTATAAGCGAGATAACGGGAAACATCACCAGGATCTCGGAGGTGGTGCAGCTCACCGTCCAGGGGGCGCAGGAGTCCTCGATGGCCGCTACGGAACTGGCGACCCTGTCCGACGACCTGGGGACTCTGGTGACCCAGTTCAAGATGGCCTAGCGGCGGCGTGGCTGCAGCCTGCCCCGAGGCAGCTGCAGCCACGACCGGTAAGGTTTTAGCGCTTCATCAATCCCAGCTTTGACAGCACGTTGAAAAGCCCCTCTTTGGAAACCGGCTTCACGAGGTAGGCAGCCGACTGGGCGTTGCAGAACGATTCCATGGCATCGTTGGAAGAGTTCAACGCGGTCAGCATGACGATGTTCACCCGCTTGGCCGGTTTCTGCTCCTTCTCTATGTGCCTGATTGCCTTAGCCGCATCGTGGCCGCTCATCCCCGGCATCATGATGTCCATGATCACCAGGTCGAACGGTTCATCGGTTGCCAAGGCGGCGTTATATTTCTCGAGAGCCTCCATGCCGCTGCTGGCCTGGTGGCAGTCCGCGGTCGCGCTGAGCAAGGTGGCGACAAAGTCACGGCAAAAAGCCTCGTCATCTACTATCAAGCACTTCATAGCTCTCCCCCAGATCTTGGTGTGTGTGTTTCATGCCGGCAGGCACTTCCCGTCGGGAGCATGGCGCCCTGCAGCACTTTTTCCTATCGGCTCATGGGAACCATTCTTTAGCGTCATAATAAAAAAAACGGGCGCGGCTGCAGAGGGGGATGCACGAGCCAAATCCCTCGCGCGGGGCCTGCGCAGGGATATGAGCCGGACGGCGATGAAGCCGCGGCAACTGGAGAGGGCTGGGATCAGCGGTATTTGCTACAAGAGGAATCGACGAGCGATAGAGACGGGGATAGCGGGAAAGAAAGGGGCAAGCCGACGAAGCCTACCCCTTTTTCGGTCACATTAGCAGGTGCACCGGATTTTCCAGCACGTCACGCAGTTCAACCAAGAATTGGGCGGCGTAGGCGCCGTCGACCACCCGGTGGTCCGCCGAGAGGGTGACCTTCATCATCCTCGCGGTGGCCAACACGCCTGAGCGCAGCACGGGGACGTCGACCACCGCCCCGACTGCGAGCACGCCCGCCTGTGAGGGCGGAATCACCGCGGTGAAGCTGCTCACCTGGTACATGCCAAGGTTGGAGACGGAGAACGTACCTCCGCTCATCTCCTGCTCGGTCAGGGCGCCCGACCTAGCCCGCTGCACCAGCCGATCGGCCTCCAGGGCGATCTCCGGCAGTGAAAGCGCGTCACAGCCATGGACCACCGGCATGAGCACCCCCTCGGGCACACCTACCGCCACACTGACGTTAACTTCACCGTGGAACTGCAGCCCTTCCGGGCTGAAGCTAGCGTTCATCTGGGGGAACTTTACCAGCGCGAGTGCGATGGCCTTCACGATGATGTCGTTCACCGTGATCCGCATCCCCGCCTGCTTCAACTGGCGCCGTATCGATTCCGCCTCGTCCATGGCTATATCCATGGTCACCGTGAAATGAGGGATGTGCGCCCAGGAATCGGCGACCGTCTTGGCAACCGCCGCCCTCAGCCTGGACATCGCCTTCACCTCCTGCACCAGCTTCGGTCCCCGCGCTGTAGCCTCGGCCGAGGCCTGAGCCTGGGGGGGAGCCGACGGTGCCTGCGGCTGCGCCTGGGACTGGGGCGGACGCCCACCTTCCCCCTCCAGGTCCTGGAGCAGGATTCGGCCATCAGGGCCGGAGCCGCGCACCTGACCCAAGTCGATCCCGAGTTCCCTGGCGCGGCGGCGGACCACTGGCGCAGCCCGTTCCCGCCCCGGGGGTAGGGTTTCCGGTGCAGGCCCGCCCGGAGAAGGGGCCCTGGTCTGAATGAACTGCCTGGAGGCTCCCGGGGATTGTGTCGCCGGCTGCGTCGGTTCCTCTCCTGCGACAGGCGGCGCGGCGGGAGCCTGGTGTTCCCCCTCCTGGACGGCGAGGTCCTCCGCATGTGCCGGCTCCGCTTCGGGCGCAGCGCCACCCTGGTCGCCGCCCGCCGGTGCCGCCTTGGACGCCTCGGTTCCCTGCCCCGGGACGGTCTGCGGCGTCTTCCCCTGCGTTTGCGATGGCGCGGCAGGCTCCGTCCCCGCCGTCCCCGCCGCCCCCGCTGTCCCCGCCGCCCCCGCCGTCTCCTGCCGTTCCGCTTGCGCGGGGGTTGCCGCGGCCTCGGCCGGGGCTTCCGGCGCGCCGCCCGCTTTTTCGCCCGCCTTGCCGACCACGGCAATCACCGTCCCCACCTGTACCATTTCACCGGTCTGCACCTTGATCTCGAGTATCACCCCCGGCACAAAGGCCTCAAGTTCCATATTCGCCTTGTCGGTTTCCACCTCGGCGATCACCTCGCCGCGGCGCACCTCGTCCCCTACCCGCTTCTTCCAGCTGACCAGCCTCCCCTCGGTCATGGTATCGGAGAGTTTAGGCATGACGATCTCGTTCATGGCGGCTCCTCAGTACGGTTCGTTAAGAAGGTCATGTACTCCCTGCACGATCCCCTCCAGCTGCGGGATGCAGAGCTTTTCGATCTTGCGTGAATACGGCATCGGCACATCGAGGCCCGAGATGCGTCGTACCGGCGCCAGCAGGGTATCGAAGCACCCCTCGTAGATGCGGGAGGCGATGTCCCCGCCAAGCCCGGCGCTTTTCCAGCATTCCTCGATCACCACGGCGCGCCCGGTCTTGCGCACCGAGGCGAGCACCGTCTCCATGTCCAGCGGAACCAGGGTGCGCAGATCGATCACCTCGCAGGAAGTCCCTTCTTTCTCCAGCTGTTGCGCCGCCTGCAGCGCGAGGATGGCCATCCTGCCGTATCCCACCAGGGTGACATGGTCACCATCCCTCATGACGGATGCCTTGCCGAAGGGAACCAGAAACTCCGGGTCCTCGGGGACCTCCCCCTTGCTGTTATAGAGGAGTTCGTGCTCGAGGAAGATGACCGGGTTGTCCTCCCTGATCGACGTCTTCAGGAGACCCTTCGCGTCGGCGGGCGTCGCGGGATAGGCGACCAGCATCCCCGGGCAGTGCATGAAATAGCTCTCCAGGCTCTGCGAGTGCTGGGCGCCCAACTGGCTCCCCCCGCCCCCCGGCATCCTGATCACCATTGGAACTTTGGTCTGGCCGCCGAACATGTAGCGCACCTTGGCCATGTGGTTCACGATCTGGTCCATGGCGAGCAGGGCGAAGTTGACGGTCATCAGTTCTGCCACAGGACGGACCCCAGCCATGGCGGCGCCGACGGCGACCCCGACGATGGTGTTCTCGGATATGGGGCAATCCCGCACCCGCAGTTCCCCGAACTCGGATAACAGCCCGCGGGTCACCTTGAAGGCCCCCTCGTACAGCGCCACGTCCTCACCGTAGGTGACGACCGTCTTGTCGCGCCGCATCTCTTCCTTGAGCGCCAGGTTGATGGCGTCACGATAGGTCATCTCAGCCATACATCGTCTCCGTTAGCGCAGGGGATTGTTACTTTCGCAACACAAGGTTCAAATACTATCAAAGCATCAAGCGAAGACAACGATGGAGAGATCAAATATGGGCAGTTGCAGCCAAGGTTTCCCTTGGGATGACTCAAGCGCTGACATAAGTTTGCGGGGCAATGGCCCTGCCGGGTGATGGCGTAACGTGGATTACATCGCAGGGTTCCTTATTAGGCCATAAGAATTAAAATCTTGCTTTCACCAATGATTCAATATAGTTATGTCGGTATACAGAACCGTAAATAGTTTATACCACCGAAAGGGTAACGTCAGGGAAACCTGGCTGCACAAAGTCACCTATCCAGTTTCTGGAAAGAGGGGCTTGTCGAAGTGGTGTTTGCTTGGATGCTTGCGTCCAAAAAACGCCCCACCTTTAGACGAGACGGGGCGTTTTTTTGTGCCTGCAGTACCCGTCGTCATATCGACTACGGCAAAAATACACTGAAGGAGAGCTTATGAAATCAAGTTGTCGTCTCGTTTCCCTGATGTTGATCTGCAGTCTTTTAACCTGCATTGCCCCTGCCTTTGGTGAAGATGAGGGTCTAGGAGAGTGGGTCAGCCAAGCGGCCCCGAAAAAGGAAGCACAGGTGATCCCTCCGGGGCAGTTCGCCATGCTGGCCAAGTATGCCAATGCCTTCCTGGGCACGGCGCCGGGCGGGTCCCGGACCATCTACGCCGAGACCCTCATGGACGGCGTCGATGCCCCGAACCTGGCGGACGAACTGAACGACTTCTTCCTGGTCGACGTCAGGCCTGCCAACGAGTACTGCGCGGATACCGTTCCGGGCGCCATCAACATCCCGATGAACGAGTTGGCGACAGCCGAGAACCTCGCCAAGTTGCCGACCGACAAGCCGATCCTTCTTATCTGCAACACCGGCCATACCGCCAGCATCAGCACTGCCGTGCTCGGCATGCTCGGTTACGACGTCTGGACCCTGCGTTTCGGCATGATGGGGTGGCGCGCCGCGACCAAAGCCAAGGTGTGGTCCCCGAAATCATCGCAGGTCGTGTACGGTGCCGGTTACCCGGTACAGAAGTGCCAGTAAGCAAGGCTTTACAGCAAATTAGAGCGGCAGAGCGACCATAGAAAGCACGTTCAGCCCCCTTTCGCGAGGGGGCTTTTTTTGCAGGTCTTACGGATGTTGCTCGCACCAACGGAGTGGTAGCAGTGAAAATAAACATGCACAAGTCAATCAGTGTGAAGGTCGTCGCCATCCTTCTGCTGGTGCTGACTGCAGGACAGGGAGTGGGCGCGTACATCTTTATCTCCTCCACGCGCAACGACTTCATGGAGTCCCTTCATGCCAGAATGAAACGGGGAGCGAAACAAAACGCGGGCATCCTGGCCGAACCGCTGGTCAACTACAACACCCCCCTCATCACCTCGTTTATTACCGAATCCTTGAAGGACGCGGACATCAGCTCGATAAAGGTCATCGACAAGAACGGAAACACCATAAAGGAAGGGATGGTGGACCGGGGGGAGCGTGAACACTTTACCCTGAGCGAGCCCATCCTGGCAGACGGTGAGACCGTCGGCACGTTCAAAATGGTGTACACCGCCAAGACCATCGACGACAGCATGAGGATGAGCCGGATCCTCATACCGCTGTACCAACTCGGCATGCTCCTCGTCATGGCGTCTGTCCTGATCTGGTTGTTCCGTCTGTACGTCAAGCTGCCGGTGGAGCGGCTCAACCAGGCCATCTCGGGCATAACAGGCGGGGACCTCACCGTCGAGGTGCCGGTACTTCGCGACGATGAGATCGGCACCATAGCGAGCGGGGTACGTTTCCTGGTACAGCGACTGCGCGGGACCGTGGCCAGGATCAATACCAACTCGGACAAGGTGACCAAGGCAGTCCGGCAACTGAACGACACCTTCGACAGGGTCAGGCATGTCATCGACAGCCAGAATGCCTCCACGGGCGAGGTCTCCTGCGCAGTGAGAGACGTCGCAGAGTCCCAGTTGCTGATAGTCACCAACACGGACGATCTGCTTTCTCTTTCCAACGAGAATCTCTCCTCGCTGCTGCAAATGCAGGGCAACTCCGAGGAGATCGCCGGAACTACGGATGATCTCAACAAGAATCTCCAGGACTCCTACTCGGCCCTGACAGAACTGGCCCAGTCAGCCAAAGGGATCACGCATCTAGCCGACGATGCCGCCTCTTTTGTCTCGGCGACCTCGTCGTCGGCGGAAGAGGTATATCGTTCCGTAAAGCACGCGGAGTCGCTGATAAACGAATCTGCCAGGATCAGCACCGCGACCACTGCCATCATTTCCGAAAAGGGGATGGTCGCCATAGATGAGGTGACGGGCGGGATGAAGCGGATCGGCATCTTCATCGATTCGCTCATGTCGGCCATCGAGAATCTCGGCGGCCGATCGCGGGACATCGGCAAGATCCTCAGCGTAATGGAGGAAGTCACCACGCAATCCCGCCTGCTCAGCCTGAACGCCCAGATAATCGCTGCCCAGGCGGGGGAAAACGGCAAGAGCTTCGCGGTGGTAGCGGAAGAAATGAGGCTCCTCTCTGATAAGGCGGCGCTCTCGACCCAGGAGATCGACACCATCGTCAAGGTGATACAGCATGAGATCGAGCAGGTCGTCAAGGAGACGCATGACAGCGTCAACGTGGTCAGAGACGGAGAAACGGTGGTCGGGAAAACGGCCAACGTGTTGATGGAGATCCTGGAGACGTCGCGTCAGGCGACCGACCTCGCCAAAGGGATCGAGCGGGCCTCGATCGAGCAGACCGAAGGCCTGAAGCATGTGGTCACCTCGACTGAGCAGGTGCGCCAGAAGATAGACCAGGTCAACCGAGCCACCAGCGAGCAGGAAAAAGGGACCGCTTTCCTGCTGCAGGCGCTCAATCCGATCAAGGACGCCATGGTGGCGACCAAGCGGGGGACCGAAGAGCAGGTGAAGAGCACCAGGTTCATATCGGCCAACATAGAGCAGGCCAACCAGAAAAATTACGATATCGCGCGCGCGTCCTCGAACCAGCAGGAACTCAACCAACGGGTGCTCGAGGCGCTCGAAGACGTGAAACTGATGGGAAGTTCGACGGTCGAAGAGGTGAAAAGGCTCATCCCCGTCGTCACCGCCCTGCTCGAAGACATGGATGCTCTGCGGCTGGAGATGTCCGGCTTCACGGTAATTACAACCAGTGCCGGAACCGGCGACGTGGGAGGGGAATGGCAATTGAACGCCCCGCCGCCCCTCGTGCCGCTGGCAACGGCATAAAAAAGGAGAAGCAAATGAAGAAGAACGTTGTGGTCATGCTGATGGGTTTGATCTGTTTGATGCTGGCGGCCGGAGCATCGCTCGCCGCCGAGGGGTACCCCCTGCGGGCCAAGTACCCCAAGTTGAAGTACATCAGCACCGAGGAGCTTAAAAAGGATTACGCACGCGCAGTCATCGTCGATGTCCGCTCCAAACTGGAATTCGACGTCATCCACATCGCCAAGGCGGTCAATGTGCCCGTGGCACAGAAGACCTTCGAGAACGAAATCAAGGAACTCAGGAGCAAAAACGAAGCCGGACCGATGGTTTTCTACTGCAACGGGCACACCTGTGAGAAGTCCTACGAAGCCGCGGAACAAGCGACCACGGGCGGAATACACAACATCCTGGTCTACGATGCGGGCATCCACGACTGGGTCCAGGCCAACGCGCAGAAGACGACCCTGATGGGGGAGACTCCGGCGGTCAAGTCCAAGCTTATCCCCGCCGAAAAACTGAAAAGCCACAAGATCAAGTACGCCGAGTTCTCCAAGAAGGCACAAGCGGCTGATGCAATCTGCATCGACATCAGGGAACCGTTCCAGCGCAAGGAGATTCCGAAACTCCCCCGCCTGCGGAACATCCCTTCCGACAGACTGGTGCAACTTCTTTCCGGCACTGAATTCAAAGGGAAGACCTTGTTGATAACCGACGCTGTCGGCAAGCAGGTGGAATGGATTCAGTACTACCTGGAGAAATACGGCATCAAAGACTACTACTTCCTCGAGAACGGCGTGCTGAGCGCCAAGAATTAGCAACAACGATCGGCACGTGCTGTAATGTGACGCGAAAGCCTCATCAGGTTCCTGGTGAGGCTTTCGTTATCACGCATCATGCTGTTGTTGTGAACGATGCTTTGTTACCGCGTCGTATCAGACATAGATATCCTCCCAGACTTCGCCGTCCTCCGGCCAGGGGGATTCCTCCGCGAAACGGACGCTTTCTTCGACTTGGGCGAGGCAGCGCTTGGCGATCTCGTCGAGTCGTTCCTGGGTCGCGATCCCCTCTTCCAGAAGCCTGCGCGACAGGTTGGGGATCGGGTCGCGGCTTTTCCAGACGTCGGTTTCCGAGGAACTGCGGTACTTCGCGGGATCCGACATGGAGTGCCCGCGGAAGCGGTAGGTGACCGCCTCGATGAAGTACGGGCGCTGGCGCTCCCTCACCCACTCGGCGGCCCGCTTGGTGGCTTGGTACATGGCGATGACATCCATCCCGTCGACCTTCTCGCTGGGGATATCGTAGCCACAGGTGCGCCGGTGCAGCGCCGCCTGAGCCGAGGCCCGATGCACCTCGGTCCCGATGCCGTAGAAGTTGTTCTCGCAGACGAACAGTACCGGCAGATCCCAAAGGCGCGCCCAGTTCAGCGACTCGTGGAAGGTCCCCTGGTTCATGGAGCCGTCGCCGAAGAAGCAAGCCGTGACGCGGTCCTCCTCGAGTAGCTGGCTCCCCCAGGCGAGCCCGGTGGCGATGGGGAACTGACCGCCTACGATGGCATAGCCCCCCATGAAATTGAGCTGCGGCGCGAAGAGATGCATGGAGCCCCCCTTCCCCTTGCAAAGCCCGGTCGCCTTGCCGAAGAGTTCCGCCATCACCTTCTTGGGATCGGCGCCTCTGACGATGGCCTGGGCATGGTCGCGGTAGGCGGAAAGAATGTAGTCCTTTTGCTGCAGACCGGCGGTGCAGCCGACCGCTACCGCCTCCTGCCCGGTGTACAGGTGCAAAAAGCCGGTGATGTGCCCCTTCGAATACTGCTCGGCGCAGCTCTCTTCGAACTCGCGGCAGAGCACCATCTGCTCGTAGAAGCCGATCAGTTCCTCCTCCGAGAGCAGCTCTTTCAGAGTCTCAGCCATGATTCTCCTCCTTTACCGAATTAAGCAGCCCCCCCGCCACCAGCTCGCGGCGCTCGCGTTCCGAGGCGTGCAACAAAGTCACGATCTCGGCCCCGTTGACCCGGATCGGGATCTCGGTGGCCCCGTTCAGGGTGAGTTCCCGCACCCCCGGGATGGTGATGCGGTCACCCTGCCGGATCCGGTCGTAATCGGCAGGATCCTTGAATACCAGCGGCAGGATGCCGAAGTTGATCAGGTTGGAACGGTGGATCCTGGCGAAACTCTTGGCGAGCTTCACCCTGATGCCGAGGTAGCGCGGCGCCAGCGCCGCGTGCTCCCGCGAAGAACCCTGGCCGTAGTTTTCACCTCCCACCACCGCGCCGTCCCCTTTTTCGGCCGCCCGCACCGCGAACTCCGGGTCCGCCTGCTCGAACACGAACTTGCTGATGGCGGGGATGTTGCTGCGAAACGGGAGCACCTTGTTCCCCGCCGGCATGATGGTGTCGGTGGAGATGTTGTCCCCCACCTTGATGATCACCTCCACGTCGAGCTGGTCCGGAAGCGCCGGAAACTCAGGGAACGGGACGATGTTGGGGCCGGTCACGATCTCGACCGGGCCGCCGTCCTTAGGAGGCACCTGGATGCCGGAATCGTCCACGAGGTAGCTGTCCGGGTTCTTCACCTCGGGCCAGGGCAGGAGCTCGGAGAGCTTGCGCGGGTCGGTTACCACGCCGTAGACGCCGGCCGCGGCCGCGGTCTCCGGGGAGCAGAGGTAGACCCGGTCTTCCTTGGTGCCGCTACGCCCCGGGAAGTTGCGCGGGAACGTCCGCAGCGAGACCTGATTGGTGCCGGGGGCCTGCCCCATGCCGATGCAGCCGAGGCAACCGGGCTGGTGCACCTGCCCGCCGGCCAAAAGCAGCATCATGAAGCCGCCGTGGGCCACCACGTTTTCGAGCACCTGGCGGCTGCCGGGGTTGATGTGGAAGGCGAGCCCGGGGGCGATGCGACGCCCCTCGAGGATGCGGCAGACCGTCATCAGGTCACGGAAGGAGGAGTTGACCGAACTTCCCACGATGACCTGGTCCACCTTGAGCCCTTCGATCTCGGAAACCGGCACCACGTTGTCCGGCGACGACGGGCAGGCGATCAACGGCACCACCTGGGAGAGGTCGATTTCGTCGTATTCGTCGTAGCCTGCGTCCGGATCGGGACCAAGCTCGCGCCAGAGCTCGCCGCGCCCCTGCGCCTTCAGGAAGGCCCTGGTGTTTTCGTCGCTTGGGAACACGGTTGTGGTCGCGCCCAATTCCGCCCCCATGTTGCCGATAGTGGCGCGGTCGGTCACCGAAAGGGTGGCGACGCCCGGCCCATAATACTCAATAATCTTTCCCACCCCTCCCTTCACCGTGTGGCGCCTGAGCATCTCGAGGATCACGTCCTTGCCCGAGACCCAGGGCTGCAACTGCCCGGTGAGCTTCACCCCCCAGATTTTCGGGCAGGTAAGGTGGAAGGGGTATCCCGCCATGGCGAGCGCAACGTCCAGCCCGCCCGCCCCGATGGCGAGCTGACCCATGCCAGCGGCCGTCGGGGTGTGCGAATCGGCGCCCAAAAGCGTGGTGCCTGGAACGCCGAAGCGTTCCAGGTGCACCTGGTGCGAGACGCCGTTGCCCGGTTTCGAGAGATGGACCCCGAACTTCTGCGCGGCGCTGGCAAGAAAGGCGTGGTCGTCGGCGTTCTTGTTATCGGTCTGCAAAAGGTTGTGGTCGACGTACTGCGTCGCCAGTCCTACCTTGACCCTCGGGATGCCGGTGGCCATGAACTCCAGCATGGCCATGGTGCCGGTCGCGTCCTGTAAAAGGGTCTGGTCGATCCGGATGGCGATCTCCCGCCCCGGCACCAGTTCCCCTTCCACCAGGTGTTCCTTCAGTATCTTTCTAGCCAGATTGTCTCCCATCGTAGCCTCCCAAACCGCGGTCATGCCGCGGCATCAGCCGATGCCGGAGTCTTCCAGGAGTTCCTTCAGTACAACCGCGTTGTTGTGTTCTTCGTCCTTTGCCGCGTAGAGCAGGGTCAGGGTGCCGCGGGCGGCGAGCTCCGCAAGATCCTTCAGCAACGCCCCCTGCCCTGCCAGTTCCTTGCAGTAACGCTCCCGAAACTCCAGCCATTTCTCGGGATCGTGACCGAACCAGCGGCGCAATTGGTCCGAGGGAGCAAGCTCCTTGTCCCAGCGGTCCAACTGCGCCTTGTCCTTGGACAACCCACGGGGCCAGAGCCGGTCCACCAGCACGCGCACCCCGTCCTGCGCTGCCGGCTCGTCGTATATCCTCTTTAGCCGTACCATTATTCAGCTCGCTACCGGGTGCAGCCCCGCCATAACCCGCTGCAGGCTCTGCTTGACCGTGACCGAGAGCTCGTTCAACTGGCTGTTTCCCACGAGGGAAAGCCCCGCGACCGGATCCATCACCATCACCACGGTGCGTGACTCACTCACCGAGTAGACCGCCACGTTGCACGGCAGCAGCGTACCGATGTTGATCTCAACCCCGAAGGCCTGGTAGGCCAAACCCGGGTTGCAGGCCCCGAGGATGTGGTAGTTGCGGAAGTCCTTATCGAGCTTTTCCTTGAACTTTTGCTTCACGTCGATCTCGAACAGGACCCCGAATCCCTCCCTTTGCAGTTCCTGGTGTACTCTGGGCAGTGCATCGGCAAAGGGAAGCGCCATGGTAATGCCGAAGGCGTACAGGGTGGTCAAGGGTTTCGCCTCCTGCGCATCGAGTGTTTCCGCTTTTTCTTTCAAGCTGATCACCTCTCTTTGGATCTGCTCCGGCAGGTCGCTGCGGATCATACGCTCGGCCTGGTCGTCTTTGGGCACCCACTCGACCTCGATGGTCAGCACCTGCGGAGCCACCGGACTTTGCACCGAAGAGGGCACCACCCGGTTCACTACCCGGCCGGTAAAGAGCGGATGTTCCAGGAGAAAATAGCGCACCTCGCCGTGAGTCTTGTCGAGAACGACCTTCTCCGTGATCAGGATACCCTCCCCCCTAATCTCGCGCAGCAGCCCATTACCGTAATGCTGCAGGGTGCGCGACTGCGTCACCCCCGGCAGGTAGGAATGCGGCTGTTCCACCTTTTCTATAAGAAGGTTCCACACGGTATCAAGCGCAGCATGTACTTCGCAGCTATGAGAGATCTTGCGCATGGCGTGCACCTCCCGCTCGCTTTGCCCCGGAGGGCTCATTAGTTATTGTATTCCTCCGACGAAACAACTGGAATACTTTACCCGATTGTCGAGGGGCAGCAACGACCGTTCGAGGGATTTTCATGGGAAAACGGCTGAGAAATAAAGCCCTCTCACTGCGCGTCGCCGATAGAGGGAGCACAGGTGACGCGCCAGCGGAACGAGGAAAGCTACGGCTTGTGTTAGGGGGCGATCTCCATTAAGATAACGCGCGCAACAGCGCGACTAGCCTCAGGAGGATTGGAAATGGAAAAGTGTGCCCTCATTACGGGAGCATCGTCGGGAATTGGCGCCGCCTGCGCGCGGGCGCTGCCTGAGTTGGGCTGGAAACTGGTGCTGACGGCCCGCCGCGAGGATAAGCTGCGCGCGCTCCAGCAGGAACTTGCCGGGAAGACGAAGGTACATACCGTGGTGCTGGACGTGCGGGACGGCGCTGCCGTGGCCGCCGCCTGTGCCGGGCTGCCGCCGGAATTCGCCGTGGTGGACCTTTTGGTCAACAACGCAGGGCTCGCCTTGGGTCTGGAACCGGCACACCAGGCATCGCTTCAGGACTGGGAGACCATGGTGGACACCAACATCAAGGGGGTGATGTACTGCACCCGCGCCATCCTCCCCGGCATGGTGGCGAGAAACCGCGGCCACGTGGTCAACATCGGCTCGGTGGCCGGAAGCTGGCCCTACCCCGGCGGCAACGTCTACGGCGCCACCAAGGCCTTCGTGCAGCAGTTTTCCCGGAACCTGCGCGCCGATCTTTTGGGAACGGCCGTGCGGGTCACCAACATCGAGCCGGGCATGGCGGAGACCGAGTTCTCCAAGGTCCGCTTCAAGGGAGAGGACGAAAAGGCGCAGCGGGTCTACACCGGAACCGAACCGCTGCGGGCGGAGGATATCGCCGATATCGTCGCCTGGGTGGCCTCGGTCCCGGCGCGGGTCAACATCAACAACGTCGAGGTGATGTCGGTCAACCAGGCCTGGGGGCCGCTGGCGGTACATCGCTCTTAAATAGGATCCCACCAGTCCGGCACAACAGGGCTCTTCGGTCCCCTCCCCCTCCCTTGACGGGAGGGGGCCGGGGGGTGGGTGAAGTAGCCATGAGCGGCAATGATGGCACCCTCCCCCACCCCCTACCCCCCTCCCGCAAGGGGAGGGGGAACCAGATACAACAAAGAAGGGGAGCCCGATATGATCGGTGCTCCCCTTTCCTGTTCGGAACTCCTGCCCGCTGTGAAGCGAAGGCTAGTGATCGCCGTCCCCCCCCGGTGTCTCGCTGTGCCCGCCGTTGCCGTTTCCGTTCTGGCCGGTGTCCTTCAGGAAGTCGATGAACTCCTTGTCCAGCTTGTTGAAGTGGGAGCGGAGCCATTCGCACATGGCGGTGATGACAGCCACGATCATGAGTGTGTTGTCCCCCTGCTCGGCGTGCAGCGTTTCCAGGCGCAGCACCTCACGGAAAAAGATCTCGTGCTGCGTCTTGTGAGAGTGGTAGCCGGGATACCCCGACTCGAGCATCAGCTTCTCCTCGTCCCGGAAATGCCACCGCACGTACTTTTTCAGAAACCACATCAACCTGCCGATCTCGTCGGCGCCCTTCTTTTTTTTCGCCCCCTTGAGCAGGTCGTCGACCCGGCGCAGCAGCTCCTTGTGCTGCTTGTCCACCGCCTCGCTTCCCGTCGCCATATCCTCATGCCACTGCGTCAACATTTCCCGTCTCCTTGACACGCCACGGCGGCTGCAAGCACCACCGATACCGCAGAACCGGTTTCTTGACCGGTTACTTCTCAGATCGGCAGGCACCCGTCTTTGCTTGAGGACTTTCGTTAAAAAAAAAGCCCCGGGATCGCCCAGGGCCTTGAAAGTACTGATGTGCCTGCTGAAATTTAGGCTTTTTTCTCCTCGTTCAGCTGGACCACGTCCTCGCCGGCGGAGGCTTTCTTGAAGTTCTTGATGCTGCTCCCCAGCGCCTGTCCCAACTGGGGAAGCTTGGCGGGGCCGACAACCACGAGGGCTATCACGAGCACGATGATCATTTCCGGCATACCGAATCCAAACATTTACCTTCTCCTTTGAACTCCCGCGCCGGGGAGCTGTTGCGTTGACGCCTCTTGGTTCAGGCCGCCCTTAGGCTAGGCCTGCGCTTTCTGTGCTTGCTCGGCGGCAGGCAGGTTCTCAGTAGTGCCGGTCCTGACCTTGTCGCCGTTTCTCAACTCGTAGTATTCCTGCGGGGTGTTGATGTTGCTGAAAGAGTCGAACTCAGGATCGAAGCCGGCCACCTCGCTGGCCGGGATCTCGTTCACCTTCAACTGCGGCAGGATGGAGACGATGCGCCGCTTCCCCTGCTCCAGGCACTGCTCCATGGCGGCCAGGGCACTCTTGTTGTAGAGCGCGTGCAGCGGCTCGTAGCCGTGCCCGCTTTTCGGGAGCACCAGGTCGCAGTCGCCTCGACGCCCGGCGATGTGCCTGATCAGGGCCGGATCGAGGTGCGGCATGTCGCAGGCTACGGTGAAGACGCTCGGGGTGTTAGCCTGGGCGAGACCGGCGTGGATACCTGCCAGGGCACCCATCCCCGGGTAGAGGTCGGCCACCTTGCGGCAGGGCAGAAACTGGTACTGCTCCGGGGTGTTGGTCACCAAGATCACCTCAGGGAAGATCTCGGAGAGCTCCCGGTAGATGCTCTCGATGAAGCGCCCCCCCTTGTGCGGCAGAAGAGCCTTGTTGCTCCCCATGCGGCTGGAGGCGCCCCCCGCAAGGATTACGCCGGTGACGCCGGCGATCTTCTCGGGGCCGGAGGTGCTGATGGCTTCGGCGTGGGTGTAGACCTTGAAACTGTCGGCCCTGACGTAGCCGACCAGGGTGATGCCGGCCTCCTCGGCCATCTTCACCGCCATGTCGGTGGGCGAGGTGCGCGAGGCGATAAGGTCGATGCCGAGCATGGACGCCTTGGCGACCAGTTCGGTGGAGACGCGCCCCGAGGTGACCAATATGGTTCCAGCCAGCGAGATCCCCTTCAAGAGGGCCTCTCCGGCAATTCTGTCAATGGTATTGTGGCGGCCGATGTCCTCGGCATGCAACAGCAGCGTGTCGCTGCCGACGCCCGCGGAGTGCATCCCGCCGTGGTTCTTGTACCCTTCGCACTGCTGCGCCAGCTGGTTCATCAGGGCGAAGATGGTCTCGGGTGCGTGCACCCGGGAGGGGCCGGACTTCTCGACCGGCTTGGGCATGTTGAAACTGATCCCGGTGCCACAACCGGAGGTGAGTACCGGCTTGAGACGCTCGGGAAGCTCGCCGCGGATGGTGACGCTGGCGGCGCCGAAGTCCTGGCAGATGGCCAGCGCGAGGAAGTCGTCAACCTTGGAGACGAAGCCCTGCAGGCGCAGGAAGCCGGCAACCAGGAAACGCAGGTCGTGGGGTGAAGCGATTAGGGTCGCCATCTCGCGCCCGTTCACCACCAACTGCAGGGGGTACTCGGTAACCACCCCGCCTTCCAACTGCTCCATGACGCCCTTCTTGAAACTGTAAATAGTTGCCACCTGCGGACTCCTTGAATCTGATCTGGCTTGAGCTCTTGCCGTCCCCCGCCCTGCCCCTCCCCCGCCTGCGCGGGAGAGGGGACTTCGGGAGGGTTTCCTCGTACTTCTAAGCTTTTACTGCGAAAGATTCAAACTGTTGCTGCAACTTCCGTTAGGCCTTGGCCGCACCGTGAGCGTGGCCTTTCTCGGTTTTATGGAAGTGGTCCGGAATCGAGTAGTCGACGGTTTCCGGATGGTGCTCGAAGATCGGGAAGTACTTCGCGATCAGCACGAAGAACAGGATGTGCGCAGCGATGATGCCGATGGTAACCAGGCTCTCGATGAAGGACGGGTAGTAGAAGGTACCCGGTGCCTCCATGCCGAACATGGAGACGTTGAAGCGGTTCAGGATGATGCCGGCGATCACCAGCCAAGCGGCGGTAGCGCGCAGGCGGTTGTCTTCGCGGACCTTCCTGCTCATCAGCATGACCAGCGGCAGGATCATGCCGACGGCAACCTCGACGATGAACAGGACCAGCAGGCCCGGACGGTTGAAGAGCGGTCCCTGGGTCAAGGCGAAGAGGGAGAAGAACTTGACGGTCAGGTACACGGTGATGACCCAGGGGAGGATCTTGGCCAGGGTCTCGAGCAGTTCGCCCTCGTCCGGCTGCCCCATGTACTTGTGGCTCATGGTGGCTTCCACGATGATGATGGAAATGCCGGCGCACATCGCGGAGATCCAGAACAGCAGCGGCAGCAGCGGGTTGTACCAGAGGCTGTGCAGCTTATCGACCGCGATCAGGAAGAAGGTGCCCAGGGACGACTGGTGCAGGGTCGAGATGGAGGCCGCAGCTACAACCAGCGGCATCTCGATGGTGCGCAGCAGACGTAGCGGCACGTGGTAGCCGAACTTCTCGCACACCGGCGACAGGAACTCCAGGAAGAGCACCGTGGTGTAGGCCATGATGCACATGGAAACCTCGAACATCGGGGAGTGCGGGTTCCAGTACACCATGGTGTGCCAGCAGCGCTGCGGCTGGCCCAGGTCGAGCAGAAGCCCGACGCTGACCAGGGAGTAACCGAGGAAGCCGGTCACGATGGCCGGACGTACCAGCGGCTCGAGCTTCTTGATGTGGAAGCAGTGCACGATGGCCCCGAGGGTGAAGGCGCCCGCCGCGAGCGGTACCGCGGTGACGACGTCGAAGGAGATCCAGAGACCCCACGGGAAGGTATCGTTCAGGTTGGTGGTGACGCCCAGGCCGAACACGAAGCGGGCCAGGGAGGCGAGCGCGCCCACAGCCACCAGGACGATCAGGAACTGCACGAAGCGGTGGTAGCCCTTGATCTCGTTAGCGATTATCTTTGCAGCGGTCATCTAGCTCTCCTCCTTCGGCGTAGCGCCGGATTTTCTCTGCTCCTCTTCCTTGGCGATCCTCTCCTTCCTGTGGTTGAACCAGGACAGCAGCGACAGCGAGCCGCCGACGGTGAGGAAGATGCCCGGGACCAGGCGCAGCGCCTGCCAGGTGTAGGACGGGAGCGGACGCTTGGTGACCGGCTTGAAGCCGAGCTCGTCGAAGGGAAGCGCGGTCAGGTAGATGACCGAGGTGCCGCCCGCCTCTTCGGAACCGTAGAGCTTCTTAAGGTACTTCTCCGGACGTGCCGCGATCCTCTTGTTGGCTTCCTTGATCATGTCCTCGCGGTTGCCGTAGGTGATGGCGGAGACGCAGGTGGTGGCGCAGGCCGGCTTCAGCCCTTCCTTCACCCTGGAGTAGCAGCCGGTGCACTTTCTCACCAGCGGCAGGGCCTTGCTCCACTCGTACTTGGGCACCCCGAACGGGCAGGCGACCATGCAGAAGCGGCAGCCGATGCAGCGCTCCGCATCATAGGTGACCGGGCCTTCCTTGGTCTTCTTGAAGGCGCCTACCGGGCAGACCGATGCGCAGGCCGGCTCGTTGCAGTGCATGCACATCTCTTTGTAGAAGGCGAACTCGTTCTGCCCGTTCTTCTCGTAGTCCCGGAACTTGATGCGGGTAAAGGTGTATTCCGACATGAGCGGCGGGTTCTGGTAGCCTTCGCCGGTGAAGAACTCGGTCTTCTCGGCGCCCAGTTGGTTCCACTGCTTGCAGGCAACCTGGCAGCCGCGGCAGCCGGTGCACTTGGTCATGTCGATCAAAAATGCCTTGGTCTTGTTGAAGTCTTGGTTCTCGCTGCTCATGCGCGCTTACCCCCTTTCTCGATGTTGCAGAGGAATGCCTTGAACTCGGGGATGCTTGTGTTCGCGCAACCGACCGACGGCGTAAGGACGTTGCCGGAGTCGCCGGTAGCAAGACCTGCATAACCGAAGTGCCAGGGGAGACCCACCTGCTCTACCTCTTTCCCCTGCACGCTGAAGGGCTTCAGCCTGGAGGTGACCAGTGCCTTCGCCTCGATGGAGCCGCGCTCGCTGGTTACCTTGACCATGTCGCCGTTGTTGATTCCCTTGGCGCGGGCAAGCGTCTGAGAAATCTCTACGAACATGGTCGGGACCAGTTCGACCAGCCACGGGAGCGAACGGGTCATGGCGCCCGCCTGCCAGTGCTCGGTCATCCTGTAGGTGGTGCCGACGTACGGGAACTTGGCCGTATCGCTGGTCATGTTGGCCGGAATCTTCACGGCCGGGTTGGTCTGGGTTTTGGAAAGGAGGTTCTTTGCCGGGCTCTCGATCGGCTCGTAGTGCTCGGGGAACGGACCGTCCTTCATGTCCAGGGCGTAGAGACGGCCGTGGCCTTCAGCCAGCATGATGAAGGGGTATTTGCCTTCCTTGGCATCGTTCATCGGCGGCCAGGGACCGTCGGGCACGTCGCCTTTCCATTTCTTCTCCAGGGCGTCCCAGGTGATGACGACGCGCTTGGGGTTGAACGGCACACCGTCCGGGTTGACCGAGGCGCGGTTGTAGATGATGCGGCGGTTGACCGGCCAAGCCCAGGACCATTTCGGGTACATGCCCAGGCCGGTCGGGTCGGCGAGGTCGCGACGCGCCATCTGGTTGCCTTCCTTGGTGTAGGAGCCGCAGTAGATCCAGCAGCCGGAGACGGTGGAGCCGTCGTCCTGGAGGTACTTGAACATCGGGACCTGGTCGCCGGCCTTGAACTCCAGGGTCTTGTCCTTGTCGACGATGGTCATGTCCTTGGTGAAGTAGCCGTTGATCTCCTTGGCCACCATGTGCACTTCCGGCTCCTCGCCGTGACCGTAATTCCAGGAGAGCTTGGTGATCGGCTCGGGGAAGGCGCCGCCTTTTTCGTACGCCTTCTTCATGCGCTTGGCGAACTGGTCGATGATCCAGAGGTCGCTCTTCGCATCGCCGACCGGCTCGGCGGCCTTGTAGCGCCACTGGGCCCAGCGGCCGGAGTTGGAGATGGAACCTTCCTTCTCGACGGAGGAGGCTGCCGGCAGCATGAAGACTTCGGTCTTGATGTCTTTCGGGTTCACGCCGGGACGCTTCCAGAAGATGGAGGTCTCGGTTTCCCACAGGTCGACGGTGACGAGCCAATCGAGCTTGCCGAGAGCCTCGCGGGTCTTCAGGGAGTCCGGCCCACCGACGGCCGGGTTCTGGCCCATGCAGACCAGGCCCGCAAGTTCCCCTTTGCCCATTTTCTCCATCAGCTTGGTGAAGGAGTAGTTGCCGCTTCTCTTGGGCAGATAGTCGTAGCAGAAGTTGTTTTCCTTGGTGGCGTTGTCGCCGTACCAGGCCTTCAGGAGGCTCACGGTGTACTTCGGGGTGTTGCCCCACCAGTTGGCGCTCTTCGCATCCTTGGTCTTAGGGGTCCACTTCTCGAGGTAGGCCTTGAGGTCCACGTTGTCGAACTCCGGGGACTTCAGGTAGCCCGGCAGGAGGTGGAACAGCAGGCCGTAGTCGGTCGACCCCTGTACGTTGGACTCACCGCGCAGCGCGTTGACGCCGCCGCCGGCGATGCCGATGTTACCCAGCAGCATCTGCAGCATGGCGGTAGCACGGACGTTCTGGGAGCCGTGGGTGGACTGGGTGATTCCCATCGCGTAGAGGATGGTACCTGCCTTGTCGGCGCGACCGGTTGAGCAGTAGGCCTTGGCGACGGCGACGTAGTCTTCCTTCTTGGTGCCGGTGATGTTGCAGACCATGTCCACGGTGTAACGGGAGTAGTGCTTCTTCAGGAGCTGGTAAACGCAGCGCGGATCCTTCATGGAGTGGTCGCGCTTGGGGTTACCGGCGCCGTCCACCGCGTAGGCCCAGGCCTTGGCATCGTAGGTCTTCTCCTGGTCGTCGAATGCGCAGAAGATCCCCTCGTTGAAGTCGTACTTGTCGTTCACGATGAAGGTGGCGTTGGTGTACTCGCGGACGTACTCCTCGTGGATCATGTTGTTCTGCAGCGCGTAGTTGATCATGCCGCCCAAGAAGGCGATGTCGGTGCCGGGACGGATCTGCGCGTAGTGGTCCGCCTTGGAGGCGGTCCTGGTGAAGCGGGGATCGACGGCGATCAGCTTGCCGCCGTTATCCATGGCCGCCTCGATCCATTTCATGGAAATCGGGTGGTTCTCGGCCGGGTTGCAGCCGATGGCGAGAATCGCGTCAGCGTTTCTCAGGTCGATCCAGTGGTTGGTCATTGCCCCACGTCCAAACGAAGCCGCCAGACCGGCGACTGTAGCGGAGTGTCATATTCGGGCTTGATGTTCGAGGTTAGCCACACCCATGGAGCGGGCGAACTTGCTCCAGAGGTAGCACTCCTCGTTGTCCAGACCGGCGCCGCCGAGGAAAGCCATCCCTTCGGTGCGGTTGACCACGTACTCTTTGTTGTCTTTCTTGTTGATCTCTTTGGCCTTGAAGGACTTGTCGCGCGTCTCCTTCATCTTCTGCGCGATGCGCTCCAGGGCCCAGTCCCACGACTTCTCTTCGAACTTGTCGCTGCCGGGGGCGCGGTACATGACCTTCTGCAGGCGGCGCTCGTTGTTGGCCACCTGGAACAGCGCGCTACCCTTCGAGCAGAGCGCACCCTGGTTGATCGGGTGCTGGGTGTCCCCCTCGATGTTCACGATCTTGCCGTTCTTGGTATGCACCACAAGCCCGCAACCTACCGCGCAGAAAGGACAGATGGTGGTCGAGCTTTTCAGCCCCTTGGTGCGCATCTGCGAGCTGTCTGCGCCGCCCGCTTCTGCCTTTTTGCCGGAGAGGATCAGTGCCGCCGCAGCCGCCCCCCCCTGCAGAAACTCCCGTCGTGAAACTGCCATGTTGAATCTCTCCTTTTTCCATGATAAACGTCGTCGACGCCGGATAAGCACCGCGTATACGGCAATTGCCATGCCAGCGCGTAAACGTTTACGAGAAAAATAGTTGTGTACCGTAAACGTCCGAAATGATAATGTTGTCTGCGCCAGTCGGGAATTTCGCAAACATGAACTTTAATTAACAAATGCGTCGTTTTGTCAAAATGTGTGACATTTTGTCCAAAACGACTCTTCCAGCAACGGCGCGGGAAAGAAGCGAGGAACGCCCCAAAATGACACAAGAACGAATTCTGATCTGTGACGACGAGGAAGGGATCCTCATCTACCTGAAGAAGCTGTTGCAGACCCAGGGGTACCTGGTGGAGACCTTCAACGCCGGAGCGCTGCTTTTGCGCCGCCTGCGCGAAGGGGATCCCGGCGACGCCGACCTCATCCTGCAGGACGTCAGGATGCCCGACCTCGACGGTATCAGCGTGCTGCAGGAGGTGAAGCGGCTCCGCCCTACCCTCCCCATCATCATCATGACCGCCTTCGGAACCATCGATGCCGCGGTAGAGGCGATCAAGCTGGGCGCCTACGACTACGTCACCAAGCCCTTCCCCAAGGAAAAGATCCTGAGCGTCTTGAAGAATGCGCTGGAAAAGGAGCAGCTGTTGCAGGAAAACCGGGCGCTCAAGACCGAGCTGGGCAAGCCCATCCTGCAGGACGCCATCATCTTCAGAAGTGCCGTGTTCCAGGAGACCTACGACCTCACCCTCCAGGTCGCGGCGAGCGAGGCCAACATCCTGGTGCTGGGCGAATCCGGCACCGGCAAGGAGTTGATCGCCGGCGCCATCCATTACAATAGCCCCCGGCGCGAGCGCCGCTTCCTCTCCATCAACTGCGCCGCCCTCACCGAAACCCTCCTGGAGAGCCAGCTCTTCGGGCACGTCCGCGGCGCCTTCACCGGTGCCATCACACACCAGAAGGGACTCCTGGAGGAGGCCGACGGCGGCACCCTGTTCATGGACGAGATCGGCGACATGAGCCTCCCCATCCAGGCGAAGCTCTTGCGCGTGATCCAGGAACGCGACTTCATTCCCGTGGGTGCCACCCGCGCCAAGAGCGCCGACATCCGCTTCGTAGCCGCCACCAACAAGGACCTCGAGGAGGAGGTGCGCGTCGGCAGGTTCCGCGAGGACCTCTACTACCGCCTGAACGTGATCAACATCCCCCTCCCCCCCCTGCGCGACCGGAAGGACGACATCGAGCCGCTGGCCCAGCATTTCCTCAAGAAATACAGCCTCAAGATGAAGAAGGAGGTGACCGGGGTCACCCCGGAGGCGCTGCACCTCCTGTGCAGCTACGACTGGCCCGGCAACATCCGCGAACTGGAAAACGTGATGGAGCGTGCCGTGATCCTGGCCCGCACCCCGCTGGTGACCCCCAAGGAGCTCCCCATCTGGCGTAGGCAGCAAAAAGCTTCGGCCGCGCCCGTCGAGCCGCAGCTGGTTTCCCTGGAGAACATGGAGAAGGCGCACATCGAGCGCACCCTGCTCGGCACCGGATACCACAAGAGCCGCTCCGCCGAGATCCTGGGCATCTCCAGGAAGACCCTGGATCGCAAGATCGCCGAGTACGAGATCACCATCCCCTCATGAATATCCCCAGGCTCCGATTTCCCATCAAGACCAAGCTCACGGTCGCCACGCTGATCCCGCTGGCGATCGCCATCCTGATCTGCTGGATGGCCGGCGTCTTCATCCTGAGCGCCAAGGTGGCCGCCCAGGCCCAGGAGAAGGTGCGTTACGACCTCTCCGTGGCCCGCGAGGCGTACCTGAACGAACTGACCCGCCTCTACGACGCGGTGAAGCTCTCCGCCTCTTTCGGCAGAACCTCCGAGACCGTCATCGCCGCGGACCAGCGCGCCCTGGCCGCGACGCTATCGCCGGTGCGCAAGAGCGAGCACCTGGACATCCTGGCGGCGGTGGACGCCTCCGGCAAGGTGATCTTCCGGGCCAACAACCCCAAGCAGTTCGGCGACGAGAAACTGCGCAACCTATTCGTGGCGCGGGCCCTCAAGGGGGAACTGGTGAGCGGCACCACCATCATCCCCACCGCCGAATTGGCGCTGGAGGGTGAGGAACTGGTGCGCCAGGCCCATGTCCAGGTGGCCGGAACCAAATCGGACCCAACGCCGCCCGCTCCGCTCACCGGCGCCATGCTCCTCTTCGTGGCCGCGCCGGTACGGGACCAGGCCGGCAACGTGGTGGGAGCGCTGTACGGCGGGGTTTTGTTGAACAACAACAAAAAGCTGGTGGACAAGATCAAGACTGTCGTCTACGAAGGGGCGAAATCCAACGGCCGCGACGTGGGTAACTCCACCATATTTCAGGGGGACGTCCGGATCGCGACCAACGTCCCCAATACCGACGGCAGCCGTGCCATCGGCACCAAACTCTCGGCGCCGGTGTACGACCGCGTCCTGCTAAAAGGGGCCAAGTGGGTGGGGAGGGCCTTCGTGGTCAACGACTGGTACCTGACCGCCTACGAGCCGATCTTTTCGCTGCAGGGGGTGCCGATCGGGGCACTCTACGTGGGGATGCTGGAGAGTCACTACTCGGCGGTGAAGACCGACATGGCGGTCCTTTTGAGCTTCGTGCTCCTTTTGAGCGGGCTGACCGGGGTTTCCATGTCCGGTTTCCTGGGACGCAAGCTGGCGCAACCGATCAAGGAACTGGAGCTCTTGACGCGGCGGGTGGCGGCGGGCGAGCGGGACGTAAAGAGCACCATCGACTCGCGCGACGAGATCGGCGACCTGGCTGAGCGCTTCAACGACATGAGCCAGTCCCTTGCCGAGCGCGAGGACAGCATCATCGAGCTGAACCGGAACCTGGAGCAGAAGGTACAGTTGAGGACGGCAGAACTGGAGGAGAAGAACCGACTCCTGGTGCAGACGCGTGAGGAGCTGTTGCGGGTCGAGAAGCTGGCGGCAATCGGCGAGTTGGCGGCAGGCGTCGCCCACGAAATCAACAACCCCATGGCCATCATCCGCGGCAACACGGAGCTTTTGCAGCTCTCGGTCCCGGAGGACGCCCCCAACCGTGAGGAGGTGGACACCATCTTCCAGCAGGTAAAGCGGGTGGAGCGGATCGTATCAAACCTGTTGAAGTTCGCCCGGCGCGAGCAGATGGAGCGCGGCGAGGTACACCTGAACGAGCTTTTGCACGAGATCGTGGGGCAGATAGGTCACCAGGTTTCCCTGGAGAAGATCGAGGTGTTCGAGTTCTACGCCGAGGAGGTGGCCGTGGTCGAAGGGGACCAGGACCAGCTGCGGCAGGTATTCACCAACTTGATCCTGAACGCCGTGCAGGCGATGCCTGACGGCGGCGTTCTCGACATCAGGAGCGCGCCGGTGGGGAGTGGGGACAACTACGAAGTGAAGATTTCCGATACCGGAGTCGGGATCCAGCTGGAGAACCTGAGGCAGGTATTCAACCCCTTCTACACCACCAAGGCGAACGGCACGGGGTTAGGGTTGTCGGTAAGTTACGGCATCATCAGGGAGCACGGCGGTTGCATCGACGTGGAGAGCATCCCAGGTCGAGGCAGCAGTTTCACCGTGCTGCTCCCCTGCGAGCACTGAAGCCCCCCCTTTACGCAAAGAGGCCGCGAGCGTGCAGACGCCTCGCGGCCTTTCACTGTTTTGTACCAGTTGCAGCGTCTTACACCACCACCTTATCCCCGGGCCGAACCACCCCGCCCTTCAGCACCCTGGCGAAGATCCCCTCTTTGGGCATCACGCAGTCACCGGCCTGGTAGTAGATGGCGCAGCGGGTATGGCACTCCTTGCCGATCTGGGTCACCTCCAGGAGGGTCTCCCCGAGCTCGATCTTGGCGCCGATGGGGAGGCTCACCAGGTCCACCCCTTCGGTGGTGATGTTCTCGGCGAAGTCCCCTTCCTTCACGTCCAGCCCGAGCGCCTGCATCTTGGCGATGCTTTCCTGGGCGAGAAGACTTACCTGCCGGTGCCAGTCGCCGGCGTGGCCGTCGCCGACGATGCCGTGCTCCTCGCGCATAGTGACCTCGGGGACCGGGGTCTTCCTCTCCCCTTTGTTCTTGCTGATATTGACGGCGATTACCTTTCCGATCATGCCTTCTCCTTGTTCTCTAGCCGCCTACGCGGGACATTGCGAATGGTTTGGTTTCCACACCTTCATCGGTCACCTCGTGCCGCCCCGGTTTGGCCGCCACGATGCGCCGGATTTCCTTGCGTAAAAGTTCGTCGTCGCCCGTCACCAGCACCGGTTTCAGGTCGACGCCTTCCCCGGAGAACAGGCACCCCTTGGCGACACCGGACGCGGTCACCCGCAGGCGGTTGCAGCCGTCGCAGAAGTGCCCCGTCATGGCGGTGATGATCCCCAGCGACCCGGGCGCCCCCTGAATCCGGAAATTCTTGGACGGGCCGGAGCGCTCGCTGTTGGTGCTTTCCTCGATGGTGTACTCGCGGGCAATGCGCTCCCTAATCTCGGCACCCGGTACGGTGAGGTCACGCCAGTCCGCGTCGCCAGAGGTCGGCATGTACTCGATGAAGCGCACCGCATAGGGACGCTTCAGGGTCAGCGCCGCGAAATCAAGGATCTCGTCGTCGTTCACCCCGCGCATCACCACCACGTTGATCTTGTGGGGCGGGAAGCCGACCCGTTCCGCCTCGTCGAGCCCGTCCAGTACCCGCTGCAGGTCTCCCCCGCGGGTGATGGCGGCAAAGGTTTCCGGCTTGAGAGAATCGAGGCTCACGTTCAGCCTCTGTACCCCGGCATCTCTCAACCCCTGCGCCATCTCCTTCAAAAGGAGGCCGTTGGTGGTCAGGACCAGTTCCTTCAGCCCCGGCAAGGCGGCCAGGCGTGCCAGGAAGTCGACGATTCCCTTGCGCACCAGGGGCTCCCCGCCGGTGACGCGGATCTTCTCGATCCCGGCGGCAACGGCCTCGGACGAGATCCGGAGCAGATCCTCGTAGGAGAGCATCTCGCAGTGGCTCAGCTTCTCGACACCCTCTTCAGGCATGCAGTAGCTGCAGCGGAGGTTGCAGCGATCGGTGACCGAGAGTCGCAGGTAGTTGATGCGCCTGCCGTAGGTATCTATCAATGACATAAAATTCCCTGATTACAGGTGTTTAAACTGCTTGACCTCAAGCGGCGGGTGATCCCGCAGGCAGCCGGTCGCGGCTCGACTGTCTGGTACACGCTAAAAACCATACCTTGTTTGTCAAACGGAAATCAACCACTTTAATGAGCATGGTTGGGGTGCCCCTGCAGACTGGCTAGAAAAGTATACGGCTTGGAGGCGAGGCGGCGCAGCCTCCGAAAACCACTAAATTACAAGGTGTTACCATGGCGTTGGCACGGCCCGGGGTGCAACCCTTAAGCTAAAATAATTGTTTATTTCCGCCCAAATATGCTATGGCTTTGGGAAAATATGCACAACGTCTCCGAGCTGCTGCCGTCTAAAGGGAAACACCCCAGGGCGCCGCAGCCGATGGGTGCTGCCGGAAACGGCACCGCCTCCCTCTTGGAAAGGAGAAGCACCGCCGCATCAGCGCACGGGCCCCCTCTTCCTTCACGGAGACGGGGCTTTTTTCGTAACTGCCATTAACAAGGAACAAAGAGGAAGAGATGACGAACTACGAGCAAGCCAGACGCATGGTCATCGAAAAGGTGGCGCCCGTTGGCGTGGAAAGGGTGCTGCTTCTGGAAGCCGCCGGACGGGTGCTGGCCGAGGACTACGTGGCCCCCAAGGACATGCCGCGCTGGGACAACTCCGCCATGGATGGATTCGCCGTCAGGAGCGCAGACTGCGCGCCGGGCACCGTACTGAAGGTCACCGACTACATCCCCGCCGGTGTCAGTTCCGACGACGCCGTGACGCCGGGGTGCGCGGCGCGCATCATGACCGGCGCCCCCATCCCGCCGGGTGCCGATGCGGTCGTGCCGATAGAGGAGACCGAGAACACGGCCGAGACCGTGAAGCTCCTGCAGCAGGTGAAAAAGCACGACCATATCCGCTTCCAGGGCGAGGACGTGCGCAGCGGTGAGGCGGTCATGCCGCGCGGCACCGTCATCGGCGCTCCCCAGGTGAGTCTGCTGGCCTCCTTCTCGGCGGTCCTGGTTCCGGTCTACCGCAAGGTGCGCGTTGCGATTCTCTCCACCGGCGACGAACTGGTCGAAGTAGGCACCGAGCCCAAAGAGAGCCAGATCGTCAACAGCAATACCCTCGCCCTCGCCACCGCCATCAAGCTCTGCGGCGCCGAACCAGTCATCCTCGGCATCGCCCGCGACGACCGCGACAGCCACCGGGCCCTGCTCTCCGAGGGACTGAAGGCGGACGTGCTGATCACCTCGGCCGGGGTCTCCGCCGGGGACCGTGACCTGGTGCGCGAGGTGCTGGCGGAACTGGGCGTAGTGGAGCAGTTCTGGAAGCCCGGCATCAAGCCCGGCGGCCCCACGGCCTTCGGCATGAAAGGGAACATCCCCGTTTTTTCACTGCCCGGCAACCCGGTTTCCACCATGATCACCTTCGAGGAGTTCGCCCGGCCGGCGATCCTGCGCATGATGGGGCACGAGAAGGTGTTCCGTCGCACCGTCAGGGGCGTCCTCAAGGAAGGGGCGCGCAAGAAGGCGGGTAAGGTCAACTTCCTGCGTGTCCACGTCGCCATCGAGGGAGGGCGCTATATCGCCAGCACCTCGGGAGATCAAAACACCGGGATACTGAAGACCATGCTGCGCTGCAACGCCCTCGCCATCCTCCCCGCCGAGGCGACCGAGTTCGCCGCCGGCGCGGAAGTAGATCTGCACCTGCTCGATCCCACCTTGGAAATGGAGGTTTAACATGTCGTTCAACCACTTTGACGCCAGCGGCAACGCCATCATGGTCGACGTAAGCCAGAAGACCCCGACCATGCGCACCGCCGTAGCCGGCGCCGTGCTGACCCTGAAACCCGAAACCGTGCAGTCCATCGTCTCCGGGAAGATGGCCAAGGGCGACGTCCTCGGCGTGGCCCGCCTGGCCGGCATCGCCGGCGCCAAGAAGACCCCCGACCTGATACCACTCTCCCACCCGCTCGCCATTCACCACGTCGCCATAGAGTTCGAGGTGGACGAGGCGAAGGGAACCATCGGCGTCATGGCCACCGTGCGCGCCTTCGAGCGGACCGGCGTGGAGATGGAGGCCATGACCGCCGCCACCGTAGCCGCACTCACCGTGTACGACATGTGCAAGGGGACCGACAAGGGTATCGTCATCTCGGATGTGAAGCTGCACTACAAGGAAGGCGGCAAGAGCGGCGTCTTCAAGCGCGAGGACTAAGCACGCGTCGATGGGGACTGGCTCCGCAGGTGCCTGTCCCCTTTCGCTGCGTCAGACCGGTCGGACGTCCGACGTCCACCAGACTTAAAGGAGCCTCTACATGCGAGCAGCCATTCTCACCCTCAGCGACCGCTGTTCCACCGGGGAGCGTGCCGACGGCAGCGGCCCCGCCCTGCGGGCCTGGCTCGAAGAGCGCGGCGTCACGGTCGCCTGCACCGACGTCATCCCCGACGAGGGCGCCCTCATCTCGGAAAAACTCACCGAGTGGGCCGACAGCGGCCTCTACGACCTCATCCTCACCACCGGCGGCACCGGCGTCTCGCCGCGCGACGTCACCCCTGAGGCCACCGAGCGCGTGGTGGAGCGCCTGCTCCCCGGCTTCGGCGAGGTGATGCGCATGGAAAGCCTGAAGAAGACCCCGCACGCCATCATCTCCCGCGCAGTCGCCGGCATCAGGAAAAACGCGCTCATCATCAACCTTCCCGGCAGCCCCAAGGGCGCCACCGAGAACATCGGCTTCGTCTGGGCCGCGGTGCCCCATGCGGTCGCCAAACTGCAGGGAGACCCCGAGGAGTGCGGCACGCCGCTGCCGCGCTGACCGCCGAAGGGACGGCTTTTTTATTGACCGATCCCGCCCGCTGGGTTATATAACTAACACGGTTTTATAATTCAATTACGGAGGAATGCCCATGCCGTTGGTTAAGCAGATTCACGAGAAGGCGAAATCGAAACTCAAGACGGTGGTCTTGCCGGAGAGCTACGACGAAAGGATGCTCTTTGCCGCGCAGCAGATCGTGGAACAAGGTTTGGCCAAGATCGTGCTTTTGGGCAAGCCGGATGCGATCCAGGCGGCGGCCGCTGCCAAGGGGATCAACCTGGCCGGCGTGGAACTGGTCGACCCCGCCACTTCGCCCAAGCTCGACGCCTACGTCGGCAAGCTCGTGGAACTGAGGAAATCCAAGGGGCTCACCCCGCAGCAGGCCCAGGAGATGCTGACCGCGCCGGACAACCTCTACTTCGCAGGCATGATGGTGCGCGAGGGTGATGCCGACGGCGAGGTGGCCGGTGCCACCGGAACCACGGGTGACGTGTTGCGTGCCGCCTTCCAGACCGTCGGTCCCGCTCCCGGCATCAAGACCGTTTCCTCCTTCTTCCTGATGGCCACCCAGACGCCGAACTTCGGCGAGAACGGCGTCATCCTCTTCGCCGACTGCGCCGTCAACCCGAACCCCGATGCGCAGGCATTGGCCGAAATCGCCATCGCGACCGCGAGGAACTGCAAGTCCTTCCTCGACGTCCCGGCCCGCGTCGCCATGCTCTCCTTCTCCACCAAGGGAAGCGCGAGCCACCCCGACGCCGACAAGGTGCTGAAGGCGCTGGAGATCGCCAAGGGGATGGATCCCGAGCTTTCCATCGACGGCGAGCTGCAGGCCGACGCCGCACTCATCCCGGCGGTCGGCGCCAAGAAGGCACCGGGGAGCGGCGTGGCGGGCAAGGCCAACGTCCTCGTCTTCCCGACCCTCGATGCAGGCAACATCGCCTACAAGCTGGTCGAGCGTCTGGCAGGCGCCAAGGCCATCGGCCCGGTGATCCAGGGTCTCGCGAAGCCGGTCAACGACCTCTCCCGCGGCTGCTCCGTGCAGGACATCGTCGACGTCACCGCCATCACCGCGGTGCAGGCGCAAGGGTAACGCGCGGCATTCTCCTCAGGCTTCCCCAGGTCCCCTCTCCCTTTGGGAGAGGGTGCCCGCAGGGCGGCTGAGGGCGCTGCCACGACTGATCACTTTGATTGCAACGCCCTCACCCCATCCCTCTCCCGGAGGGAGAGGGGGTATCAAGCAACTGGCAAGAGCGTGACAACTATATAAAAAAGGCCGGCGGGGTTAACCCCGCCGGCCTTTTTGCTGTCTAGTGTCGCCTGACTTACTTCCTTACGAAGTCGGGCCTGGAGAAGCTGTACTCGAAGTTCATGTGATCGGTGTAGGTGCCGTTCAAGATGGCGGCCACGTCCTCGGTGAACACCAGCTCCTCGTCGGTCGGGATCACGTACACCTTGACCGGCGAATCGTCGGTGGTGATCAGCGTCTCGCGCTTCCTGGTCATGGCCGAGGCGTTGCGCTCCTTGTCTAGAACGATGCCCAGGTGCTCGAGCCCGGCGATGGCACGCTCCCTGATCGGCGCCCCCATCTCCCCTACCCCGGCGGTGAAGACGACCGCATCAAGCCTCCCCACAACAGCCATGTAGGTGCCGATGTACTTCTTGAGCCGGTACGCCTCGATGTCCAGCGCCAGCGAACAGAGACGGTCGCCGTCGTTGGCGTTTTCGATCACGTCGCGGCGGTCGGTGAAGCGGCCGGTGATGCCGATGACGCCGCTCTTCTTGTTCAGAATGGAGTCGATTTCCTTCGCGGAAAGGTTCTCCTTCTGCATCATGAAGGCGGGGATGGCGGGGTCGATGTCGCCGCAACGGGTACCCATCATGGCGCCTTCCAGCGGGGTGAGCCCCATGCTGGTGTCGACCGACACGCCATTTTTAATGGCACAGTGGGAGACGCCGTTGCCGATGTGCATGGTGATGACGTTGCACTGGTTGGCGGGCTTACCCAGGATCGCGGCGATCCGCTTGGAAACGTAGAGGTGCGAGGTACCGTGGAAACCGTAGCGGCGCACGCCGTACTTCTCGTACCACTCGTACGGCAGCGGATAGAGGTAGGCATGCTCGGGCATAGTCTGATGAAACGCCGTATCGAAAATGGCGACCTGCGGTACGCCGGGGAGCACGGCCATGGCGCCCTCGATGCCGGCGATGTTGGGCGGGTTGTGCAGCGGCGCCAGGTGCTGTACCTCGGTGACCGCGGCCAGGACCTCGTCGTCGATCAGCACGGACTTGGTGAACTTCTCGCCGCCGTGCACCACTCGGTGGCCGACAGCAGCGATCTGCTTGATGTCCCGGAGGACGCCGTGAGTCGGGGAGGTCAGGGTTCTCAGGATCAGGTCAACTGCGGTCTTGTGGTCCGGGCAGTCGGAGTCTTCACGGTAGGTCTCACGCCCGGGGACCTCGTGCAGGATGAAGGAGTCGCCGATGACCACGCGTTCCACCATCCCCTTTGCCACAACCACTTTTTTATCCCAGTCAAACAACTGGTATTTTACAGAAGAACTCCCGCAGTTAAGTGCCAGAATATCCATCGATTAGCATCCCCCGTGATTGTAGTTTGCCCAGTGATACGAGGAAGATCCACACCGGACAAAAAGTACACAAATAAAACCTTTTTTTATATATACAGGAGAGTCGCCCTCAGTTCAAGATTTTTCTCCCGATTAGGAGTTTATTGTCTACAGCTTTATGGTGGACTTTTTGCGAGCGCTGTGCTAGTTTCCACGTCAACTTTTAACTCCAGGTGAAGGAGGTGAATACTTTGGCACATACCATCAGCGACGAATGCATCAACTGCGGCGCCTGCGACGATTCCTGCCCGGTCAACGCTATCAGCGAGGCTGGCAGCAAGAGGGCTATCGCTGCGGATACCTGCATTGACTGCGGCGCTTGCGTCGACACCTGCCCGGTGTCCGCAATCTCCCCGGCCTAATCAGCAACCGCACAAAAGAAGCATGTAATGCCATGGCCTGCAGCCGGCTCGTCCGCTGCAGGCCTCATTTTTTGCCTCGTAACATCAAAAAGGAGGGCGCCCCGAGGGGCGCCCTCCTTTTTTCGTCGGCAGCTCCCGCAGCCTACTTCGCGAGGACGGCGATGGCGCGTTCGATACGCTTTTTGGTTTCCTGCAGCCCGAGCACCTCGATCATCTCGTAGATCCCCGGGGACGCGGTCGTGCCGGAAAGGGCGAGACGCACGGCCGGACCGACCTGCCCCAGTTTGATCCCCTTCTCCGCCATGAGCTCCTTGAAGGCCTGCTCGATGTTGGCCTGATCCAGGGCAGGCAGTGCCGCCAGCTTCTCCACCAGGGCGGTAAGCAGCGCCGGAGTGTCGGCGTTATACGCCTTGGCGACTCCCTGCTCGTCATAGGAGAGCTCGTCCCTGTAGTAGAAAAGCGCCCCGTCGGCGAGTTCCAGCATGGTCTTGGCCCGCTCCTGCAAGGTCTTGATCACGGCCACCAGGTCCGGTCCCCCCTGCGACGGGTCCACGCCGCGCTCTTTCAGGAACGGCACCAGGAGGTCGGCCAGGCGTTCCGGGTCGCCGGTCTTGATGTAGTGGGCGTTCAGCCACAGGAGTTTTTCCGTGTTGAAGACACCGGCCGAGCGGCCGACGTTCTCGATGGAGAATTTCTCGATCAGGTCCTGCAGGGAGAAGATCTCCTCGTCGCCGTAGCTCCACCCCAGGCGCACCAGGTAGTTGACCATCGCCTCCGGGAGAAAGCCCATGTCGCGGTAGGCCATGACCGAGGTGGCGCCGTGGCGCTTGGAGAGACGGGCCTTGTCGGCGCCGAGGATCATCGGTACGTGCGCGAACACCGGGACCGGTACCCCCAGCGCCTGGTAGATCAGGATCTGGCGCGGCGTATTGTTGACGTGGTCGTCACCGCGGATCACCGTGGTCATCCTCATGGTGACGTCGTCGACAACCACGACGAAGTTGTAGGTCGGGGTGCCGTCGGTACGCTGGATGATCAGGTCGTCCAGCTCCGCGTTCTCGAAGGAAACCTTCCCCTTGATGAGGTCGTTCCAGGTGGTGGTCCCTTCCTTGGGGGTCTTGAAACGGATCACGTAGGGGCGGCCATCGTCCTCCTGGGGAGGGAGATCACGGCAGGTACCGTCGTACTTCGGTTTCCCCCCTTCCGCAAGCGCCTTCTCACGCTTGGCCTCGAGCTCCTCGACGCTGCAGTAGCACTTGTACGCCTTGCCCTCCGCGACCAGCTTGTCGATGTACTCCTTGTAGACCGGGAAGTAGTCGGACTGGAAGAAGGGGCCCTCGTCCCAGTCCAGCCCCAGCCATTTCATCCCTTCGAAGATGGCATCCACCGACTCCTGGGTGGACCGGGTCACGTCGGTATCCTCGATCCTGAGCACGAAGGTGCCGTGCTGCTTTCTGGCCAAAAGCCAGTTGAAAAGCGCCGTGCGCGCTCCTCCGACATGAAGGAAGCCGGTCGGGCTCGGTGCGAAACGAAGACGTACTTCTGACATGAGTGGCTCCTTTACTGCTTTGATCATTGCATGGCTGCAATAAAATGATGTGTCGTATCGCGTCGGGACGTGCGGGGATGGTTACCCCTCGTCCTCATCGTCATCCTGGTGCTGGGGCGCCTTCTCGCCGGGGATGCGGTACCCTTCGCTGGCCCAGGTGCCGAGGTCGATCATCTTGCACCTTTCCGAGCAGAAAGGGCGGTACGGGTTCCCGGCCAGCAGGGCTTCCTTGCGGCAGTGCGGGCACTTGACGGTCTGTATGGCGCACATGGCGTTTCCTCAAATAAATACCTCCAGCGCCGGACGGGGCTGGAGGGTGCGTGGTCCTGGTGATATTTGCGGCGAACCGCTTAGCTTAACTGGTACGTGCGCTCCCGAAACTGCAACGCCCTCTTCACCCGCGTGATCAGGGTCTCCTCGCGCACCGGCTTCTCTATGAAGTCGAAAAAGCCCTTCTCGAACGCCTTCACCTCGTCCTCCGGCTTCAGGGAACTGGTGATGAGTATCACCGGTATGGCGTTCAGGTCGGGCACGCTGCGCAGCGCGTCGAAAAGCCCGAAGCCGTCCAGCTTGGGCATCATCAGGTCGGTGAGCACCACGTGCGGCTTCTCGGTCAGGACCGCCTTGTAGGCCTCCAGACCGTCCGCGGCGTGGATGACGCGGAACCCTTCCCGGCCCAGAAAGTCGCCGAACATGACTCCCATCAGCTTGTCATCCTCGACCACCAGCACAGTGTGGGCGGCCGCGCTGGAGACCTCTTTTTGCAGGTAATTCCTGCAGATGGCGGCGTAGATCTCCTTGCGGGTGGCGATGAAGGGGGTGATGGTCAGCCCGAGGTTGGCCGAAATGTTGCGCACCACCCGGGTCTCCGTGGGATCCGCCATGGCCAGCGCCAGTCGCTTCTCGTCCAGTTTGAGCGGGAAGATGTAGTTGTGCATGGCCACATCGACCGTGATGGTCTTCAACAGTTCCGGCGAGAAGCTGTAGCCGGAAAAGTTGCTGGCGACGCGGCAGCCGTACTGCGTGGCCAGGGCCTGGGCCAGTTCCTCGCCGGTGACCAGTTCCAGGTCCTCCAGCACGGTGCCGAAGCGCTTGCCGAGCTTTTTGGACAGCACCAGCATCCGCTCCACCGTCTTCTCGGAGAGCAGCCCGTTCTCGATGAATATTTCACCCAGCTTTTTTCGTCTTTCCATAACACGCTCCCCATCCCGGGGTTAACTGTAGCTCGGGGAGAGAAAAAAACCACGCTGGGGGCCGAAAAGCTATTCCGCGACCACCGTCGCCCCGCTCCCAACCTTCCCGGCCAACTGCTGCGCCTCCGGCTTCGACAGGTGATGCCCTACCCTGATCCGGTACCAGACTCCCTTGTCCTGTAGCTTCGATTCCACCAGGTATGCGGCCACGCCCTTGGCGACGAGCTTGGCGCGCACCGCGTCCGCCTCTTTCCTGTCCTTGTACGAAGCGACCTGCACCAGGTAGCGTGCTTCGCCACCCTGCTTTTCGGCGGCAGGCTTCTCCGCGCCGGCGTCCGTGGCCTTGTCCCCGGTTTTCTCCGCGGCTTTGGCCTCCGGCGCCTTGGCGGGTACGGCGGCAGCGGCCGGCTTTGCGGAGGCCGGCTCGGCAACGTGCGCCGCGGTCGCGGCCGGTGCGGCGGCTGCCGCCTTGGACTGCACTTCGGGAAGCTTCGTGTTGATGCCGCTGCCCATGGCCCCCTTCCCTCCTGAGGGAAGGGTCTTGTAGAAGGTAAGCGGGACCTCGGGGGCGGGCTGCCCCGGCTGGCCGGGTTGGCCCGCCTGTCCTGCTTGAGCGGGTGCCGCCGGTTGCGCCACGGGTGCGGCCTGCGCCTTCTGCTGAGCTGCGGCCTGCGCCGCGGCGAGGGCCTTGGGATCAACCTTCCCCTTGAACAGGAACCACCCGGTCAGCACACCTGCCCCGTACCCCAGGGCGAGCAGCAGCAGACCGACCACCGCGAAGGTGCCGATCGGCTCCCGGCGGGGACGGTTCTTCTGCACGGGTTTGACGCGCTCGGCGCTTTCCCTGACCGCCCTCATCTTTTCGCTGTAGTCAAGCCGCATGCGCCCCTCCTACATCCTCTCCGGAGCCGACATCCCGAGCACGGTCAGCGCGTTCTTCAAGGTCACGGCGACGCAGTGCAGCAGGAACAGACGGGCCTGGGTGAGCTCGGGCTCCTCGGGGGTGATCACCCTGCTCTTGTTATAGAAGCTGTGGAACTCGCCGGCCAGGTCCTGCAGGTAGTAAGTGATCCGGTGCGGTTCGAAGTTGACCGCCGCCCCCTCCAGGATCTCCGGGTAGAGGGAGAGCTTCTTGATGAGGCTCATATCGTCGGCGCTCTCCAGCAGCTCCAGACGCACCCCGTCGAAGTTCGGCTCCACGCCGCGCTCTTTGGCCGTGTCGAAGATGCTCCTGATCCTGGCGTGGGCGTACTGCACGTAGTAGACCGGGTTGTCGTTGCTCTGGCGCTTGGCGAGCTCGAGATCGAAATCGAGCTGGCTGTCGGAGCGGCGCATCAGGAAGAAGAAGCGGGCGGCGTCGCGGCCGACCTCGTCCACAACCTCCTTCAGCGTCACGAACTCGCCGCTTCTGGTGGACATGGCCACCGGCTGGCCGTCGCGCAAAAGCGATACCAGTTGTACCAGGATGATGCCGAGGTCGTCGGCCTTGCGCCCCAGTCCCTGCACCACGCTCTTCAGCCTCGGCACGTAGCCGTGGTGGTCGGCGCCCCAGACGTCGATGACCCAGTCGAAGCCGCGCGCGTACTTGTCGCGGTGGTAGGCGATGTCGGAAGCGAAGTAAGTGGTGACGCCGTTACTTCTGACTACCACGCGGTCCTTGTCGTCGCCAAACGCCGTGGTTCTGAACCAGAGCGCTCCTTCCTGCTCGTATATGTGCCCCTTCTCCTGCATTTCGGCGATGGCCGAGGTGACCTTGCCGTCATCGAAGAGCGACTGCTCGGAGAACCAGTTGTCGAAGCGGATGCCGAAGTCCTGCAGGTCGTCGTCGATCCCCTTGAGGATCAGATCGCCCCCCATCTTGGCGAAGAAGGAAACGCCCTCCTCCTGCGGAGCCTTCAGAAAGCGGTCGCCGTGCTTGGTGATGGCGTCCCGTGCGATGTCCTTGATGTAGTCGCCCTGGTAGCAGTTCTCGGGGAACTCGATCTTCTCGCCCAGCAGTTCCTTGTAGCGCAACAGTCCGGAGAGCCCCAAGGTGTTCATCTGGTTGCCGGCGTCGTTGATGTAGTACTCGCGCTGCACGTCGAAGCCGGCGGCGGAGAGGAGGGAGGCGACGGCATCACCGGTCGCGGCGCCGCGGCCGTGGCCGATATGCAGCGGACCGGTCGGGTTGGCGCTGACGAACTCGACCTGCACCCGCTTGCCGGCGCCGACCTTGCTCTTGCCGTACTGGTCGCCGGCTCGGTCGATCGTGGTGAGGACCTGCCTCCAAGCCGCGTCCTTGACGAAGAAGTTGATGAAACCGGGGCCGGCGATCTCGACGGACTGGATCAGGTCCGACGCCTCGGCGAGCTTCTTGACCAGGGCCTCCGCGACGGCGCGCGGCGCCTTGCGCTCCTGCTTGGCCATCTGCATGGCGACGTTGGTAGCGAAATCTCCGTGCTCGGCGTGTGCCGGCTTCTCCACGTTGATGGCCGGAACCACACCAGAGGTGAGCGTGCCGTCGGCGAAACACCCCTCGATTCCCTTCAGGATGCATGCGCGCAGCTGCTCCTTCATATCTTCTCCTCCCTTTCCTTATCCTTTTCCGCGTCGGGCACGGGTTTTATGGTCACGTCGCGTGTGAAGTCCGGGCAGCGGGCGCCGCCGTCGGGCACGCAGAATTTCTTGGAGCAGTGTTCGCGCCAGGCGCAGACCACGCAATGCTGTTTTCCTGTCTGAGTCATGCTGATTACCTCGAATGCCCGCCTGGGGCTTGCGTTACTTGCCGGAGTGCGGTGCCGGCTGTGCGGGCTGAGCCGGTTTGGCAGCCGACGCTCCCTGTGCCGCCGGTGCGACGGGCGCGGGCACCTGCGCAGCTCCCTGGGCCGGAGTCCCGGCAGCGGCGGGCTTGCCCCCCCCCGGGAACTGGTAGATCACCTCGTTGCTGCGCACCAGGCCGAAGTCGCGCCTGGCGATGCTCTCCAGGTAGCGCCGGTCCGACTGCAGCGCGGCGATCTCCCGCTTCAGCTTGTCGTTTTCCTCTTTCAACTCGTTCAGGCGCTTCTGCGTCTCGTCGAGGTCGCGGTGCAGGTGGTTGATGCGCAGCAGCCCCCGGTCACCGAAGACGGTGAAGCCGAGGATGAAGATGATTACCGCTGCCGGTACTAAAAAAAATCGTTTCTGCATGCGTTCCTATGCCGAGGTGAGGACGGACCGGAAATAGTCGATGGTCTGCTTGAGCCCGTCGTCCACGCTCACCGTGGGTTCCCAGCCCAGCATCTGCTTGGCCAGCGAGATGTCCGGCTGCCTCTGTTTCGGGTCATCGGCCGGCAGTGGGCGGTACACGATGCGCGAGGTGGACCCGGTGAGGGCGATGATCTTCTTGGCGAATTCCAGGATGGTCGTCTCCGCGGGGTTGCCGAGGTTGACCGGGCCGGTGAATCCGGGGGTCTCCATCATGCGCATCATCCCCTCCACGAGGTCGGAGACGAAGCAGAAGGAACGGGTCTGCTCCCCCCCGCCGTAGACGGTGATGTCCTCGCCCTTGAGGGCCTGGAGGATGAAGTTGGAGACCACGCGGCCGTCATTCTCGGCCATCTTGGGGCCGTAGGTATTGAAGATCCTGATGATCCTGACGTCCACGTGATTCTGGCGGTGGTAGTCCATCATCAGGGTTTCGGCGACGCGTTTCCCCTCGTCGTAGCAGCTTCTCAGCCCCAGGGTGTTGACGTTGCCCCAGTACGCCTCCGTCTGCGGATGCACCTGCGGGTCGCCGTACACCTCGGAGGTGGAGGCCTGCAGGATCCTGGCCCTCACCCTCTTGGCGATCCCCAGCATGTTGATGGCGCCCATGACGCTGGTCTTGGTGGTCTTCACGGGGTTGTACTGGTAGTGGATCGGCGAGGCGGGGCAGGCCAGGTTGTAGATCCGGTCCACCTCGAGGAGGATGGGCTCGGTAACATCGTGGCGGATCAGCTCGAAGGAGCGGTGGTCCAGCATATGCGCGATGTTGCGTTTGCTGCCGGTGAAGAAGTTGTCGAGGCAGATGACATCATGCCCTTCCCTCAGGAGCCTCTCGCAAAGATGTGACCCAATGAACCCGGCGCCGCCGGTGACCAGTATGCGCATAAAACCTCTCAAAACCCGTTCGACGTTCAACGTTCGACAGGTTCCCTGCCTTTGAATAACTGCACCTTGGCGGCTGAGACATCAGGTGCCGCCAGGAAGAAAAGAACCAACGCAAAAAACTGGACGAACGTTGAACGTTTAACGTTGAACGGCCGTTATTGCATCTCGCAGGACGCAGCGCCGTTTCTGCCGATGGGGTAGTACTCGTAGCCGATCTCGCGCATCCGCTCAGGCTGGTACAGGTTGCGGCCGTCGAAGATGAGCGGGTTGATCAGGAGCGTCTTGATCCTCTCGAAGTCGGGGTTGCGGTATTCGTTCCACTCGGTGATGATCACCAGGGCGTCGGCTCCCTTGAGCGGTTCGTACTGGTTCATGTGGTAGCCGATCCGGTCGCCGAAGTGTTTCTTCGCCTCGTTGAGCGCCTCGGGATCGTGGGCCCGCACGGTGGCGCCCAGTTCCAGCAGCCGGTTGATGATGGTCAGCGAGGGAGCCTCCCTCATGTCGTCGGTGCGCGGCTTGAAAGAAAGCCCCCAGACCGCGATGCTCTTGCCCGCCAGCGGCTGGTCGCCCCCCTGCCCCAGATGACGTTCGATCTTGTCGGAGAGGATGCGCTTCTGGCGCTCGTTGGCCTCTTCCACCGCCTTCAGCAGGATGAAGTCGTAGCTGCACTCGTCAGCGGTCCTCGCCAGCGCCTTCACATCCTTCGGGAAGCAGGAGCCGCCGTAGCCGACGCCGGGGAAGAGGAAGTCGTAGCCGATACGGGAGTCGGAGCCGATCCCTTCGCGCACGGCCATCACGTCCGCACCCATAAGCTCGCAGAGGTTGGCGATCTGGTTCATGAAGGTGATGCGGGTGGCCAGCATGGCGTTGGCGGCGTACTTGGTCATCTCGGCGCTTCTGATATCCATGACCAGCATCCGGTTGGACTTGCGCATGAAGGCCGAGTACAGCTCTTTCATGATTTCGGCGGTGCGCACGTTGTCGGTGCCGATCACCACGCGGTCGGGTTTCATGAAGTCATCGATGGCCGCCCCCTCTTTGAGGAACTCGGGGTTGGAGACCACATCGAACTCGATGTGCACGCCGCGCTCGGCCAGCTCTTCCTTGACAGCAGCGCGCACCTTGTCCGCGGTCCCCACGGGGACGGTGGACTTGTCCACGATGATCTTGAAGCTTTCCATGGAACGGCCGATGTTGCGGGCCACGGAGAGCACGTACTGCAGGTCGGCGGATCCGTCCGCACCCGGCGGGGTACCGACGGCGATGAAGCAGACCAGGGACTCCTTGACTGCGGCGTCCAGGTCGGTGGTGAACTTAAGGCGCCCTTCCTCGCCGTTTCTGAGCACCATCTCCTTGAGGCCGGGCTCGTAAATGGGGATCACGCCACGCTTGAGACCTTCTATCTTTTGCTGGTCGACGTCGACGCAGATGACGTCATTGCCGCTTTCGGCGAAACAGGTGCCGGCAACGAGGCCGACGTAACCGGAACCGATCACGCATACTTTCATGAGGCGCTCCTCTGGTGATTAAAAATTAGCGTTCTTATATAGCACATTCATGTGTCGTTATGCCAGAGTTTTCCCCGAGCACAAGTCCCTGGAGAGGGCCGCGAATTCTTCCAGCGACAGGGTTTCCCCGCGCCTGAGACCGTCGATGCCGCAGCGGGAGAGCGCGGCGGAGAGCGAGCCGTCGCCGTCGTCGAAGCCGGCGGAACGAAGGGAGTTCAGGAGGGTCTTCCTGCGCTGGTTGAAGGCGCCCTTCACCAGGCGGCGGAACAGGTCCTCGTCCCCCACCTCGACCCGCGGCGCGGCGAGCGGAATGAAGCTCAGCACGGCCGAGTCCACCTTCGGGACGGGACGGAAGGAGCCCGGCTTCACAATGAACTCCCGGCGGATGTCGAAGTGCAGCCGCAAAAGGACCGTGAGGGCGCCGTACTCCTTGCAGGCCGGAGGGGCGGTCAGGCGGTCGCCGACTTCCTTTTGCAGCATGAGCACGAGGGATTCGAAGAGGTCGCAATGATCCATGAACTTGAAGAGCACCTGCGACGAGATGTTGTACGGGAGGTTCGCCGCGACCTTCCACTTCCTGCCTGGTGCCCGCGTGTTCAGGATCTGGGGCAGGTCCACCCTGAGGATGTCGCCGTGGCCGATCTCGACGCGGTCGTTGCCGGCGAACTCTGCGTGCAGAAACGGGATCAGCTCGCGGTCCCACTCGACCGCGACGAAACGCGCGCCGCTTGCCACCAGCAGCCGGGACAGAGCCCCCCTGCCCGGCCCCACCTCGAGGATGCAGTCGTCGCTGACGGGTGCCACGCAGGCAACGATGCGGGAAAGCACGTTGTCATCCACCAGGAAGTTCTGGCCGAATTCCTTTTTGGCCTTGATTCTCTTCTCCATTACATCCCTCCCGGGAAACGCGCCGAAAGCTTGTCCAGCGGCCAGACCGGCAGGGCGTCGAGATCGAAGCCGCTTTGGTAGCCGGCGCCGAGGTAAAAGTCGCCGGGGACCGCGATCATCGCCGCGTTGTCGGCGCACAGCTTCGGAGAGGGGATGGAAAGCTCCACCCCGTTCGCCTCGGCGTACTCTGCCATGGAGCGGCGCAGGCCGCTGTTGCAGGCCACCCCGCCGGCCACCACGAGCCGTTTGATCCCGGTCTCGGCTATGGCCGCCGCGGTCTTCTTGGTCAGCACCTCGCAGACCGCGGCCTGAAAGGAGGCGGCCAGGTCGTTGATCCCCTGCTCCTTCGCCTCCGGATGCTTGCCCACGTGGGTGAGCACCGCGGTCTTTAGCCCCGAGAAGCTGAAGTTGAAGGTGCCGTCGTGCAAAAGAGGGCGCGGGAACTTGATGGCCCGCGGGTCGCCTCCGGCCGCCAGGCGGTCGATGGCCACGCCCCCCGGGTAGGGAAGACCGATCAGTTTGGCCACCTTGTCGAAGGCCTCGCCGGCTGCGTCGTCCACGGTCTGCCCGAGGGTCTTGTAGCGGCCGATGCCGTCGACCCGGTAGAGATGGGAATGTCCTCCCGAAACCGCCAGGGCGATGAAAGGGAACTCGACCGGCCGTTCCAGGAAGACGGCCAGGAGGTGCCCCTCGATATGGTTCACCCCGACCAGCGGGATCCTTCTCCCGAGGGAGAGCCCCTTGGCGGCGGAGATGCCGACCAGGAGCGCGCCGGCCAGTCCCGGCCCTTGGGTCACGGCGATCCCCTCGATGTCGGTGATCGCTACCCCCGCCTCCTGGAGTGCCTGCTCCACCACGAGGGAGACCGCTTCCAGGTGCTGCCGCGAGGCGATCTCGGGCACCACCCCGCCGTATTCGGCATGGATGTCGATCTGGGAGGCAACGATGCTGGAGAGCACGGTCCTGCCGTCCCTCACCACCGCGGCGGCGGTTTCGTCACATGAAGATTCCAGCGCAAGAAGAAGCATAAAAAAATAGAGAGGGCACCAGCAGCGTGCCCCCTTTTTCTCTCCCGTTGTGAGGTTTTCGCGTCAGCTACAGCAGGTTCGCCGCCAGTTCGGCCAGTTCGCTGCGTTCACCCTTGGTCATGGTGACGTGGGCGGAGATGGTCTGTTCCTTAAGGCGCTCCACCACGTAGGTAAGGCCGTTGCTCTCGGCGTCCACGTAGGGGTTGTCGATCTGGTACGGGTCGCCGGTCAGGATGATCTTGGTCCCCTCGCCGGCGCGGGTAACGATGGTCTTGATCTCGTGCGGGGTCAGGTTCTGCGCCTCGTCGACGATCATGTACTGGTTCGGTATCGAGCGTCCCCTGATGTAGGTGAGCGGCTCGATCTCGAGGATCCCCATCGCCATCAGCTCCTTGTACCCCTTGCTGTGGCGCTTCTCCCCTTCGTGCCCGCTCAACAGGAGCTCGACGTTGTCGAAAATCGGCTGCATCCAGGGGGAGAGCTTCTCCTCGATGTCCCCCGGGAGAAAGCCCAGGTCGCGCCCCATCGGGAACACCGGTCGCGAAACCAGCAGGCGGTTGTAGACGTTCTCCTCGGCGGTCTTCTGCAGGCCGGCCGCGATGGCGAGGAGCGTCTTGCCGGTGCCGGCCTTGCCCACCAGGGTCACGATCTTGATGTTGTCATCCAAAAGGGCGTCCAGCGCCAGGGACTGTTCCAGGTTCCTGGGGAACAGGCTCCAGACCCCTTCCTTGTCCAGCTTGCCCAGCGGCATCATCCTGCGCGAGACGTGGTCGAAACGCCCTACCGCACTGTGCGAGGGGTTACCCGCTTCGGACAGGAGCAGGTACTGGTGGGGCAGGTAGCCGTTGTCCAGGTCCAGCCACCCCTGACTGTAGAAGCGGTCGATGACGTCGGCCCCGACCTCGAGGGTGGCGCATCCGGTATAGAGCTCGTCGATGGCGACCTTGTCGGATTCGTAATCCTGTGCCGCGAGCCCCAGTGCGTCGGCCTTGATGCGCAGGTTGGTGTCCTTGGTGACCAGGATGACCGGCATCTGCTTCTGGGATTCCATGAGGTCGACGGCCACTGCCAGGATGCGGTTGTCGCCCCTCTCCTCGCGCAGTTCGGGGGGGAGCCGCTTCATCACCTTCTCTTCGTAGATCTCGATCTTCAGCGTGCCGCCGCTTTCCAGGTCGAGTCCCTGCGAAAGCGAGCCTTCCTTGCGAAACGCGTCCATGAGTCGGGAGACCTGGCGGGCGTTGCGCCCCGTCTCGTTCATGTCCTTCTTGAAACGATCGATTTCCTCGATTACCGTGATGGGTATGATGATGGAGTTGTCTTCGAACTTGGTGAGAGCCTGCGGGTCGTACAGAAGTACATTTGTATCAAGAACATAGATTTTCTTCATATCCACTCCCTGTACGTGGCTGCCTTCAGAAAAACCGAATACCTCATCCCTGACCAACAAAGCTGAACTTTTCGTAGTATCCCCTTCCACGGCTCCAAGGCCGTCTCGTGCCGGTTGAATGTGGGGCGAATGATCATTCGCCCTGCCCCCTCATCCCGCCCAAGTCCGTGCAGGCTGTTACAGAGAGGGAGCCGTGCGCGCCGCTAATGAGCGGGCAAAACTTTCATGATATTATCGCACGCAGCGCGTTAAGAAAAAAGTCGATATCCGATTCGGTGTTGAAAAAACCGGGGCTGACCCTCACGGTCCCCTCGGGGAAGCTGCCGATGCTGCGGTGCACGTCCGGCGCGCAGTGCAGCCCTACCCTCACGCTGATGTCGTACTCCGCGTCGAGCAGGTACCCCAGGGCCGCCGGGTCATGTCCGTCCACATTAAAGGAGACGGCGGCGCCGCGTTCACCCTGCCGGGGACCGTACAGCCGCACCCCGGCGATGCCGGAGAGACCCTCCAGGAGCTGGTCGACCAGGGCAGTTTCCTTGGCCCGGATCACGTCCAGGCCGGTCGATTCGATGAAGTCGAGCCCCGCCTTCAGGCCGGCGATGGCAGGGGTGTTGACGGTGCCGCTCTCCAGCCGCTCGGGCATCTGCTCGGGGGGCTCGGGAGCGCTGGCGCTGCCGCCGGTCCCCCCCACCTGCAGCGGCTCCAGCGTGATGCCCGGGGCGACGGCGAGGATCCCCGTGCCGGGAGGACCGTAGAGCCCCTTGTGGCCGGGGGCGGCCAGAAGATCGATGCCTATCGCCTCGGCGTCGATCGGGAAGAAGCCGGCGCTCTGCGCCGCGTCCACCAGGAAGAGTGCCCCCCCGCGCCGCGCCGTCTGGGCGATATCGGCGATGGGCTGTACCGCACCGGTGACGTTGGAGCAGTGGGCGAGCGCCACCAGCCTCGTGTTGGGGCGCATGGCGCGGGCGATGTCCTGTTCGGAAACCACGCCGTCGGCGTCGGATGCAACGAAGGTCACCTCGACGCCGCGCTTGGCCGCGAGGTGCAGCGGACGCGACAGCGCGTTGTGCTCGACGCAGGTGGAGACGACGTGGTCGCCGGGCTTTAGCAGTCCGAACACCGCGATATTGATCGATTCCGTTGCGCTGTGGGTGAACACGAGGCGGGAGGAGTCCGAGACCCCGAAGAAACGGGCTAATGCGGAGCGTGCTTCGTAGACTATGCGGGCCGCGGCAAGCGACTGTCGGTATCCTCCCCTGCCGGGCGCAACGCCTACTTCCCGCATGGCAGCGTCCATCGCCTGGTACACGGCATCCGGTTTCGGGAATGAAGTCGCTGCGTTATCTAGGAATACGGACATACCGTATTTACTAGCATTTTAAGGGGGCTTTGGCAACCGCTTTCATGAATTGTTTACGGGACTAAGGCCAATGGCGGATCGGTCACCGCGAGCTCGGTCAGGAACCTCTGAGTCAGCACAGCTTCGAGTTCTCCGACCCGCTCCGGCTCCACTTCGTCGATCTTCCCCCCCGCCATCATGCCGTGCCCGCCGGCGGTGCCGATGCCGGCCACCAGCTTGCGGATCAGCTCTCCGGCGTTGATCTCCTCGCTGGTGGTCCGGATGGAGAGAACCAGCTCGTGGCTGTAGTGTCCCAGACAGAGGACGGTCTCGGTCCCCTCCAACCGCACCAGGAGGTCGGCCAGCTCCGACACCACCTCGGGGAACTGCACCCCGTCCAGTGAGGCGACCAGCACCTTGCCGTAGAGGTTCGCGTGCTCCAGCGCGCTGTGCAGCGCGATGAAGTATTCCCTGGGGAGATTGGGACGGGTGATGCTGTTCAAAAGCGTCTTGTTGGCCAGGGGGAAAAGGACCAGGTAGGCATCGCGGTCGGGACGGGTCGCCTCGCGTCCCAGGTCCTGGGTCTCTGACTTGATGGCGTAAAAGAGCGCCGTCGCGAGCTTGGTTCCCACCGAGACACCCTGCACCTTCAGGTATTCGTAGAGGATGGTCGCGGTGGTGCCATAGTTGGGGCGGATATCAACCCAGCGGCAGGAGGCGCTTCCGTCCCGCATGGGATGGTGGTCTATGACGATGTCGGCGCGCACGTCGAGGGGGAGCGAGTTGTTGCCGGTGCCGGGTTGGGTGTCCAAAAGGCAGACCACCGGGAAGGCCTTGAGATCGATCAGCGGAAACGGGGTGAGCGGTATCTGCAGCAGCTTGGCCATGGCGAGGTTCTCGCTCCGGCCGATCATACCCGAGAAGGCGATCACCGCCTCACGGTTCAGCTTGACCGCGAAGAGGTGCCTGAGCGCCATCGCGGAGGCGAGCGAGTCGGGGTCGGGATTGTCGTGCACCACGATCAGAATCCGCCCGCGCCCGCTGACCCAGGTAAGCATGGCATCGGTATAGGCAAGCAAGTCGGACCGTGTTTCGATTTCCGCCAAAGGGCACCCCCGGCTGTTTAATGTCAAACAGCGTGAAGTTTATACCACCCCAGGTACAGGTGCAAAAAAAAAGGGAGGCGTAGCCTCCCCTTAGGGTTCGTATCATATCGAGGGGATGGATCAGAACTTGCCGCGCAGCAGCTCGGCCATGGCGACGATGTTGCTCTGTCCCTTGACGTTCCCTTCCCGGAATTCAGGGTGGATGGTGGGAATGGCAAACTTCACCTTGCCGTTTTCGTACTCCGCGAGGGACCTGGAAGTGATGACTGCGCCGTAGACCGCACCGACGATAACACCGATACCGGCTCCGATGCCAACGTTCTGCAGGTGGTCACCGGGCTTGTCGGTGAAGGCGAGCATGGCCGCCCCGACGAGGCCGCCGGCGAGACCGCCGTAGAGAGAATCTTCAAAGATGGTCTTCATCGCGTTTTCTTCTGCGAGACAGGGAGTTGCTATAGAGAGGAGGGTTACTAGGATAGCCACTGCGCGCTTCAGATTCTTCATACGATCCCCTTTTCCGATTTTTGCGGCAAGTCGCCGTCACCCTTGCAAATCAGGGGCCAAAAAAGGTACGACAAACGACACACACGCTAAGTAACCGAAATAACGTGAACAACTGGCTAAGACGGACGAAATGGGATACGTTGAAAAGTGAGGAAGGGATTTTTAATGTGCTGTAAACGCCTCACATCACAGGCGCTTGCAGCAAAAAACGTTATTTACCGGCATTTTACGCAGCCACCGTGAAAAGGCGGTGGTGTGGCAAAATTGCAACAGCTACGACTGCAGCTCCCGCACCAGCCGGAGTTCATCCTCTTTGGAGGAGACCCTGCCGTTCATCCTGGCGCTCAATACCGCGTCCAGAAGCTCCCGATAGATGGGGCCTGGCTTGATGCCCAGCCGCTTCAGGTCTTCGCCGCCGATCAGGGGCTCCATCCCGTGCAACTTGGTGAAATAAAGCGAGATGCAGCGCTTGGTTTCCGGGTTTCCGCTTCTGGCCATGTGGTAGAGCAGGATCTCGACGGAGAGCCCGCGCAGGGTGAAGTAGATATCGCTGTTCTCCAGCCGCTCCTGCCGCACCAGCTTGCGCTCCATCGCGCCGATCAGCTCCGCGCCCTGCCGCCGCATCTCGGCCAGGTGCTCGCTTTGGTGCTCGCTGACCGCGAGCCTGGTGCAGGTGGCCCAGAACTGCTCGGGCGAAAGCACCTCGCACAAGGCAAGGAAGTAAACCGCCCAGCGCTCGTAGGGGCGCTCCAGGTACAGGAGGTCGAACCAGGAGACGACGTAGCGCACCTCCTCGAGGGCTGCCTGTAGTTCCGACGTCAGTTCGATGGAAGGGTGGATGAAGCGCAAAAGCCCAAGCGAGGCCATGCGACTGATCCCCTGCAGCGGTTCCTTTTCCCGAAGGATCTGAACCAGTTCGGAAAGGAGTCTTCTCCCCCCCAGCTTCACCAGGAAGTCCATCTTCACCGCATTCTTGATCAGATCCTCTGTGTGCTTGGCGATCCTGAAGTTGAGCCGCTGCTCGAAGCGGATGGCGCGGAACACGCGGGTCGGGTCCTCGACGAAGGAGAGGTTGTGCAGCACCCGGATCACCTTGGCCTGCAGGTCGCGGTAGGCGCCGAAGTAGTCGATCAGCTTGCCGAACGACTGGCTGTTGAGTGCGATGGCCAACGTGTTCACCGTGAAATCGCGGCGGTACAGGTCCATCTTCAGCGACGAGCGCTCCACAGTGGGGAGTGCCCCGGGCGAGACGTAGTACTCGAGTCTTGTGCTGGCGACGTCGATCTTGAAGCCGTCGGGAAAGACGATGACCGCGGTGCCGAACTTCTCGTGACTCTTCACCCGGCAGCCGAACTCGGCGGCGAAAGTCTCCGCGAACAGGATGCCGTCGCCGTCAACGGTCACGTCGACATCGGAATTGCGCTGACCGAGCAGCAGGTCCCGCACGAAGCCCCCCACCGCGTAAACCGGAAGATCGAGCCGGTCGCCGACACGTCCCAGGTTGTGCAGGATCTCCACTGAGGTCTTGGGGAGGTAGCGCCTCATCATCCCCTCAACCTCGCGGTTCTTCACCTGGATGGCGTCGCGCGACAGGTCGTAGATCGCCTCGCTCCCCAGGCTGTAGCGCAAAAGGTCCGTGCGGGTGATCACCCCCACCAGCTGTCCCTGGTCGAGAACAGGCACCAGACGGGAATCCCCCCCCACCATGTAGCTCTGGATCTCGCTGATCGGCGTCTCCGGCGTCGCGGCGTAAAACTCCGAGTGCATGTAATCGGAGATGGGGACCGAGTTGAGGTTGTGGTAGAGCGCCTTCTCGACCGTCTTGCGTGAGATGATGCCCATTACCTGGTCGCCCGACAGCACCGGCATGGCACTCACGTTGTAGCGCACCAGCCGCTCGCGCGCCTCCTCGATGGTGCAGTCGGGGGGAAGGGTCTTGACCGGCGAGGACATGATGCTCCGCGCGACGCGGATGGGATCGACCCGTTTGCGCAGCACCGCTTCCAACTGCTCCAGCACCTGGATCAGGGTGAGCCCACGCACCGTCGCCGACGCCGCCGTGGCGTGCCCGCCCCCCCCCAGCTCGCGCAGGATCTCCCCTACCCTTACCTCCGGGATCCTGCTGCGGGCGACCACGAAGACGCGGTCCTGCATCCCCACCACCAGGAACAGCACCTGCAGGTTCTCCATGTCGCGGATCATGTGCGCCAGCGAGGCGATGTCGCCGATGTAGCGGTCCACGGAGGCATGCGCCACAGAGACGTCGACCCCTTTGAGGGAGCTGGTTTTCAAAGAGGTGAGCAGGTCGTTGAGCAGCGAGACCTGTTCCACGGTCAGCTCCCGGCCTATGGAGTCGGCGACCTCATTCAGTTGCGCGCCGCGTTCCAGGAGCCAGGCGGCAACCGCGTAGTCTTCGGCGGTGGTCGAGGGGAAGGTGAGGTTGCCGGTGTCCTCGTGGATGCCGAGCATCATCAGGGTGGCTTCAGCGGGACTGACCTCGATGCCGCGCTGCATCAGGAGCGTGGCGAGAATTGTGGTGGTGGAGCCGCAGGGACGGATGATACCGCCGACAGCCTTGAGGTCACCGGAGCTGATCGGGTGGTGGTCGTAGATCAGCAGTTCGACCCCCTCTTTCTGCGCGAGTTCTCCGAATTTGGCGAGACGTGCGGAGTGCTGGCAATCGACGACGATGAGGCGGGTCACAGCGGAAAAATCCACGTCCTTGATGCGGGTGGCTTCGAACTCGGGATGGGGTGCCTTCTGGAAGAATTCACGCACCCCCTTTTCCTGCGCCCCGGAAAACACGAGGACCGCGTCCGGATACAGCTTTTTGGCCGCGACCATGGAGCCGATACAGTCGAAATCCGCGTTGACGTGGGTGGTGATTATCTCCATCAGGAAACCATGAGGGCGGCGTAGGCGACCACGCTGTGCAGGTCGCCGTTCACCTCGCCGCTGTTGGTGTAGTGCACCAGGCGACAGGAACGGGCTCCCATGATCTTGGCTGCGACCAGGAGCGCGGTGGCGGGGATGACGCCGCACATGGTGATGTTTTTCTCACGGCACACCTTCAAAAGCCCCTCGGGGTCCATGTCCGCCAGCCGCGCCAGCGCCTGGTCGTCCTTCACCTTGGCCGCGGCGGCGGATTCGTAATGGGTCATGTCGGAGCTCGCCACGATGAGAACCTCCTCGCCGTAGGCGGCGATGGCGCGGGCTATCCCTTCACCCACCCGGGCGATCGAAGGGAAGTCGGGGAGCGCGAGGCAGAGCGCGGCGATGGAGACGCCGGGATTGCGATATTGCAGGAAAGGGACCTGGACTTCCAGGGAGTGTTCGTAGCGGTGCGCCAGCGGGTCCTCGCGGACCAGCGGGGCGTGTTCGAGGATGAGTTGCGACAGGCGCCGGTTTACCGGCACCGGGCCAAGCGGCGTGAGCCATTCGTTCTCGGGGGCGAGCGCCGCGGCCACACCGGCGCCGGTGTGATTCGGCCCCAGGATGAGCACAGCGTCGGGCACCTCGACCGCGGCGTACACCGTGCCTGCTGCCTTTCCGGAATAGACATAGCCCGCGTGCGGGGCGATGATGCCGATCGCCTTTTGGGTCGTCCCCTGCCCCTGGGGCATCATCTCTGCGAGCTCCAGGCGAAGCCGATCGGGGTCGCCGGTGTAGAACTTACCAGCCACTGCAGGTTGCCGTACCATACCAGCCTCCTTTTGCGGAAATGCTAATGAGCAGCGTACCAGGCAATATTCTAACTCAGCAGCGACTACGGTTCAACGAACTCCGAGGGGTCGGAGGAATCCGAGGGGTCGGAGGATTCCGAAGAGTCGGCGGAATAATCGGTAGCAGCGGATTCGACAGAATCTGCGGCAGGCGCGGAGTCGGTAGCAACGCCGGCTCCCAGCGGGAGCGCCGGCTGGTCGGCGAACGGGTCAGGAGGCACCAGTTCCTGGATCTCCTTGAGGGTGGGGAGCTGGTTCAGGTCCTTCAGGCCGAAAAGTTCCAGGAATTCACGGCTGGTGCCGTAGATGAGCGGCTTACCCGGGACGTCCTTCTTGCCCATGATGCGCAGCAGCTTCTTTTCCAGGAGGCTTTTCATCACCCCGCCGGAATCGACACCGCGCAGGTATTCCACCTCGGCGCGGGTGATGGGCTGGCGATAGGCGACGATGGCGAGGGTTTCCAGGGCGGACTGGCTGAACTTGACCCCCTTGGTCTTGTTGAGCCTGCGGATGTAGTCGCCGTGCTCGGGGCGGCTTCTCAGCTGGTAGCCGCCGGCAACCTGGATCAGCACGATGCCCCGCTCGGCGGTTTCGTAATCCTCGATCAGCTCGTCCAGCGCGGCACGCAGGTCGGTGCGGTCGTACTCCTCCAGAATGCCGGTCAACCGGTCCAGGGTGAGCGGCTGGTCGTGAACGAACAGGATGCTTTCAACGATTCCTTTTAGCGACTTTCCCGACAACAGATTCCTCCGTAAACGTTCGTAAAGGGGAGAGGGGGACTGGCTCCGCCAGGTGCCTGTCCCCTTGGGGGTTGGGTAAAGGGTGGGCGGATGGAGCGTTCCGCTAGGGGGACAGGCACCTAAACGGAGCCAGTCCCCTCTTCGCCACCCTCACCCTCTCCTCCCTCCTTGGCCGCGAGATGTAACCAGATGGAGCCCTGGTTTTCGGTCTGCACCACCTTGATCAGCTTCAGCTTGCACAGCTCCAGGATGGAGAGGAAGGTGACCACGAGGAGGTCGCGGGTCATGCCGGTGTTGAAAAGGGAGTCGAAGCAGACCGTCTTCTCCGCATGCAGGACCGAGAGCACCTCGCCGATGCGGTCGGCGATGGAGATGCCGTCGGCGACCACGTCGTGGAAGGTATCGACAGACACGCGGGCCAGCACCTTCTGGAAGGCCTCGATCAGCTCGAACAGCTCGACGTCGGCCGGTTCCTCAACCGGCTCCAGCTCATCCAGCTCCGGGGAATCGAACTTGCGGGCGAAGACCTCGCGGCCGAGCAGGTTGCGGCAGTTGAGCATCTGCGAGGCGTCGCGGTAGCGCTGATACTCCAGAAGGCGCCGCACCAGTTCGGCGCGCGGGTCCTCCACCTCTCCATCTGCGTCCTCCTCCGGGGTAACCGGCAGGAGCATGCGCGACTTGATCTGCAGCAGCGTCGCCGCCATCACGAGGAACTCACCCGCGATATCCAGGTTCAAGTCCTTCATGATCTCCATGTAGTCGAGGTACTGCCTGGTGATGGCAGCGATGGGGATGTTGTAGATGTCCACCTCGTTCTTCTTGATGAGGTGGAGCAGCAGGTCCAACGGTCCCTCGAACTCCTCGATCTGCACCCGGTAGGACTGCTCCAGGGCCTCGGAGAAAAGGTTGCTCTGCATCTCTTCCAGGGACAAATAAACTCCTAAACCTAAAACTGTTCTATGTTCTACGTTCTATGTTCTACGTTACCAACCGAAACATTCATGGCAGAGCCTGCCACCGCGACAACAATTCCCTTCTAGAAGGTTCTAACGTAGAACCTAGAACATAGAACGTAGAACGTCTTCTAGACCTTAAGCGCGGCGCGGGCGTCATCCATGGTCTGTTTGGCGACGACTTCTGCCTTGCGGCTTCCTTCCGCAAGCACCTCTTCCACCAGGCCCGGCTTCTCGGCCAGCTCCACGCGCTTCTCGCGGAACGGCGCCAGGGTGTCGACCATGGCCTGGGCCAGGATCTTCTTGCAGTCGACACAGCCAAGCTGGGCACCGCGGCACCCCTCGACGATCTCGGCGCGCTTGTCGGCGTCGACATAGAGGGAATGCAGGGTGAAGGCAACGCAGCGGTCGGGCTCGCCCGGATCGCGCTTGAAGGGGCGCAGCGTGTCGGTGACCATGGACATGACCTTCTTCCTGGTCTCCTCGGCGTCATCGGAGAGGAAGATGGCGTTGCCGTAGCTCTTGCTCATCTTGCGGCCGTCGATGCCCAGCACCTTAGGTGTTTCGGTCAAGAGTGCCGCCGGCTCCGGGAACACCTCGCCGTAAAGGTAGTTGAAGCGGCGGGCGATCTCGCGGGTGATCTCCAGGTGCGGGATCTGGTCCTGCCCTACCGGCACGCGGGCAGCCTTGTACACGATGATGTCGGAGGCCATCAGCACCGGGTAACCGAGAAAGCCGAAGGTGGAGAGGTCCTTGGTGGTCAGGTTCTCCTGCATCTCCTTGTAGGTCGGGTTGCGCTCCAGCCAGGAGACCGGCGTGATCATGGAGAGGATCAGGTTCAGCTCAGCGTGCTGCGGCACCCGGCTCTGCTTGAAGATCACGCTCTGCTCAGGATCGATTCCGAAAGCGAGCCAGTCGAGCACCATCTCGTTGATGCTGTCCTGGATACCGTCCGTGCTGGCATACTCGGTGGTCAAGGAGTGCCAGTCGGCGGCGAAGAAGAAACACTCGAAGTTGCGCTGCAGATCCATCCAGTTGGACAGAACCCCGTGGTAGTGCCCCAGGTGCAGCTTTCCGGTCGGTCTCATGCCGCTAACGATACGGTTGTTGCTCATAGAATCGAACTCCTTAATGAATTGTGTAAAAGATTTGCAATAATCAATAGCCGAAGAATCCCTTAGTCAGAAACCTTTCGACGATCGGGTAAGCCCACCTGCTGCTGTCTCCTGCCAGTACCTCAACAACATAGATAACGGCGGGTAAAAGCACCTTCCCGTAAAATTGAGTCAGAAAAACCAAAGCAAGGACCACAATGAATCCCACCGGCTCTACTCTAGCAAGAACCGACGAAAGCTTCAGCGGGAGGAAGCCGACAGCCACTCGCCCACCGTCAAGCGGGGGTACAGGTAAAAGATTAAAAAACCCAAGTACCAGATTGATAAATATGGAGAACCCACACATGGTTGCCAAGGGAGCAACAAAAGCAAACAACGTCGAATCCTCCGCAGCATTATCTGCGATCCCGGCGAAAAGTCGCAAGGCAATGGCCGAAAGTATTGCAAGACTGAAATTAGCAAGAGGCCCTGCAGCAGCGACCCAAACCATATCTGTTTTCGGTCGTCTGAGGTTGCCAGAAACCACTGGAACGGGCTTGGCCCAACCGATACCGATGAAGTAAATCGCCAATGTTCCGATGATATCCAGGTGTTTAAGAGGGTTGAGTGTTAAGCGTCCCAAAGATCTTGCCGTCTTGTCTCCTAACCTATCGGCAACGAAGCCATGTGCCACTTCATGACAAGTAATTGCCCAAAGAGCAGGAACCAAAGTTATGACAATTCGTTGAAGGTACAACTCCATTTGGTTCCTTTCCCGTAAAGAACAGCCTACAGTCTCTAGCAGATCGGTGCCGGAAAGTCAACGATAGCAGGCGATTGAGAGGAGGCATAGCGCGGCGGAAGGGACTGGCTCCGCAAGGTGCCTGTCCCTTTAGCGGATCGCTTCTTTCAGCTCAGCCACCTTTCCAAACACCAAGGGGACAGGCACCTGGCGGAGCCAGTCCCCCTTTATACCTCGGTCACGGTCTCATGCCTCGCCTCATGCCCCCACAGCTGGAGAATGAGACCGCCGAACAAAAGCACGGCACCGCCGAACCCCTGCAGCGGAGTGATACGCTCGCCGAGCAGAAGCGCGGAGAGGAGCACGGTGATCAGCGGCTCCAGCATGCTGATGATGGAGGCGTTGGTGGCGCCAATCAGACGCAGACCGGCGAAGAATCCCATGACACCGAAAATGGTCGGGAAGATGGCGATCCCGACGATGGAAAGCCACCCTGCGGGGGTGATGTCGAGCACCAATTCGCCCCTTATCAGGCCATAGCAAAGGGAGGCAAGCCCGGCGGCACCGCAAACCCAGAGCGAGGTCACCATCGGATCGATGTTCTTGAGGATACGGTTGCCGATGATGATGTAACAGCTGTAGATCACCGCTGCCCCCAGACCCGAGAGTACCCCTGCCAGCCGCGCCCCTTCGAACGACGCGCCCAACAACGACACCAGCCCGACCGAGCAAACCACCAGCGCTATCCCCTTTGGAGCATTGAACCGCTCTTCGCCTATGATCAGCGCCAGGACCGTGACCAAAGCGGGATAGGCATAGAGCAGCATGCTGGTGAGCGATGCGGGCAGATAGTGGATGGCGTTGGCGTAGAGCCCGGACATGCCGTCGTAGCCGACGGCCCCCATCAGGATGAGCTGGAAGGCGGTCTTGCGCTCCAACCGGCAGTTGACGCCGCGAGCGCGGAGGATGGCGAAAAGAAAGATTGCGGCCAGGAGGAAGCGACCCGACAGGACGGTGCTGATGTTGGCGCCGCCGGCGAAGGCGCTTTTTATGAGGATGCCGAGCGTGGCGAATCCCGCCGCCGAGGCGACGATGTACCAGGCTCCACGATGCTTGTCATTCATGAACAAAATTCCTTGTCCCCCCTCCCCTTGCGGGAGGGGGTTAGGGGGTGGGGTAAGGTGCCAAGGGCAGAATTCTCGCCAGTGGCCAGTTCACCCTCCTGCCCCCTCCCGCCTTCGCGGGACGAAGTGCTTCGGCACGCAGTCCCGTCAAGGGAGGGGGAGATGGCTAGTCGAGTTGTATTGTCTGGTCGGTAATCTCGGTGAAGCTGACGTCGTGGCTCACCAGGAAGAGCTGGTCGTACCAGTGTTCGGTGACTTCTTCCTGGCCGACATCGATGGCGCGGAAGGCCTTGGCCAGGTTCTCGCGACGCTCGGCATCGAGGTTCGAGGTGGGCTCGTCGAAGAAGGCGATGCGGGCTCCGATGGTCTGCAAAAGAGCCAGTCGCAGCGCCACCACGGCACTCATCATCTGGCCGCCGGAGAGCTGATCGTCGCTGCGCTCCCTGATGGTTCCGTCGACGATGTCCTTCAAGACGATCTGGTAGTTGTCGCCCCAAAGAAGTTCTTCATCGGACTCGCAGATGCTGCGATAGATCCGGTCGGCCCGGAAGCTGATCTCCTCCCGGAAACGCTCGGAAAGCTGGGCCGAGACGTTCTTGAACACCTGGTTGCGCAGAAACTTGACCAGGTCGGCCTGTTCCTTCAGCTTCTCGATGGCGGCCAGCTTCTGCTCGATCTCGGCGGCGACGACCCGCAGTGCGGCCGTTTCCCCCTCCAGCCGCGATACCCCTTCGGCAATGGCACCAATCTCGGCTTTCAGCCGTGTCGCCGCCATCACCAGCTGCTCGCGGTCGTTCTTCGCTGCTTCGTGCTGCTCAGGACGGTAATCGCCCACAAGCCTGGCCAGTTCATCCTGCTTCGTCGCCAGTGTCGAGATGATCCCCTGCAGGCCGCGTTGGTACTTCTCCAGCGTCTCCTGGTGCTTACCCAGCTCTTCCGCCGACTTCTGGTTCGCTATGTAGCTATCGCGCGCGGGCTGGAAGCGGGCTAGTTCGCCCTCGGCGTCCTTCACGCTCCGCTCCACGTCGGCGAAGATGGCGACCTCGGCTTTTCGGGCACCGACCTCCGTCAGCAAGGTGTCCAGACGCGCTTTGTGCCGTGCCACAGACTGTTCACGCCGGGCGGCGTTTTCCTGTGCCCCGGCGAGCTCGCGCTCTTTTTGTGCCAGCGACTCCCCTCGCGCGGAGAGCTCGGCAAGCTTGCGCGCTGATTCCTGAACCGGCTCGGCCGCTTGTTTCACCCGTTCTTCCAGTGCCGTTTCCAGCCTGGTGATGACGCCCTGCCAGGCATCGGTCGCATGGGCCAGTGCGTCCCGACGCTTCTGTGGGGCCGCCGCGAGGTCGAGTTCCGCACACGGCAACTCGGCGAGAGAAACCTCGCCAATGCCGGCAGTTGCCAGCCAACCCTCAAGTGGTGCGCGAAGTGCGGGTACGGCGATCTGGGCGTAGTTGCGGCTGAACTCTTCTTCCTGTTTAGTCCGCTCCCCCCCTGCCTTGGCCAGCTCCAAGGCCACCTGCTCCATCCCGGCCAGCTCACGAGCGGCTTGCTGAGCGGCAGTCACTTGGGACGCCAGCTCAGCCGCTTCGAGATCAAGTCCGGCCATTTCAGCATCCAGTGCGTTGATGCGGGCGTCGAAGATACCAGCCGGATCAACACCTTGCAGATTCTGACACGGCTCCTGGAAGAAGGGGCAGGCACCTGCCCCGATCTTGTCGCGCCCCTCCACCAGGGAATGCCTGCGCCCGGCAAGTTCCGACCGCTGCGCCTGGATCTGCTCCAGCCGAGCCTGACGCGCCGCTAACTGCTCCGCCTCCGCCTTGAGCGGCCCGGAGCCGGCCAAGACACTCTCCCGCTCGCGGATCTGTCGGTCGATCTCTTCGATCCGGCTGAGGGCGACGTGGAGGTACGGCAGCGTGGTCTCCATGTTGTGCATGGGGAGCTTCCGGAAAAGGACCCGGCTCTGCTCTGCCGCAGCCAGCCCTTGGGCCGCCACGGTCTCCAGCTGTTTCTGCGCCGCCAGGGCCGCTGCCAGCGCCTCCCGGTCGTTCTCCAGGCGTTTGCGCTCCTCGTCCATTGACGACCTGGCAAGCCCGAGTTCGCGGCTCTCAGCATCCAGCATGGCCTGAACGCTCCCCTGTTCCCGTTCCAGGTCGGCAAGCTTCTTTTCCAGTTGGTGCTTCTGCAACTGTTGATCGCGCAGTTCCTTAAGCCTTGCCTCAGCGGCGTCGTATCCCTGCTTTCCCGCCGTCGACGCCGCGACCACGGCCGCCGCCTGCCGCGATTGTTCGACCAGGAGCTGCTGGGTGGAGACGTAGTTCCTACCTGATTCGACACGCTCCTGCAGCCCCTGCACCTCCTGCTGGACCGATTGGATCGCCTCCTTCTTCGACTCCAGCGCATTGAGCAGGGTCGTTGCGTGCTCAAGCTCTATCGTCTTGGTCGCCAGCTCTGTCTGCTTGGTATCGCCCTGTTGCCGCAAGGCGGCCAGTTCCACTTCCTTGGCGGGAAGGACGGCAACCTGCTCCGATCTGGAATCCACCTCGGCCTGCAGCACGTCGAGTTTTGCCTTAATGGTGCTGGTCAAAACCTTCGTTCTATCTTGGGTCTTGCGCCAGGCGTCGATGCCGAGAATCTCGTCGAACGCGTCCTGACGCTTGGCGGGCTGTTTGATGACAAAGGGGCCCAGGAAGTCATTCTGGAAGGGGCCGATCACCAGCTTGAACTGCTCCGACAACGGCCGAGCTGCGGAGAGGCCGAGCAGCTGCGCGATGCGCACCTCGGTCTCCTCCATGTTGGCGTGCTCCTCGACCTCGAACGCGCCGCCGACCTCCTTGGCCAGCAGCCACTTGCCCGCGGTTCCCACGGTACGGGTAACCCGGTACAGCTCTCCCGGTTCTGGTTCGAACACCACGCCGATTTCGCCGCGCTTGGTGCCGATGGTGAGGAAGCGTTCCGCGTTGGAGACAAAGTCCTTGGCGTCGACGCCGAACAGGGCGTAGCCGATGGCTTCGAAGATGGTGCTCTTGCCGGAACCGTTGGCGCCGGAGAGGACGTTGATCCCGGGTGAGAAGACGAGTTCCTTGTCGCGGTGCGACTTGATGTTCTTGAGCTGGACCGAGACTATGCGCACTGATCACCTCCGGAGGAAAGCAGGCTCAGCAACTCCTCGCCCTCCACGTCCCCCTTCAGCACCAGGTCCCGCAGCGCCAGGCTCAGACGCGTCAGTTCGTCCACGCGCCCCTGGTAGTGGCTGTTGGCGCCGATCAGCTCACCCAACACGTCACGTTCGATCTCGGCAAGACTCTTCTTGACCTTCTCCTCGCCGCTTCCGCCGGCGACCAGCGAGAGGTGATTCTTGATTTCCAGGTGCAACGGCTCGCAGACCTCGCACAGCGACGCGCGCAGGCGGTCGCGGCTCAACTCGAAGGGGTGGAAGCAGACCTTGCCAGCAAGGCGTACCTCGACAAGCGGGGCCCGCTCATCTCCGGAACCGGCAAGCTTCTCCGCCATCTGGCTTTTGAACAGCTCCAAGGCGTCGGTGGCGTTGCCCGCGCCGTCCAGGTTGGCGGTGACGACCAGCATGGGACGCGGCGAGGTGCGCCGGAACTCATGGGCGACCGCTCCGTCGGGCGCCAAGGTCACGACGTAATACCCTTTGTCGTAGCGCTCTTCCCCGAAGTTGACGCAATCGGGCGAACCGGGGTTGAAGGCGTAGGGGCGGCCGTTGGCGTCGTTGACGATATAGGGCTTATGGCCGTGGCCGAGGGCAACGTAGTCGAAACATGCCGCCAGGGGCTGGGCTTCCTCGGGCTTGATGTTGCCGATTTCGACCGGCGAATAGGTCCAGACCCCGACGTGAAAGAGCAGGATGTTTCGTTTGGTGGCGATGGCCTCGCAGATGCGCGGGACGTGGTTACCGGCCTGGGATCCGATGTAACCGAGACCGTAGATGTTGACGCCGCTTACCTCGATGTGCCCGCCGGTCCCCTGCTCGGCATCAAAGGGTTCGAAGAGGTAGCCGCCGTCGGCACTCCTGGAGGGGCGCAGCAGGGAGATATAGCCCAACTGGGAGAGCGCTTCCATCCAGGAGACGCTGTCGCGGCGGTGGATCCAGTCGTGGTTTCCTTCCACGGCGAGACAGGGGATGCCCGCATCCTTCAGGGGCTGCAGGATCTCGATGGTCTTCGCAAAGGTCTTGGGGAGGATCTGACCGGTGTGGAACAGGTCTCCGCCGATCAGGACGAAGTCGACCTCTTCGCGCACGGCGTCGGCAACGATGGCGGCGAAGGTCGTGAAGAAGTCCTGGTAGCGCTGGGCGTCGCAGCCGGAGGTGCGGTAGGTCTTGCCGAGATGAACGTCGGAGGTGTGGATGAAGCGAACGGGCATGGATGCTCCGGGAAAAGGAATTGCACAGGTATAACGCCGCCCGCGGGGACAAGTCAAGCTCTCTAACCCGGCAACTTGTGCCGGAGCTCGAAGTACCCCGACCACGGTTCCTGAACCAGCTATCTGCACGCCCTCTAACCAAGGGGCGAATAATCATTCGCCCCCTGTCGCACAGAATAAGTGCTCACCCGAAGCGGTAGTGGGGCACCGGCGGCTGGGCAAATGATTATTTGCCCCTACAGCGTGCGGCGAACCAGACGCGGAGGCGCCCCCGGTGATGATCACCAAGTTTCAATGCGTTGCGAAGATCTCGTTAAAGAAGAGCTTCATGGCCTCGAAGGAGCGCCGGTCGGCCTTTTCGTTATAGGCGGCACCTTTGCTGTTGTCATTGCCGGACTTTGGATTGGTGAAGCTGTGCACGGCGTTGCCGTAGAAATTCATCTGCCAGTCCACCTTGGCGTCCCGCATTTCTTTCTGGAAGGCGGCCACTTCATCCGCCTTCACGTACGGGTCATCCGCACCGTGCAGCGCAAGCACCTTCCCCCGTATGTTCCTTGCATCGGCGGGGTTGGGGGTGCTGAGCCCGCCATGGAAGCTGACCGTGCCCAGGACGTCGGCACCACTTCTGGCCAGTTCCAGCGCCGCCGTCCCGCCGAAGCAATACCCCATCACCGCCAGCCGCTTCGGGTCCACCTGCGGATAACTGGCGAGCCTCGCCAATCCTGCAGCACCGCGCGCACGGAGCAGGCTCCGGTCATTGCCCCGGTACTTTCCTGCTTCCTTGGCTGCCTGCTCCGGTCCTGTCGGACGCACACCTTTGCCGTAAATATCAGCGGCAAAGGCGACATACCCTAATTTCGCAAGTTGCTCTACGCGCATCTTCTCGTATGCGGTCACGCCGGTCCATTCGTGAATCACGAGGATACCTGGCCGGGTTCCCTTGATCGAATCATCATAAGCCACGTATCCCTCGAGGACCGTGTCACCCTGGCGGTAATCGACGTTCTGCCCTACCACGCCGGCACTGGCACCTTGTGCCACCAGCGTCATCATCAAAGCTAAAAGATACCTTTTCATGATCTCCTCCACGCTGTCGATTCAACGGCTCCAGTCTCATTAGCTGATAGCGGATTACGTCATTGTATCAAAAACGTTCTTTCGCCGCAGCCGGCGATACGCTGCGCTGCGTTGCTGGTGGCGTTGACACCTTATATACATTAAGTATCATTAATCAGCCGTAAAGCATAACAGGAGCCTGTCATGAGACAACGAAACTATCGTCCTATTCTGGGTTGGCTGGCAGTAGCCTTAATGGGGGCCTCAACGGCGGCATGCAGCTCGTGGTGGGCCGGAGGGCGCGACGGGAAAAGCGCCTCGCTGCAGACGGTGCAGGACGACCTGCGGTACGCCCGGCAAAAAACCCAGGAGACGCGCAAAGCGTTGGATGACGTCAGGTTTGCGGACCAAATCGACCTGCCAAGGGCCTACCGCGCCTTCAGGGACGAGGTAAACACCATGTCCGGCGCGGGCAGTAAGCTGGTGCAGCACGCCAACGGGATGCACTACCAGGGAAACGCCTACCTGGTGGAGGCGGAACAATCGGCGGGACAGTGCCGCTATCCCCGGCTGTCCAAGACGTCCAGGATGCCACGCATGGAATTGGGAGACGCCTTTGAGCCGATAGACGTGCAGGGGCAACAGGTGCAACGGGCCTACCGATCTTTCGAGTTCGACATTCGGACCATCGAGGAGTATCTGTCCCGGGAGTTGACCGAGCAAGGGGTGAGGGACATGGAAATCTTCATGCGCAGGAGCGAGGTGGACGGGGACAACCTCTTGTACGCCCTGGAAGCGGAGTTGACAGTGGTGGAGAGGGCAAAGAGGGCGTACGACGAAACTGCACAGGGAAAAGAAGGGAGTAGGCCCTAGTACTTATCCGACTTATCGCCGCTGATGGGAAGCTGGCAGTGCAGACATTTACGCAGGTAAAGCAGCATCATGCCATGCATGTGGTAGTAGTTGCGGCAGCGCGGGCAACGAGCGGTGGCTGAATAGAACATCACGCCGAGCAGCACGGCGAACCAGATGAAAAAGACCGGCATCGAGCCGTTGAAGGAATGGGTAATTTTTTGGGTCACGTACATGGTCGGGAGGTAAACGATGAGAACGGTCCAAAGACACCAGCGGCGCTTACGCACGACCGCCAGGCCACGGGCAATCTCGGCCGGGTCTACCGGTTGGACAGCTTCGGCCGCGGCAGCGGCCACTTCGACTTCATGATGGTCCAAGCGAACCTCCCTTCAGCCTTTAGTCCTGTGCACCTTCCCGGTATTTCATGGTCAATCCCTTGAGAAAATTCCGCAGCATCTGGTCTCCGCAAGGCTTGAAATTGTCCTGGCCCTTGGCACGGAACACCGCGCTTAACTCGGACTTGGAAACCGGAAACTTCGCCAGTTTAAAGATCGCCAGCATCTCCTCCTCTTTAAAAGACAGGGCGATCCGGATCTTCTTGAGTATGTCGTTGTTGCAGAGCTGTGCAGGTGGCGGTGTGGCCTTGTCACCCTCCCCTTCCCGCTTGCCGCGCTTCAGGGCGATGAGGCCATCGAGGAAAGCCTGCAGCACCTCGTCGCTGCACTCGCGAAATCCGTCTTCCTCTTCCTTCTTGACCAAGCTGGTGATGTCCGCCTGCCCCATCTTCATGTCCGAAAGCCGGAAGGCCTCGACAACGGCCTGTGTGTTGAGGTTGAGGGCGTAGCGCAGCCTACGGAAAACATCGTTGTTGGTCATCAGGCACTCCTAACTGTTGATGGGGGCCGCAGCCCGGTTATTACATAGCATTTTACTTATTAGGTCCGCAAGTTAAGTTATCATTGCACGACGCGAAAGAGCACAACTCTGCGTCGCAAGCGTAACGAAACCTCTTCAGGTCTCTCGCGATTGTCGCAACAACCTTCGCGCTTGGTGTAAGCCCCTTCGCACACGGGGGAAGACCCTTCGCGCGCGGTGCGAGACCTCTTCCACACGGGGGAAGACCCCTTCCGCACGGGGGAAGACCCCTTCCGCACGGGGAGAGACCCCTTCCGCACGGGGAGAGACCCCTTCCGCACGGGGAGAGACCCCTTCCGCGCGGGGAGAGACCTCTTCCACACGGGGGAAGACCCCTTCCGCACGGGGGAAGACCCCTTCCGCACGGGGGAAGACCCCTTCCGCACGGGGAGAGACCCCTTCCGCACGGGAAGAGACCCCTTCCGCGCGGGGAGAGACCCCTTTCGCGCGCGGGAAACCGTTTCCGCGCGGGGGAAGACCTCTTCAGCGCGGGGAGAGACCTCTTCCGCACGCGGGAAGCTATTTCCGCACCGGGGAGACCTCACCCGGTTGTGAGGGACTACTGCAGAGCGATTGCAGAGTCCAGCAAGCTGAAAGATCCCGCCGTTCTGCAAATGGAAAGGCCCCTCTACCGCTTGGCAGAGGGGCCTTTCGACGTTGGTGTATTTCAGAGGAATGAGACTATGCGGCGACGGCGGCCTGCATACCTGCACCCTCACCGGACACAGGCAATCCGAGAATGGCGTCGATCTCGGCGGAGTCGAGGGTCTCCTTGGCGACGAGCTCCCGCGTCAGCCTCTCCAGGGCATCCATGTTCTCCTTCAGCAGGGCCACCACGTCGGAGTAACAGCCGGTGACGATGGAGCGGATCTCGTTGTCTATCTCAAGGGCGGTGACGTCGCTGAAACCTTTCTGCGACTTTCCGCCTGCGTCCGTATTCTCCTGGTGGCCGAAAGCAACCGGACCGAAGGCACGCGACATGCCCCACTCGGTGACCATCTTGCGCGCAGTATCCGTGGCGCGCGCCAAGTCGTTACCAGCCCCGGTGGTCGTCGTGCTGTAGATGATTTCCTCGGCAGCGCGCCCACCCATGAGCACCTTGAGGTGCCCCACCAACATCTCCTTGGTGTAGCAGTAGATGTCGTCCTCGGGAATCTGGACCGTTACCCCCATCGCCCTCCCTCTCGGGATGATGGTGACCTTATGCACCGGATCGCATCCCGGGATCAGCTTTGCCACCAGCACGTGCCCGGACTCGTGGTATGCCGTCGAGAGCTTGAGTTTTTCCGAGAGGACCATCGACTTCTTCTCGGCCCCCATCAGCACCTTGTCCTTGGCGAGATCGAAGTCTATCATCTCGACGGCACCCTTGTTGGAGCGCGCCGCGAGGATGGCAGCCTCGTTGACCACGTTGGCGAGGTCGGCACCGGAGAAGCCGGGAGTGCCACGGGCAATCACCATGAGGTCGACCTTCTCGTGCAGCGGGACGTTCTTCGCGTGGACCTTGAGGATCGCTTCGCGACCCCGAATATCCGGGGAGCCTACGGTCACCTGGCGGTCGAAGCGCCCGGAGCGGAGCAGCGCGGCATCGAGAATCTCGGGACGGTTGGTGGCCGCGAGAACAACAATACCGGAGTTGATCTCGAAGCCGTCCATTTCGACCAGCAACTGGTTCAGGGTCTGGTCGCGCTCATCGCTTGCGCCGCCACCCGCAGCAGCATCACGTTTGCGTCCCACCGCGTCGATCTCGTCGATGAAGACGATGCAGGGAGCAGCCTTCTTGGCCTGGGCGAAGAGATCCCTGACCCGGGAGGCACCCACGCCGACGTACATCTCGACGAATTCGGACCCGGAGATGGAGAAGAAAGGAACATCGGCTTCGCCCGCGACCGCCCTGGCGATGAGGGTTTTGCCGGTGCCCGGAGGCCCGACGAGGAGGACGCCGGTGGGCATCTTACCTCCCAGCGTGGAGAATTTCTCGGGGTCCTTCAGAAACTCGACCGTATCCAGCAGTTCCGCCTTGGCCTCTTCGGCACCGGCCACGTCGTTGAAACGGGTGGTCGATTCCGAGTAGTCCACCAGACGGGCGCGGCTTCGGCCGATACCGGTAAAGCGCCTGAGGACGGCGAAGAGGAAGATCGCTATGGCGACAAGAAACCCGATTTGGAACCAATTGGGACCGCCGGAAGGCGGAGTGGAAGAGAAGTCGACCTTTTTGGCGATGAGCAGATCGCCCAGGTAGGCGCCCGCCGGAAGAAAAAGGCTGAACTTGTCGCCGTTTTTCGCTTCGGCGTTGATCTCGTCGCCGACGATTCTCACTTTGGCTATGTTCCCGGCGGAAACTTTCTGGATGAAGGTGGTGTAGCTGATCTGCCTGCTACGGTCCGCATGTGATTGCTGCCAGGAATAGAGCCCGTAACCGGCGACGGCCAGAAAGCTCAGAGACAGACCTAACAACAGCAGCTTCTTGTTTCTCGTGTTGCCCATAGTTCTCCCATTACTACTGTAGTAGTAATAATGTTACGGCTCGTATAATACTATCTTTATTCTTGATAACCGTAACAGTGAAAAGTGATTATCGTTAGCTTTGCCAACAAGCAACAATTAACACTTACTAAAAACGTATAAATATTGGTTCCAAAAATTGAATATCTATTTTTACTGCAGCTGGAAGTTTTTTGTACACACAATTTTTTTTCATTTTCAGGGGTCGTTTGAAATCAAAGGAGGTGTTACGACCACCAGTAGGGGCGAATGAATCGCCAGCCTGCCTCATCTCCCCCCCCTAGAGCCCTTACCCGCAGGAGGGGACTGGCTCCGCCAGGTGCCTGTCCCCTTGGGCTTGGGGAGTATGGAGGGCGGAATGGAGCGTTCCGCTAGAGGGACAGGCACCTACGGAGCCAGTCCCTTCTGCCTCAGGACAAAAAAAGAGGCGCCCTTTTGGGGCGCCTCTTTTTGGCAACGATGTCGAAGCGAGTTACTTGCGCAGCAGCTTCACGATGGCGGAGAAATCTTCTTCCCCCCTACCGTCCTGAACGGCCTGGTCATAAATCGCGGAAACGGTCTTGGCGGCCGGCAGGTCGAGCTCAAGCTTTTCGGCCATTTCCAGTACGCGCCGCATCTGGGAGTCGACGTACTTGAGGGCCAGGTTGCGGCTGAAGTCGCCGCGCGCGATGGAGCGCCCCTTGGAGTGGAACAGCGGCGAGGCGACCCCGCCGGAGTCGAGCACCTCGAGGATCTTGTCCGGCTTGAAGCCCATCTTCTCACCGAAGACGAGACCCTCGGAAAGGGACTGCATCATCTCGGCCTGCAGCAGGTTCACGATCAGCTTCATGCGGGTCGCATCGCCGATCTTGCCGATATGGATGATATTGAGACCGAAGTAGGAGAACGGCTCGCGGCAACGCCCGAGCAGGGCCTCGTCGCCACCCGCCAAAATGGTGAGCAGACCGTTGGCGGCGTGTTCCTTGCTCCCCCACACCGGCGCCTCCAGGAACATGACGCGGCGCTGCTTCGCTTCCTCGGCCATGCGCTCGATGGTTTCAAGGCAGTGGGTGCCCATGTCCACCAGGATGGTGCCGGGGTCGATCCCTTCGAGAACGCCATTCTCACCAAAGACAAGGTACTTGCTCTCCGGCACGATGACGATGACCAGGTCCTGCCCCTTGGCGGTCGCCATCGGCGAATCGCCGACCTTGACGCCGAGTTTGGCAAGTTCTGCCATCGCATTTGCGTCCTGGTCAAACACCGTTAATTGGTAGTCCGACTTGGCAAGGTTGGCTGCCATGTGAACACCGACGGTGCCCAGACCGACAAAACCTATCTTCTTAAGCATAATCCCCCCAGAGTGGCTGATGCTTCGCATCAGCGGATAGCATTATTGCTGACCTGAAAAATCTCAAGGCCCCATTATACTCAAAGACCAACTTTGTGCAACACTGTTTTATCTTGATTTAACGACACCCACCCTGTCGCAGAACTGGTATAGCGGGCAGGTTGAGCAATGCGGCGAAAGCGGTGTGCACAGGTTCTGCCCGAAAGTTACCAGAAGATCGTTGATTATGATCCAGTACTCGACCGGCAGCTTCTCTCTCAAGGCAAATTCAGTCTGCTCGGGGGTACGGGTGTGCACGTAGCCCCAGCGGTTGCAGATGCGGTGCACATGAATGTCGACGCAGATGCCGGGCTTGCCGAAACCTAGGGTGAGCACCAGGTTGGCGGTCTTGCGCCCCACCCCTTTGAACTTCAACAGCGTCTCCAGGTCGTCCGGAACCGTCCCGCGGTACAGATCACACAGGGACCGCGAGATCTCGAGTATCTGTTCCGCCTTGACGCGGTAAAAACCGACCGGGTAAATCGCCGCCTCGATCTGCGGCACATCCAGGCCGACCATCTTTTCCGGGGTATCCGCCAGTGCGAAGAGGCGTGCCGAAGCCTCGGCCGTAGTCAGATCGCGGGTCCGCAGCGAGAGGATGCAGGAGACCAGCACCTTGAACGGATCGCGCCCCTGGGTGGCGACTATGGTGACCGCGGGACTCACCCAGGCCTTGACCGCCTCAGTGAGGATCGCTATGGCCTGGTGGATCTGGTCGTCCCCCATGCTATAACCTGTTGTTGACCACGCGCATTACCAGAACACCCGCGATGGAAGCGAGAAGCCCCACACACACAAGCAGAATGCCGATGCTGCGCCCCTCCCCCCAGCCAAGCAGATCCTGGTTTTTCATAAACGCTATGAGCCCCAGTCCGGTAAAAGTGAGAATGCCCCCTATGATGAATGTCGACAGTGCGAATACCGCCCCTGCCATACCCTTGGTCTTTGCCACACACACCTCTGTCTAACTTGAAAAGTAATGCTTCCTTATACAAGATGGTACCGGTCAAGGCAACTGCTAAGTGCGTCCTTAGCGGTTGCACAAACGTGAGAAACCCCTATAATGGCCAGATCTAAATTTGAGGGAGATACATGAGAGAACTGGTAGACCTGCATATGCACTCGACGTTTTCCGACGGGGTGCGCACCCCTGCCGAACTGGTGGCAATGGCAAAGGGGCTGGGACTGAAGGCGATCGCGATCGCCGACCACGACACCGTGGACGGCATCGACGAGGCGCTTGCGGCAGGCGCAGCCGCCGGTGTGGAGGTGCTCCCCGCGCTGGAATTCTCGGTGGCGTACGGCTCGTTCCGCGACGTCCACCTGCTCGGATACCTGCTTGATCACCGCGACCCGCAGTTGCAGTCGATTCTCAAGGAATTCCGGGACAGAAGGGAGGCCCGCGGCGAGGCCATCGTGGGGCGGATCAACGAAAAACTGGCCACCGAAGGAAGAGCACCCATCTCGAGCGCCGAAGCCGCCGCCCTGGCGGGCGGAGCCCTTGGACGCCCGCACATCGCCCAGGTGCTGATGGGAAAAGGGTATGTCCGCGACATGCAGGACGCCTTTGTGCGTTACCTGCTGCCGTGCGACGTGCCGAAACGCTACTTCCCGATGGAAGAGGCCCTGGCGACGGTCCAGAGACTCGGAGGGGTGGCGGTTCTGGCCCATCCCACCACCATCACCAACGAACGTGACACGCTGAACCGGATTATCGATGAGCTGTGCGCGATGGGACTTGCGGGCGTCGAGGCGTTCAACAACGTCTGCAACGAACAGGAGAGCGCCTTCCTCCTCTCATGCGCCGAGAAGAAAGGGCTCATCTGGACCGGAGGTTCCGATTACCACGGCATCGAGGAAGGTATCAACATGGGCACCGGCAAGGGAGGCATGGCCGTCCCCTACAGCTGCGTCGAGGCGCTGAAGCGGGCGCAAAATCGAGCGGCGTAGCAGGCGAGATAAAGCGAAAAGACAACCTGATTGGCGACTCATCCGCTACCTGCCACTCCCCCCTTTGCGAAGGGGGGCCGGCGGGGGGATTTACCTTGCCCAAATCTAAAGCAAATCCCCCTAAATCCCCCTTCGCAAAGGGGGACTTCTACCAGCGGAAGATCGTCACCTAATCCGCAAAACAAAGGGGCTGGAGCGAGGAATACACCTCATCTCCAGCCCCTTCTGACTTAGTCTTAGTCTTAGTCTTAGCCTTAATCCTTCACCGGCTTATAGCTCAGCACGTCCAGGTCGCTCTCCACGTCGGTCACGCCCTCGACCGACTTGGCCAATGTGATGGCCTCCTCGATCTCATCCTCACTCTGCACGTGACCGGCCAGGGTTACCACACCGTCCTCACAGGTGATGCAGAACTTGAGCGCGCGCGCCAGCGACGACTTGAGCAGCTCAGCCTCGACCCTCTTGGCCACGATCAGGTCTTCGAGCAGCGCCATGGACTCCTCTTCCCCTTCCTTGAGGCGGGTGTCCTTGGACGCGGCGATGATGGCTTCGATCATTGCGTGCGGGGTGGAAGCCTTGGTGTTGAACAAAAGGTCGTAGGCCAGCGGGTCGTTCCAATCACGGTCGAAGTAGAAATGGATGAAGCCGCCCAACTGGTGATCGCTCCGCCTGATCAGCTCGCGGGCCAGATCCGGATCGATCCACTCCCTCTCGGCGAATTTTTCCACCCTGTCTTCGAAGGGGGCTATGAAACGGACCCGCAGTACGTTGGTCAATACCTTGATGAGATCCTGCGCACCCCTTCCGTAGAGGATCACGTTACCCTTCTTGGCGCAGTCCAGCAGGATGAGCTCCATGGTGGCAAGATGCGCGGCTTGGAGGCGGTCTTCGGCGGTCCGGTAGGACGGCGGCTTCTCGTCCACCCTTTCCAGGATCTCGGGGGTCAGGCCGTATGCAGGGGCCAGTTCCTCGATCTTTACCCGGTCAACGAGGGTGTACTTGAGCTTTTTTGCCAGTTCCTTGGCAATGGCGTAGGCGCCGGTACCCATCTCCCTGGAAATTGTGATGATTGCCATGCAAGCCTCCTTTGCTAATGAGAAACCGCCGCATCATAGCACGTAAAGTCTGCCGTATACAAGGAATTTTGCTGTCTTGGATGAACCGCACGCAGCGTGGAGGCAGGCCCAACGGGGATGAAGCGGAACAGGGGCGAGGGAGAAGCGGATCTCCCCCGCCCCAGCAGGTTAGTAGTTTTCGGCGAGGCGCTCGAAGTGCGCCTTGGGGTGGTGACAAACCGGGCAGATATCCGGCGCAGCGTCACCCTCGTGGATGTGCCCGCAATTGCGGCACTTCCAGCTGGTGGGAGCGTCTTCCTTGAAGACGGTCCCCTCTTCTATCGACGCCAGCAGCGCCTTGTAACGCTCCTGGTGTGCCTTCTCGATAGCCGCGATGCCGTCGAACATGGCCGCGATGGCGGTAAAGCCCTCTTCACGGGCCTCCTTGGCCATACGCGGGTACATGTCGACCCACTCCGCATACTCGCCGGCCGCAGCGGCCTTCAGGTTGGTAATGGTGTCGCCGAGCCCGGCGAGGGCCTTGAAGTGCAGCTTGGCGTGCTCCTTCTCGTTCTCTGCCGTTTCGAGGAACAGTGCCGCGATCTGCTCGTACCCTTCCTTCTTGGCCACCGCCGCGTAGTAGGTGTACTTGTTGCGCGCCATCGACTCGCCGGCGAACGCTTCCTGCAGGTTCTTCTCTGTCTTGCTTCCTTTCAGTTCCGCCATGCTCTGTTCTCCTTTCCTTTTGTTACCTGCTTAAAACGAGGGCTGCTCGGAGGATCAGTCGATACCGATCCTCTTGACGCCCTCAATTGTGCTCAGGCGGGCCATGAGGTCTGCCGAGCGGGATTTCTTGGGCTGCTTGACCTGGAACTCGATGAATATCACACCGTGCTCGATGTCCTTCTGCAACTTGGCGTCCACCTTTTCGATGCCGGCGCCGCTGAGGGTCTGGTAGACGCGGGTGACGAAGTCGGCACGATCCTCGCCCCACACCTTGACCAGCACGTAGGTGTCGCGAGTGAGCCTCTTCTCCACCTCCTTGAGCAGCAGGAGGTTGGCCAGGGCCACGAGCGTCACGGAAACCGCGAGCCAGAACAGGCCGATGCCGCAGGCGATGCCCAAGGCTGCGGCAACCCAGAGGCAGGCGGCGGTGGTGAGCCCGCGGATCGAGGCGCGCTCCCTGATGATGGCGCCGGCGCCGAGAAAACCGATGCCGGTGACCACCTGGGCGGCGATGCGGCCGGGATCGACTCCGACCGGCCCGCCGGTGAAGTTACCGAAGATGCGGTAGATCTCGATCGAGGTGATGGAGAAGAGGCACGAACCGAGAGAGACCAAGAGGTGGGTTCGGAAGCCGGCGGGGCGACCGTGGATCTCACGCTCCAGGCCAATCAATCCCCCCAGGAACGAGGCGAGCAGCAACCGGCACAGCAGATGGATGTCGAACTCGGGGCCCAAGCGCTACTCCTCGGAGAGCCCGAGCGACAGGGTCAGCACCACTGTCTTCTCGCGAGAGCCGCTGCGGATGGTCAGCGGCACGCGGACCACGTCGCCTGTAGCCACTGGGTCCCCGGCTATCTCGAGCGAGAGGTCTGCTTCAGGTGGTGTCGCCGGCACCACAGGCGCCGCCGGTGCCGGCGGCGGCTGCACGGATACGGGCGCGACAGAAGGTGTCTCACGTACAGGCGGTGCCGGAGCCGCCACCGGTGCAGGGCTCTCCACCATGTGCTGCAGCCCTTCGCCGTTGCCTATGGCTTCGGCCCCCTTGGCACGCAATCCGGTCAGAATGCTTTTCACCAGCGCCATGAGCCCTTGCAGGACCCCTTCGCCGGTCTGGCTGCTGGTCTTGAAGCTGACGAGACCGGACGGATTGAGCTGCTGCTCCAATTGTCCCAGGGATGCCGGGTCGGCGAGGTCGCTCTTGTTGTACTGCAGGATGGACGGGATGGTGGTCAGGCTCTGGCCGTACCCTTTCAGGTACTCAACGAGCTGGTCCAGCGCGGTCTTGTTGTCGTCCAACCGCTGGGGTGCCGAGTCCGCCACGAAGACGACGCCGTCGGCTCCCTTCAGCACCATCTTCCAGGCGGCCGGATCGACCAGCGGACCCGAGACGGTGTAGAGGTGAAAACGGACCCGGAAACCATCGACGTTGCCGTCACCCGGCGGGGTGAAATCGAAAAACAGCATGCGCGCGCCCTGCACGCTCATCACCTTCAATGCACCACGGAATTCCGGCTTCAGCTTGTTGAAGACGTGCCTGAGACTGGTCCCCTTCCCCGCCTGTCCGGGTCCGAAAAAAACAATCTTCGCGTTTATTTCACGTTTTGCCTGGTTGACCAGAGCCATACGTAGATCCTCCCGAGTTACGCTTTTTCCTTCTTGCTCAACAAAATCTTACGGGCCTGTGTCGCTATCACCGTATTGATGTTCCTGCTTTTGGCCAGGTTGGCGAGGTCCTTTTCCCCCAGCGTCCCGAGAAAGCGCAGTGCGTTTGGTAGCGGCGTTTTGTGGTTTTCAACCAGCGCCTTCCTGATCTGGCCGTTCTTGATCCATTCCTTGTTGGCGCAGATGACCCGTATGATCTCGTCGTTTTGTATCTGGGACTTGGCGATGCCCAAGACCTCGGCCTCCGTCATGCGGGGGTTCTTGATGGCAGCTCCCGATACGAGCTTATTGTTGTCCTTGATCAGGATGGCGCGCCACTCCTTGTCGCCGGTCATAGCCATCTTGATCTTGTCGCTCACCCCCATGGACTGCGCCATCTGGTACTTGGACTGGAACTCCTCCTCGTCGATGGGGTCATCGTCGTCGGGTCCCGGCGCCTCGACGGCCTCCGCTTCGGCAACGGCCGCCTGGGAGGGCGCCTGTTGCGGCGCAGCCGCGGGCGCCGCTGCGGCGGCGGCAGTTCCCTGTACCCGGAGAAAGGCCGACGCCTTTTCGGTGAGGCTCGGGTGCCCGGCCAAAAGCGGCGCGATCTCCGGCTTCCTGCCGTGCAGTTGCACCAGGGCGTCCAGGATCTGGGGATGGAGCTCACGGTCGGCCAGGACCTGTTCGAGCAGCGGCCGCTCCAGTGAGCGCAGTGTGGCGATCGCCTGCTGCTTCACCTCCTGGTCCGCATCATGGCAGAGGTAGTACAAAAGCAGCACCAACTCGCCCGGCGGGAGCGAAACCCGGCCGGCAGCAGCATGCAGCCTGTTCTCCCTGGGCTTGTCGGCCCCGACATACGGGGCCGCAGCCGCAGAAATCCTGAAGGTGACCTTCGACACGTGCCTTATTTCCCTGCCTTGACGACCTTTGCGGAGAGGCCGGTCTTCTTGAGGTGCGCCGCCGCCTTCTCGGCACTGGTCGGATCGGCGTAGCTCCCGCCACGGACCCTCACAACCGTAACCGGAATGTTGGCTTTCTTGAGCACCAGTCGGACCCCCTTGTCGTAGAGACGGTCCTGTTCAACGGCGGCCTTCCCTTCCCTCATGAAGGAGCCGGCGTAGACTGCGTAGCGCCCCCCTTCCTTGAGCATGAACGCATTGGGAGCGACACCTTTGAGTCGAGCCAGCTCTTCTGCCGCCTCGTCGCGGCTCGCGAAGTCCGCCAGGAACAGGCGGTGCATCGGCTCGCCCTTGTGGGTCTTAGTAGTCACGACCGGGGCAATCCCGGCTTTCTTCAGCTTCGCCGTCACCGAGGAGACCTCGCTTTCGGCGACGTCGCTGTCGAGCTCCAGGGCAAAGGCGCCCGCTTTGGCCTTGGCCTTGGCAGCGCTCTTGACCGGCTTAGCGGGCGTCGCCTCTTTGGCCTCCTTGACGGCCGGCTTCGCTTCCTTAGCGGCCGCAGGCTTCGCTTCCTTGCCGGCTGCAACGGGTTTGGCTTCCTTGGCGGCAGGTTTGGCCTCCTTGCCGGGGGCGGGCTTGGCTTCTTTCGCCGCTGCGCCAGGCTTGGCCTCCTTGCCTGCGGCGGCTGGAGCCGCAGCTGCAGGCTTGCCAGGCTGTGCGGGTGCCCCAGGTTTGGCTGCGGGTGCGGCAGGTGAGCCCGGCTTGGCGCCAGGAGCAGGTTTCGCCTCGCCGGGCTTGCCCTCGGCAGGTTTCCCCGCAGCAGGTTTCGCCTCGGCAGGCTTACCCCCAGCCGGTTTACCAGCCGCAACCTCGGTAGCCGGCTTGCCGGCCGCAGCTTTGGCGGAGCCAGGAGCTTGTGCGGAGGAGGCTGCGTCCTGCGGGCGCGGCGGCAACGGCTTTTTCACGACGGCAGGAGCGGGCGCGGGCGGCGGAGGCGCGGGGGCCTCCTCGCGCGGCTTGATCAGGCCGGTAAAGAAGTAAAGGTAGGCAAAAAGGGCGATGAGCAGCAGTAGAAGCAGAAGCAGCCGCTGTTGCGAGGCCTTCTTCTGTTCCATGTTTCCATCTTCATCGGGTGTAAAATCCTTCGCCATCTGCTCATCCTCCCTGTCATGACATTCGAAATTAAGCCTGCCCGGCCATCTACCTTCGCCGAGGCTACGGCGGACAACGTCCATCTTCACCTAGGCTACGGCGGACATTGCCCACTTTCGCTAAAGCTACGTGGGGCGAGCCCCCCTTGGCCAAGGCTTACAGGGGGGCCTGCCCACCGTAGCCTTGGCGGCTTACAGGGGCCTGCCCACCGTAGCCTTGGCGAAGGTGGGACCGGGCAGTAGACATGCTGAAACGTCAGCTATGCACTTTTGTGGTTGTTGCCCTTCTGATCCTGGGCCTCGGCGATGATCTTCTGGGCCAGGTGGCTCGGAACCTCCTCGTAATGGGAGAATTCCGAGGTGAACATGCCGCGGTCGCTGGTCATGGAGCGCAGATCGTTGGAGTAGGTAAGGACCTCGGACATCGGCACCACGCTCCTGATGATCTGCGAATTAGCCTTGGGTTCGACCCCGACTACCTTGCCGCGCCTGGAGTTGAGATCGCCGATCACGTCCCCCATGTTCTCGTCCGGGACGGTGATCTTCATGTTGACGATCGGCTCCAGCAGGACCGGTTTGCACTGTTCCATAGCCTTCTTGAAGGCCATGGAGCCGGCCACCTTGAAGGCCATCTCCGAGGAGTCGACGGTGTGGAACGAGCCGTCGTAGAGGGCGACCTTGAAGTCCACCACCGGGTTGCCGGCCAGGAATCCTTCCTTGGCCGCCTCCTGGATCCCCTTGTCGACCGCCGGGATGTACTGGCGCGGGATGACGCCGCCCACGATCTTGTCCTCGAATCTGTACCCCTCGCCGCGCGGCAGCGGGGAGAGTTCGATCCAGCAGTCGCCGTACTGGCCGCGCCCGCCGGACTGCTTCTTGTATTTGCCCTGCACCTTCGCGGAGCCGCGGATGGTCTCGAGGTACGGGACCTTCGGGGTCTTCAGAATGACGTCGACGCCGAACTTACGCTTCAACTTCTCGACCACCACCTCGAGGTGCACCTGCCCCATCCCGGAGATGATGAACTCGCGGGTCTGCGGGTCGCGGTGGCTCTCGATGGTCGGGTCTTCCTCGATCATGCGCTGCAGCGCGCTATGGATCTTGTCCTCGTCGTTCTTGGTCTTGGGCTCGATGGCGTAAGAGATTACCGGCTGCAGCGGCTGGGCCGGCTCGTACACGACCGGTTTGCCCTCGTCGCAAAGAGTATCGCCGGTAACGGTCTCCTTGAGCTTCGCAACGGCCACGATGTCACCGGCAACCGCCTGCTTGATCGGATGCTGCTTCTTACCTTCCAGCTCGAAGATCTGGCCGATGCGCTCCTGGACCCCCTTGGTCGAGTTGTACACCAGCGAGTCCGAGTTCAGGACGCCAGAATACACGCGAAAGATGGTGATCTTGCCGGTGTAGGGGTCGGAGGTGGTCTTGAAGACCAGCGCCGAGAACGGCTCGCTCTCAGCGGGGGCACGCTCGACGACCTGTTCGGTCTTGGGGTCCATCCCCACCGCCGCAGTGCGGTCCAGCGGAGACGGCAGGTAAGCGCAGATCGCGTCCAGGAGCTGCGCCACGCCGATGTTCATGGCCGCGGAACCGCAGAAGACCGGGGTGAAGGTGCTGCGCATGGTGCCGACCCTGAGTCCGTCCAGGATCTCCTCTTCGGAAAGCTCGCCCGTGTCGAGGAACTTTTCGGTAAGGGCGTCGTAGGCCTCGGCCACCGTCTCTACCATCATCTCTCTGAGCCGCTTGGCCTCATCGAGGTACTCGGCCGGGATATCGCCCTCGGAGAACTTGCCGGAGAAGTCCTTCTGATAGCGGTACGCCTTCATCCGCACCAGGTCGATGACCCCCGCGAGGTTCTCCTCCGCGCCCAGGGGCATCTGCACCGCGACCCCTCTCGCCCCCAGCGCCTTTTCCATGTCGTCGATGGCGCGCAGGAAGCTGGCCCGCTCGCGGTCCATCTTGTTGACGAAGGCGATGCGCGGGATCTCGAACTCGTTGGCCCACTGCCAGACCTCCTCGGTCTGAACCTTGACGCCGGAGATGGCCGAGAGGATGACGACGGCGCAGTCGAGCGTCCTCATGCAGGCGCGGGTGTCGGCGATGAAGTTGCCGTATCCCGGGGTGTCGACTATGTGGATGGAGTGCCCGTTCCACTCGCAGTGGTCCAGGGAGGAAGTGATCGAGATGCGGCGCTTGATCTCTTCGGGCTCAAAATCCATAGTGGAGCTGCCGTCATCCACCCTCCCCAGCCGGTCGATCATGCCCGTATCGAACAGGATCGCTTCGGCCAGCGAGGTCTTGCCGGCACCTCCGTGAGCTACAATACCGAGGTTACGCAGTTTTGCCGTTTCATACCTTCCCATAACGCCCTCCCTTTAGAATGAAGATCATCAATGACCTACGCTTCAACGAGAAACCGACTTGAGCAAAGCTAACGAAACAAACAACGAACTAACAACTACCTGGCTGAACTCTCACTGGATTTTGATGTACCTCCCTCACCCGCTGTCTGAGCGAGTGAACCAACTGTTACTATTCAACTGAGAACGCCCCTGGGAGCAGCCTTGTCTTCCACAAAGCGTTTCAAGTGACCTCACGTCCCCCCCTTTGCGAAGGGGGGCCAGGGGGAATTTAGCCAAGCTAGCCACAACGTCCCTGCCTGCAAGGACAGCTAAATCCCCCTCAATCCCCCTTTGCAAAAGGGGGAAGCTGGATTACGGCTTGTTCCTCTTGTAGATGATGCGCAGCCCCTCCAGGGTGAGGAACTCGTCCACCGCCTCGATGGTGCTCGATTCGGGGGCGATCAGGGAGGCGAGCCCGCCGGTGGCGATGACCTTTACGTTTTCCTTCCCCTCGGCCTTCATGCGCTGCACGATGCCGTCCACGAGCCCCACGTAGCCGAAGAAGATGCCGGCCTGCATGGAATTCACCGTGTTCTTGGCGATGATGGCGGGCGGCCGTGCGATGTCCACCCGCGGCAGCTTGCTCGCCTTCTGGAACAGGGCTTCCATGGAGATGGCAAGCCCGGGGGCGATGGCGCCGCCGCAGTACTCACCCTTCTTGTTGACGTAGTCGAAGGTGGTGGCGGTGCCGAAGTCCACGATGATGAGCGGCGAACGGTACTTCTCGAACCCGGCGATGGCGTTCACGATCCGGTCCGCCCCCACCTCTTTCGGGTTGTCGTAGTGGATCGGCATGCCGGTCTTGATGCCTGGGCCGACAACGTAGGGGGTGATCTTGAAGTACTGGCGGGCCAGTTTCTCCAGCACCCCGGTCAGGGTCGGCACCACCGAGGACACGATGATGTCCTTTACATCGGCAAAGACGATGCCCGACAGGCGGAAAAGGTCGTGGAACAGGATGCCGTACTCGTCGATGGTCTTGGACTTGTCGGTGGAAACCCGCCAGTCTTGAACCAATCGTTCCTCATCGTAAATCCCGAGAACGATGTTGCTGTTCCCGACGTCGATCACTAAAAGCAAGCCGAACCTCCAAAACCTGAGACATAAACAAAAGCTTCAACGCAAAGACGCAAAGCCGCTAAGACGCAGAGAAAATCTTTTAAAAGGGAAAAGCAAATTCTTCTTGGTTCTACTTGGCGTCTCTGCGCCTTTGCGTCTTTGCGTTAATGCCGTTTACCTTCCCCGTCAAACCAGGGCGACGTCGCCGGACAGGACGGTTTCGACCTTGCCATCGCCCAGTTGCACCAAAAGGGCACCGAAGGAGTCGACCCCTTGCACCATGCCGATAAACTCGCGCTCCCCCTGGCTCACCTTGACGCTGCGCCCCTTGATGGCGGAACGCTCCAGCCACTCGGCCCGCACCGGCGCCTCGCCCTCACGCAGGAACACGTCGTAGAGCCGGTCGAGCTCGACCAGCAGCGCCCGGGTGAAGGCGAGCCGATCCACCTCGACGCCCCCCTCCTGCAACAGCGAGGTGGCCGGGTGGCGCAAGAGCGACTCCGATATCGAGGACATGTCCAGGTTCAGGTTCACCCCGATGCCGAGCACCACGAAATTCACCTTCTCGGTCTCGGCATTCATCTCGTTGAGAAGCCCCGCGACCTTTTTGCCGTTGATCAGGATGTCGTTGGGCCATTTGATCTGCGGCTTGAGTGTCGTGCAGCTTTCGATGGCGCGAGCCACGGCAACCACGGAGAGAAAGGTGAGCTGACAGGCGGCCATCGGCGCGATGGCGGGTCGCAGCACCACCGAGCAGTACAGGTTGACGCCGGGAGGCGACAGCCAGATGCGCCCCAGCCGTCCTTTGCCGGCGGTCTGGGCATCGGCGATGACCACGGTCCCTTCCGCGGCACCATCCTCGGCCAGCTTGAAGGCGACCTGGTTTGTGGACTCGGTTTCCTTGAGACAGATGATGCTGGTGCCGATCCTGCTGGTGGCAAGGCCGGCAGAGAGGTCCAACTGGGTGAGAACTTTGGGTGAAGAGAGCAACCGGTAACCCTTGGAGGGGACGGCTTCGATAAGGTACCCGCTGGCGCGAAGTCCCTTGACGTGCTTCCAGACTGCGGTTCGCGACACCCCCAAAAGGCGGCTCAGCGCAGCGCCGGAAACCACCCCGTCGCCGGAGCGGAACAGCTCGATTATTCTGCCGTCGACCCCGGAGTCTTTCAAACGCCCTCCATCAGCATTGAGATGTCGGTCGCGCGTACCGAGTGGGTGAGCGCACCGACCGATATGATATCCACACCGGTCAGGGCTATGGACCTGATCGTCTTCAGGTTCACCCCCCCGGACGCTTCGACCAGCGCCCTCTTATTTATAATCTGTACCGCCTCGGTCATCTGCTCAAGAGACATGTTGTCCAGCATGATGATGTCGGCGCCGGCTTCTAGCGCCTGCTTCACCTCGTCCAGGGTCTCGGTCTCCACCTCGATCTTCAGGGTGTGCGGGATGTAGGCGCGTGCGGCACGCACCGCCTCGGCGATGCCGCCGGCGGCTGCGATATGGTTTTCCTTGATGAGGACCCCGTCGTAGAGGCCGGTACGGTGGTTGGTGCCTCCCCCTACCCGTACCGAGTACTTCTCCAGCACACGCAGGCCGGGGGTGGTTTTCCTGGTATCGACCACGCGCGCACCGGTCCCCTCCAGCTCTTTCACGTATGCGGCGGTCTGGGTGGCGATGCCGCTCATCCTCTGCAACAGGTTCAGAGAAACCCGCTCCCCCTGCAAAAGGGTGGCAGCGTTCCCCTCCATGACGGCGATGATGTCGCCCTTGGCAAGCCGGGCGCCGTCCTCGAAATGAGCGGTAAAAACGATGTCGGCGTCAAGCCTTGCGAAGACGCGACGGGCCACGTCGATGCCGGAGAGGACCATCTCCTCTTTGGCAACCAGCCTGGCGCGCATGCGGCGCGGCTTGGCGACTACGGAGAGTGTGGTGATGTCGCCGGTGTGGATATCCTCTGCAAGAGCGTTGTCTATTATGTTATCGATTTGGTTCATATAATCCGGGTTCTCCCTGTGTTAAGCGGCAGTTTTTTATAGCACAGCTTAACTAGGCCCGCAACCGCTAATAAATTGCGCCAGCAAGCTACTGACGCCACTCTACGGGTACCGCGGCCTGGGCGGCGGCGAGATCGAGGGCGGCTATGCGGTTCAGCATCTCGCTGATCTTCCCGTCGATGGTGGAGATCTGAGCTTCCATGGTGTTGATCGCCTCGCGGTCCCGGGCACGCTGGAAGATGGTGCGCTTGCGGCGCAGCTCGACCAGTTGCTGATCCAGGCCGGTCCGCTGGTCCTGAAGCGTCTTCAGCTCGGTGCGCAGGGCCTTGAAGCGATCGCGCCACCAGCGTTCGTCATGTCCGCCGGGGGCGAGTGCCGCGGGGGAGGCGGTGGTGGCGCCGGGAGACACGACCGCAGGAGCGCTGTCGGAGACCTCAACCCGGCTTGCCTTGTCGCGGTATTGCTTGGGGATGTTGTTGCGGTTGTCGGTGAAGTGAACGACACCTTGGGCGTCGGTCCACTGGTAGAAAGCCGCGCGGACCAGTGAGGGGGCAAGAAGAGATAGCAGCAAAAGGGAGAGCAAAATCGTTTTCATCTTCCCTCCAATAAACAGGGCCTAAGCGGCCAAACATAAAAAACAATCAATAGTTTTGAATTGACGATGCCCTTTGCGATGTGTATATTATCCCGGCTATTGCCCTAAGGAATAGCAAATAAACAGCCAGAAGGAGTGTACCATGCAGTTTCGCCTCGCCTTGCTTATGGTTCTTATCGTCTGCGCGTCACCGGTTGCGCTTTTTGCCAAGGAGACCAAAGACGTCAAGTTTCCTCTTAAGAACGGGGACGCCGTTGTCTTCAGTCACGATGTACACCTGCTGAAATATAACAACAATTGCAGGATCTGTCACAACGCAATCTTCGATCTGAAGGCTAAGCGTCACTTCACCATGGCCGAAATGGAAAAGACCAAGTCCTGCGGTGCCTGCCACACCGGCATCAAGGCTTTTAGCGTAGCCGATGAAAAGAGCTGCGTCAAATGTCACAAGGGCAAGCCCCGTAATGTGGAGTTCAAGATCAAGGGTCTGGGTCAGACCACGTTCAACCACTCCATCCACCTGGCCAAAGTCAGTGACGGCTGCAAGTCCTGCCACAACGGCACCGTGATCACCGGCAAAGACCGCCGCGTAACCATGGCCCAGATGGAAAAAGGCAAGACCTGCGGCGCCTGCCACAACGGCAAGAAGGCCTTCACCGTCGCCGGCAACTGCGGCAAGTGCCACGCCGGCATGAAGCCCCGCGAGATCACCTGGAAAGCCAAAGGGGTGACCGACGCCAAGTTCAGCCACGACTTCCACCTGGAAGCCTTCTCCTGCAAAGACTGCCATACCAAGCTCTTCGCCTTCAAGGCAGGCGCCAAGCACTTCACTATGGCTGAGATGGGCAAAGGCAAGTCCTGCGGCGGTTGCCACAACGGCAAAGAGGCCTTCTCCGTAGCCGGCGATTGCAACAAGTGCCACAAAGGCTACAAGCCGGGTGCGGTGATCTTCAAGAACGAGGGCGGCGAGGTGAAGTTCAGCCACGAGTTCCACCTGGAAGCCTACAAGTGTGCCGACTGCCACAACAAGATCTTCCCGATGCAGGCCGGTGCCAAGCACCACACCATGGGCGACATGGAGAAAGGTCAGTCCTGCGGCGCATGCCACAACGGCAAGGACGCCTTCACTTCCAACGGCGACTGCGACAAGTGCCACAAGATGTAACAGGCAATACACGATGAACAACGAGGCGGGACCGAAAGGTCCCGCCTTTTTTATTACCCTCCCCCTACCCTCCCAGAGCACTGGCCGGTACGGCAGCATCGGGTATACTTGGCAAGTTTGTAAATTTTAACGTCATCATCCCGCCAGGTCGCATTGCTTGCAGCCGGTGTGCAAACACCGTATGTCACCAGAAGGAGGCCGCAGATGTCATCATCACGCTCGTTCCTGGTAACGCTGGTCCTTTGGTCCTCGCTGGTCGGAGTATCGACAGCCTCAGCCGACAGCGCACTCATCGGCCACACGGTCATGACCGCCATTCCCGTGTCCGCCATCGCAATCGCCTTCTTCAAGCACGACACCGAGGGAGAGAAGCAATGGCTGCGCAACCTTGCCGTCAACCAGGCACTCACCTCCGTCGCCAGGCTCGGTTTCAACGAGACCGACTGGGGCCGCCGCCCCAACGGGCATCCTTACGGGTTTCCCTCGGGGCATGTCGCTTTCGCCGGGTCCGGCGCTGCCTTCCTCAGCGAGCGCTATGGCTGGAAATACGGGGTGCCCGCCTGGCTTGCCACCGCGTACGTCGCCTACAACCGCGTCGACAACAACGACCACCGCTGGCGCGACGTGATCGCCTCGGGCCTGTTGTCCTACGGTGTGGGCAAACTGTTCGTCACCCCGGAAAACGCAACCCACATAGCGCCGGTGATAGGACCGGAATGGTTCGGCATGCGCTGGCAACGTTCCTGGTAAAGAGGAGGCAAGGCAATGGCAAAGCTCTATCTAGGCTGCAGCGGTTTCAGCTACAACCATTGGCGCGGCAACTTCTACCCGGCTGAACTTAAGACCAAAGAGTGGTTCGAACACTACCGCTCAATCTTCGACACGGTTGAGCTCAACGTCACTTTCTACCGGACTCCTACCGCTGCCACCTTCAAGCACTGGCACGACGAAAGCGAGGCGAACTTCACCTTCGCCGTGAAAGGGAGCCGCTACATAACCCACATAAAGAGGCTGCACGACATCGAAGGCGCCCTCTCCAAATTCTTCGGGCCGACCCATGAGTTGCAGGAGAAACTGCAGGTCGTGCTCTGGCAGTTCCCCCCGCAGTTCAAGGTGGACCTGAAGAGACTGGAGCATTTCCTGGACCAGGTCGCGCCGTACCACGGCAGGCACACGCTGGAGTTCAGAAACGAAAGCTGGCTCACCGACGAGGTCGTGAGTATCTGCCGCGACCGCAACGTGTCGCTGTGCATGGCGGACCACCCGGTATTCATCGACGCACCGCCCATCACTGCGGACTTCGTCTATATCAGGCGGCATGGGATGGAGGGGAGTTACAACGGGTTCTACACGAAGGAACAACTGGAAAAGGACGTGGTGAGGATCAGGAAGTACTTGAGCCGCGGCCTGGACGTCTATATCTACTTCAACAACGACATGGGTGGCGCTGCACCGCAAAATGCCAGGGATCTGGCCATAATGATGCAGGCGCCGCTGGACAAAGAGTAAACCTAGCGAGTTCCCGTTCCGGGCCGGACCAGGTCACCGGCCCGGCCTTTCGACTCCCCTCCCTCCTTTCCTTCGGGCACCAGCACCAGGTCAAGTTGCGCCTTTTGGGCGCCTCGTTTGGGATAATGCTGCGTCACCAGTCCCTCGAACTCCTTCACGTCCACCAGGATGTGGATGTGAGGCGGGCGATTGGCGTAGGGAACGGCCGGGAAGGTCTGGAGGCGGTAGCGCCCCCTGCTGTCCGAGTAGACGGTCGCGCGGTAGGCATCGTCATACCGGCCGTCGGGACCGGCCTGCCAAAACTCGATGCGGGCCTTGGGGATGGGCGAGCAATCGGCTGAGGAACGGACCGTGCCGCTCAGGAGATAACCTTTGCCGATGGTGTCGCGCACCGGCGCGTTGGGGCGGTAAAAAGGACCGATCTCGTCCCATGGGGTGGGCGGACAGGAGGCGGCAAGACCAGAGGACGAGGTGGCGTTGACTAGCAGTAACAGTGAAAGAGAAATGACGTAACGAGGCATAAACATAGTATTGCCCCCTCCTCTCCTCCCTCTATCAGCCTACCAAGGGAGGACCGCAGACATGTTCCAGTGTAGTCTCAATGGTCTGATCGCCGGCGGTGAGATAGATGTTTCCCTCTGTGACCGTGACGGACCAGTTGATGACCCGTTCCAGTTTAGCAGAAAGCAGGGTGAGAAACTTGAAATCGAGGGTGAGCACCGAGAGGTTCTTGATGCCGGCCAGCTTTTGCTGGTGCTGCGGCAGCCAGCGGCCGACGTTGGCGCCGAAGGCAAACAGGAAAGCGCGCTCTACGTGGCGGCAGGATTTGGCGAGCCGCTCCGGGTCCGGTTGCCCCACCTCGACCCAGAGTTGCACCCTGCCGTCCGGACCTTTGCTCCAGAGATCAGGCTCGTCGCCGGAACCGACCCCCTTGGTGAAGGACAGATCCTCCTCGTAGCAAAGCGCGTAGGCCAAAAGCCTGGCCAGCAGCCGCTCCGCAGTCTCGGAGGGATGCTGGGCGACGGTGGTCTGAATATCGGCGTAGATCTGACGATCCAGATCCGACAGTTGCACGGAGGCGCGGTAAATGGTGGAAGGGAGAGCCATCGGTAAATCCTTTTAAAGGTGTTATCTACACTATGGGGAATGATGCCCAACGAAGCTATGTGGTGACTATGGTGTCCCCTCCCCCGGAGGGGGAGGGACAGGGAGGGGGCTCGCAGCAGCTATGCAGGCAAATCCTCCCTCCCTACCTCCCCCCTCCTGGGGGAGGAGCGTAAACCCTACCATACGAGGAGAGTTAATTAATCCTCCCCCTCCCCCGCCCAGCGCCTCCAGTCGAACCCGTCGAAATCGATCATCAGCGCCAACGGGATGAAGGTATCCAACTCACTCACCCTCTGTCCGAGCAGCTTCTGGGTGAAATCCCGGAACAGGGCCACCTCCTCCGTGAAGATGGCATCGAAGGGAGCGGTGAGAGCCGGCAGTACCAAGGGGTCCACCGAGGTGAAATTCATGGTGCACCACTCGTCGTGCATGACCTCCCCTTCCGCGTCCACCAGCGGGATGCCGTGCAGCCGGCAGGTCATGGGGCGGTACTCGTAGACCAGGCAGCGGCCATCGTCGCCGAGCAGCACGCAAGGGGTCTCGTCCTCGTCGGGCATGAGCAGTTCCCAGTCCTCCTCCGGGCGGTAATTGAGCACGAAAGGGTGGTCCAGTTCAGGCCACTGTTCCCGCATCAGCGTAAGCCGCTCGCGGCACTTAACCAACACCTGCTCCTTCACCGCGTCTGACAGCTGGTCGAAGCCGCGCTTGAGGAAATAAGCGTCCAGCAGGGTGATATCGAAGGTGCCCCGGCAGCAGCCCGAGCAGCCGCCCTGGCAGGCGATGTGCTGGGGATAAGCAGCCATGCAGCGGGCAAACCAGTCATCCACCTGCGCCAGCAACGCGCGATTTCTTTTCAGGATTTCTTGCATAAGTCTCAGTCAGTCCACCGTCCCCTCCCCCGGAGGGGGAGGGGCAGGGAGGGGGAAGCTCTTCACAAACAGCCCCCCTCCCGGCCTCCCCCCTCCGGGGGGAGGAGCGCCATGTGCAGCAAGGAAAAAAAAGGCGGCAATAGCATCTATTGCCGCCTTCAGTACGCACAGTATCTATCTGCTGTTATGCGAGAATCTCGGCCTTGGTGAAGATGGACTTCAGCCAGTACCCTTCGGCTTCGATGTTCTCGCGGCCGCCTTCCTCGCGGTCAACCAGGGTGACCACGCCAAGCACCACCAACCCTTCTTCTTCGGCGCGCTTGATGGCCTTCAGGGAAGAACCGCCGCTGGTCACGACGTCTTCGACGATGACTACCTTGGAGCCGGGTTTCAGGTTCTTGCGCCCTTCCAGCCAGGCACCGGTGCCGTGCCCTTTGGGCTCCTTGCGGATGATGAAGCCCGGAACCGGCTTTCCTTCCAGGAAGCTGACCACGGAGGTCGCGGTGGCGATCGGGTCGGCGCCGAGGGTGAGCCCCCCTACCCCTTCAACACCTTCCACATCCTTGATGGCTTCGAAGAAGAGCTTGCCGGTCAGGTAGCCGCCCTCGGGGTGCAGCGTGGTCTGCTTCCCGTCAAAGTAAAAATCGCTCTGACGACCGGAAGCCAAGGTCACGTTCCTCTTCTCGTAGGACAGCTCAATGATGATCTTTTTCAGTCTTTCCTTTTCGGTCATTGCTCGGCAGTCTCCTTTTCGAATAGTCCCATCTGCGGTTCATCCTGATCCATCAGACGCGGGAATTTAACCGGGTACCCCCCGGTAAAGCAGGCGGTGCAGAATCCGGCATTCTCGGCGCCGACGGTTGACATGAGACCTTCTTCGGAAAGGTACCCGAGCGAGTCGGCGGTTATATAGCGGCGGATCTCGTCGATCGAGTGCGACGAAGAGATCAGCTCCTTGCGGTTCGGGGTGTCGATGCCGTAGTAGCAGGGGTAGCTGGTCGGCGGGGAGGAGATGCGCACGTGCACCTCGGCGGCTCCGGCGTTCCTGATCATCTTGACGATCTTGCGGGAGGTGGTGCCGCGCACGATGGAGTCGTCGATGACCACGACGCGCTTGCCCTTCAGCACCTCGCGCACCGGGTTCAGCTTGATCTTGACGCCGAAGTGGCGGATCGCCTGTTGCGGCTCGATGAAGGTGCGGCCGACGTAGTGGTTACGGATGAGCCCCAACTCGAACGGGATGCCGGATTCCTCGGCGTAGCCGAGCGCCGCGGGGACGCCGGAATCCGGGATCGGAATGACGATGTCGGCGTCGACCTTGTGCTCGCGGGCCAGTTGACGCCCCTGCTCCTTGCGTACCTGGTACACGTTCTTGCCGAAGATGTGGGAGTCGGGACGCGCGAAGTAGACGAACTCGAAGATGCACGGGGTGGGCTGCACCTTCTTGAGCGGGAAGAAGGAGGTCAGGCCGTTCTTGTCGATGACGATCACCTCGCCCGGCTCGATCTCGCGGATGAACTCGGCGTCGATGAGGTCGAGGGCGCAGCTCTCGGAGGCGACCACGTAGGCGCTCCCCTGGCGGCCCAGGCAAAGCGGGCGGAAACCGTTGGGGTCGCGCACCGCCACCATGCGGCTTTCGGTCAGGAAGAGGAGGCAGTAGGCGCCCTGGATGCGGGTGAGCGCGTCGGTGATGCGGTCCAGCAGCGAGTTCTGTTTCGAAGTGGCGAGCAGGTGGACGATGATCTCGGTGTCCATGGTGGTCTGGAAGATGGAACCGTAGGCCTCCAGCTCGTCCTTGATGATCTGGGCGTTGACGATATTGCCGTTGTGGGCTATCGCGATGGAGCCGCGGGAGTAGTCCACGTTGATGGGCTGGACGTTCTTGATGACCGAGGAACCGGTGGTCGAGTAACGTACGTGGCCGATGGCGGAACGGCCGGGCAGCGTCTTGAAGATTTCGGGGTTGCCGAACACGTCGGCGACGAGCCCCATGCTTTTATGCGCGTGCAGGGTACTTCCGTCCGAGGAGACGATACCGCAACTTTCCTGTCCCCTGTGCTGCAAGGCGTAGAGCCCGAGATAGGTGAGGTTCGACGCCTCCGGGTGGTTGAATACACCGAAAATGCCGCACTCTTCTTCGGGCCTGCGCATCATCATTTCTTCCACGACTGCTCCTTATAAAAGAACTGCTTACCTGTCGATCCTTGTTGTATGCCCCGAAGGGCTGTCCACCAATTCCTCCCCCCGGAGGGGGGAGGTCAGGAGGGGGGAACGGTTGGCGCACGTGGCTTCGCTCCCCCTCCCTGACCCTCCCCCTCCGGGGGCGGGGATTATCTAGAAGTTTTCTTTCACGTACTTCGCCGCGTTCTTGAAGAAGATCAGGCCTTCGCCCTCTTCCGGCAGTTCCTCGCGGGTCCAGCGCGGATGCTGGGTGCGGTGCACGAAGGCCTCGGGGTGCGGCATGAGCCCCATGATCCTGCCGGTCTCGTCGCAGATACCGGCGATGGCGTTCACGGAGCCGTTGGGGTTCTCCGGGAACTCCATGGTGGCTGCCGTGTAGTTCTTATCGGAGTACTTGAGGCAGGAGAGGTGCTTGGCCTCAATCGCCTCCAGGGTCTTGGCGTCGTCCACCAGGAACTTCCCTTCGCCGTGGCGTACCGGGAGGTAGACGCCCCCTTCGATGCCGCGGGTGTACAGGGACGGGGAAGCCGCGTCGACCTTCAAGTAGCACCAACGGTCCTGGAAGCGGCCGCCTTCATTGTAGGTCAGCGTCGCCGTCTGGTTCAGGTAGTTGCCGCCGAGGGCCGGAAGCATCCCCATCTTCACCAGGAGCTGGAACCCGTTGCAGACGCCGAGGATCAACTTGCCGTCGGCGATGAAGCGGGTGATCTGGTCCACCAGGCGCTCTTCTTTGCCTTCCACGGCAGCGTAGCGCAGGCGGTTGGCCTGGGCCTTGGCGCTCCCCAGGTCGTCGCCGTCCAGGAAGCCCCCGGTCAGGTTCAGGAAGTGGTAATCGTCCAGGGTGACCTCACCGGTCAGCAGTTCAGCTATATGGGCGATGCGCGCCTCGTCGAAGCCGCCCAGCTTGCAGGCGTGGGCCGCCTCGGTTTCGCAGTTGGTGCCGTTGCCTGTTATGACAAGCGCTTTAGCCTTGGTCATCAATAAAGTCCTCTATCGGATGGTTAGTAGCGGGCACAACGGTCCTCATTATTGCACAACCCGCTTTTTTTCTGCATATAAAAGATTCGCAATATCTTACAGGTCCTTCAGCGGCTCCTGCCAGGCGGCCTTCAGCTCGGCATTGGGGGCATTCACCACCACACCACCGGCAACACCCTTCACCTTCAGGGTCGGCTCCTCGGTCACCGCGCCGATCTTGGCGAACGCGGTACCGGCCATCGCCTTCTCGAACTCGGCAGCCTTCTCGGCGCGCACCGTCACCAGCAGGCGGGATGCGGACTCGGAGAAGAGGAGCACGATGTCGCTCTTCTCTGCCGTATCGCCCTTGAAGGGCACCTGCGCCAGGTCGAGCTCGATGCCGAAGCCGCCGGCGAAGGCGGACTCGGCAGCTGCAACGGCAAGGCCGCCGTCGGAGAGGTCGTGGCAGGAAGCGACCAGCCCGGCCTTCAGTGCCGCACCGTAGGCGCGGTAGGTGGCCAGTGCCGCCTGTGCGTCCACCTTGGGCACGTTGTTGCCGACAAAGCCCTTCTGCGCCAGGTACTCGGAAGCGCCCAGCTCGTTGGCGGTAGCGCCCAGCAGGTACACCTGGTCACCGGCACGCTTCACGTCCATGGTGACGGCGAGGCGGGCGTCCTCCATCTTGCCGATGACCGAGAAAAGCAGGGTCGGCGGGATGGAGATCTTGGTGGTGCCGTCGTAGAAGTCGTTCTTCATGGAGTCCTTGCCGGAGATGAGCGGCATGGAGAAGACGGTGCAGTAGTCGTAGAGCGCCTTGTTGGCGCGCACCAACTGGGCCATCTTGTACGGGCCGTCCGGGGTCCTTTCGGAGAGGACCGGATCGCACCAGCAGAAGTTGTCCAGACCGGCGACGAGGTCGAGCGAGCCGCCGACGGCGACGTAGTTCCTCAAGCCCTCATCGATGGCGTTGGCAGCCATGTCGTAGGCGTCGATGTCGCTGTAGCGCGGGCAGATGCCGTGACCGACCACGACACCCTCGAAGGAGTCGAGGATCGGGCGCACGACGGCGGCATCGGACGGGCCGTCGTTGTCAACGCCGGTGAACGGCTTGACGACGGAACCGCCCTGGACCTCATGGTCGTAGCGACGCACCACGCTCTCCTTGGAGCAGATGTTCAAGGAGGAAAGGAGCGCCTTCACGTCGGTGGTGTAGTCCGCCGCCGGGGCCAGTTTGGGCTCCTCGTGCACCGGTTTTTCCCAGCGCGCCGGGATCTGCATCGGCGGCAGCCCCGCGTGCATGAAGGAAAGCGGCAGGTACGCCACGGTCTTGTCGCCGTAGAGCATGTGGAAGATGCCGGAATCGGTGAAGGTGCCGAGCACGGTCGCCTCGACGCCGTAGCGCTTGGCCATTTCCATGAACTCGTCGATCTTCTCGGGCGGAACGGCGAGGCTCATCCTTTCCTGCGCCTCGGAGATCAGGATCTCCCACGGAGCCAGGCCCGGGTACTTGAGCGGAGCCTTGGAGAGGTCGAGCTGGCAGCCGCCGCACTCCTCGGACATCTCGCCAATGGAGGAGGAAAGCCCCCCCGCCCCGTTGTCGGTGATGAAGCGGTACAGCGCCTTGTCGCGGGCGCGGATCAGGAAGTCGAACATCCGCTTCTGGGTGATCGGGTCGCCGATCTGCACCGCGGATACCGGCGAGTTCTCGTTCAGCTCTTCCGAGGAGAAGGTGGCGCCGTGGATGCCGTCCTTGCCGATGCGGCCACCGGTCATCACGATCAGGTCGCCCGGGATGATGTTCTTTTTGTGCGACGCCTCACCCTTGATGGTGGCGGGCATGAGCCCCGCGGTGCCGCAGAATACCAGCGGCTTGCCGGCGAAGCGCTCGTCGAACACCAGGGAGCCGTTCACGGTCGGGATGCCGCTCTTGTTGCCGCCGTGCTCGACGCCCTCGACCACGCCCTCATAGATGCGGCGCGGGTGCAGCAGGCGCTTGGGGAGCTCCTTCTCGTAGAACGGATCGGCGAAGCAGAAGACGTCGGTATTGAAGATGAGCTTCGCGCCCTTGCCGGTGCCGAACGGGTCGCGGTTCACGCCCACGATGCCGGTCAGCGCCCCGCCGTAGGGGTCGAGCGCGGACGGGGAGTTGTGCGTCTCCACCTTGAACACCAGGGACCAGTCGTCGTTGAACTTGATGACCCCCGCGTTGTCCTTGAAGACGGACAGGCAGTAGTCCTTGTCGCCCTGGGCGGCGCGCACGTCGGCGGTGGTCTTTTGGATGTAGCTCTTGAACAGGGAGTTGATCTTCTCGGTCTTGCCGGTGCCGTCGTCGTAGGTGACGTCGGCGGAGAAGATCTTGTGCTTGCAGTGCTCGGACCAGGTCTGGGCGAGCGCCTCCAGCTCGACGTCGGTGGGTGCCGCGCCAAGGCCCAGGCTCTTGCGCTTCTCGACCACCTGCGGGTCGCGGTAGTGCGCCTGGATGATCTTCATCTCGTCCAGGGTGAGGGCCAGCACGCCGTCACGGCTGATGCGCATCAGCTCCTCGTCGGAGACCTCGAGGTTGATGGTGTTGACCTCGACCTTCGCCTCGACCTGTACCTTGGGAACGAAGGGAGCGACGCCCCCCTGGGCCTTGAAGGTGGCCGCGTCCAGGATCTGGTAGCGCTGGATCAGCGTGTTGCACAGAAGACCGGTGGCGATCTTCTCGGCGTCGGACTGGGAGAGCTTCCCGGAGATCAGGTACTGCACCGAGGTGTACACCCCCTCCCCTGCAGCCAGCGGCCGGCCCAAGAGATAGCCGATCGCTTCGCCGGCGGTGCGGCCGATGTTGTCGGTGACGCCGGGACGGAAGCCGACCTCGACCAGGTAGTCGAAACCTGCCGCGGCGGGCTTGTCGATCGAGTAGTTCTGGATGACCGGGTCGCTGAAGGGACCGGCGGCAACCTGGTTCAGTTCCTCTGCGGAGAGCGGCGCGTCGACAGTGTAGACGTCGATGGTGCGCACATCGGCCACGTCAAGGTGGAGGAAGTGTGCGATCTCGCGCTTGATGCGCTCGCCGCGCGGGTCGCGGACCTCGTCCTTAAGGGTGATCTCAATCCTGTGGGGCATTGTTGGTGTCCTTTTCATGGATAACCGTACGCGTCGGGTACGGGATGGTGATGCCGTTGTCCTGGAAGCACTGCAGCAGGGCGCTGTTGATCTGGTCGGTGGCCGCCACGGTGTGGGTGTAGTCGGCGACCCAGAAGAAGAGCGAGAGATTCAGCGAGCTGTCGCCGAAGTTCATGAAGAAGGCCTCGGGCCTGGGCTCCTTGAGCACGCTCGGGGCAGCGAGTGCCGTCTGCACCATGAGTTCCTTGGCGCGTTCGACGTCGCACTCGTAGCCGATGCCGATGTTGACCCGCCCCTTCACCCGCACGTCCGGAAAGGCCATATTGACCAGGGTGGAGTTGCACAGCTCGGAGTTCGGGATGATCAGGAAGGTGTTGTCAGCCCCCTTGATCTTGGTGCTCCTAAGACCGATATCGATGACGTCCCCCACCTGGGTCCCCAGCTGGATACGGTCGCCGATCCGGAAGGGGCGGTCGATCATGAGCGTGAAGCCGGACACCATGTTGGCCAGGGTGTCCTTGGCGGCAAGACCGATGGCCAGGGAGCCGACGCCCAGGGCGGTGACCAGCGACAGGATGTCGTAGTTGAAGTGCTTGAGGGTGATGATGAGCGCGGTGACCACCAGGAAGATGGTGCACAACTTCTCCACCAGCGGCATGATCTGGCGGCTCACTTCGGCCCCGGCCACCCGCGCCCCGTACGCCTTGAGGAGCTCGTCGAGCACCCGGTAGGCGATCACGGTGAGGATGGTGATGTTCACCACGAACAGAAGCCCGGCGGCCGCGATACCGACCTTGTCGTGCAGCGGCAGGCGCTTGATGGCCAGGTACAGACCGGCGCAGTTGACCAGCAGCATGGCGGGTCCGGAAACCCGCTCAAGGATCCTGTCGTCGAGATCCGTCTCCGTGACGGCGCAGAGGCGGGTGCCGATCTTGGCGATCAGCACCTGCAACAGCCTGGAGAGGAGGTAGAAGACGGCGATGATCGCGACGGAAATCAGCGCCTGCTTGGCCCAGAAGAGATAGAACGGGTCCATCTCGTCCGGTCTCAGGTAGTAGAGGAGGTTATCCACCAAAGACCCTCGTGAAAATGGTGTCGACGTGCTTCATGTGGTAGCCGAGGTCGAACGCTTCCTTGATCTCCTCGGCGGGGAGGAACGAGGTCACTTCCTCGTCGTTCAAAAGCTCGGTCTGGAAGTCCTTGCCCTCTTCCCAGACCTTCATGGCGTTTCTCTGCACCAGGGCGTAGGCCTTCTCGCGGGAAGCGCCCGCCTCGGCGAGCTTCAGGAGCACGCGCTGGGAGAAGATCAGGCCGCGCATCTGGTTCAGGTTGCGCATCATGTTTTCCGGGTACACCACCAGGTTCTCGATGAGGCCGATGGCGCGGTTCAGCATGAAGTCCAGGGTGACGGTGGCGTCCGGACCGATGATGCGCTCGACGGAGGAGTGGGAGATGTCACGCTCGTGCCACAGCGGCACGTTCTCGATGGCGGAAAGGGCGTAGCCGCGCATCAGGCGGGCCAGACCGGTCAGGTTCTCGGAAAGGACCGGGTTGCGCTTATGCGGCATGGCGGAAGAGCCCTTCTGCCCCTTGCTGAAGAATTCTTCGGCCTCGAGCACCTCGGTCCTCTGCAGATGCCTGATCTCGACGGCGAACTTCTCGATGGAAGAAGCGATGATGGCGAGGGTGGAGAAGTATTCGGCGTGGCGGTCGCGCTGCAGCACCTGCGTCGAGCAGGGCGCCGGCTTCAGGCCCGCCTTCTTGCAGACGTACTCCTCGACCTGCGGGTCGATGTTGGCGAAGGTGCCGACGGCGCCGGAGATCTTGCCGTAGGAGATGGTCTCGAGGGCAGCTTCCATGCGCTTGAGGTTACGGGCCATCTCGTCGTACCAGAGCGCCATCTTCAGGCCGAAGGTCACCGGCTCGGCGTGGATGCCGTGGGAGCGGCCCATCTGCGGGGTCATCTTGTGCTCAAAAGCGCGGGTCTTGATGACAGCCATGAGGCGCTTGATGTCGGAGATGATCAACTCGCCCGCTTCTTTCAGGAGCATGGCGAAGGAGGTATCGAGGATGTCGGAGGAAGTGAGGCCCAGGTGGACGAAGCGGGAGTCGTCACCGATGTAGTCGGCGACCGAGGTGAGGAAGGCGATGACGTCGTGCTTGACGGTGCGTTCGATCTCGTCGATGCGCGGCACGTCGAAGCTCGCCTTGGCCCTGATGCGGGAGACCGCCTCTTTCGGGATGCGCCCCATCTCGGCATGCGCCTCGCAAGCGTAGATCTCTATCTCGAGCCACTTGGCATAGCGGTTCTCGGGTTCCCAGATGCGGGTCATTTCAGGACGGCTGTAACGTTCGATCACGAATTCTTCCCCCTTGCTGAATTGTCTGATTTTTTTATGGCAAAAACAGGTGCATCCCCTGTAAAGGGGACTGGCTCCGTCAGGTGCCTGTCCCCCTTCAAGGGAAGCGCCGATAAGTGGTCCGGGCAAAAGGGGACAGGCACCTTACGGAGCCAGTCCCCTCCCCTCACGCTGAGAATACGCCGCTTACCTGGTGCTGGCACCCCAGGAAGAGTTCGGGGCCGCACAGGTTCTGGCGGCTCAAAAGTCCGCGCGCGGCGGCAAGCGCCAGCGCCGGATCGTTGTTCACCTCGGAGAGATGGGAGAGAAAGACCCCCTGCAGGTCGCCATGCAGAAGTTCCTCAAGAAGGTTCGCCCCCTCCGCGTTGGAGAGGTGCCCGTGGCGGGAGCGGATGCGCTGCTTGAGGTGCCAGGGGTACGGCCCGTCCTGGAGCATCTGCTCATCGTGGTTGAATTCCAGCACCAGCGCGCGGCACCCCTTAAGCTTTTCCTGGGTGAGCCGGGTGGCGATGCCGAGGTCGGTGGCAAAGCCTATGCACCCCTCGCCGCTCTCGATCCGAAAGCCGACCGGGTCGCAGGCGTCATGGGTGATCGGAAAGGGATCGATGGAGATCCCCTTGAAGGTGAAAGGTGCGCCGGCTTCGAACTCGATGCACTCCGCCTTGCCGATCACGTGGTGCGCCGCCTGCAGCATCCGGCTCGAACCGAGCACCGGGACCTTCAGGCGCCGGGCCAGCGTTCCCACGCTGCGGATGTGGTCGGTGTGCTCATGGGTGACCAGGATGCCGTCCAGCGTGGCGGCATCGACGCCGATGGAGGCGAGCCGGTTGGTGGTCTCCCGACCGGAGAGGCCGGCATCGATCAGCAAACGGCAGGAATCGGTCTCCAGAAACAGGGAATTCCCCTTGCTGCCACTTGCCAAGAGGCTGAGCCTCATGCATCCCTCCAAAACTAGCGCGAATCAGCCCCGAGACGGGACTCATGAACGGCAGAAAAACCTTATTTTTATACAGGAATTGGTCGGCAGATTCAAGATGAAGTTGCTGAGATTTGATTAACGCAAAAGCCTGCTGTAGTCCGTGCTTCCCTCGTTCAGCCCGGGTGCCACGGGGAGCAGGATATGGAAGGTGGAGCCGGGGAAACGGTCGGGGTTGTAACCGGTGGACTCCACCCAGATCTCGCCGCCGTGCATGTCGACGATCCCCTTGGCGATGGAGAGGCCGAGACCGGCCCCCTTGGCCTTGAAGGCGACCTTGCCGCTGGAATGTTCCTGGATGTTGCCCACCTCGTAGAACTTGTCGAAGACGCGCAGCTGATCCTCGCGGTCGATGCCGATGCCGGTATCGGTGACGGTGATCTCGAGGAACAGGTGGTGCTCCCGCCCTTCCCCGGTCCCCGAGGGGCCACGCAGCAGGTATTTGGCGGAGCTGGAGACCGTGATGCGGCCGCCGTCCGGGGTGAATTTGATGGCGTTGCCGAGGATATTGGAAAGAAGCTGCATGAGGCGCAGCGCGTCGCCGCGGATGGTGGGGAGCGACTCGTCCAGGTTCAGCACCACCTCCTGCTTTCTCATGGAGAAGAAGAAACGAAGCTCGTTGACCGAGGCCTCGATCAGGCGGTTCAGCTGGATGTCCTCGACCTTGAGCTGCAGCCGCTTTTCGTCGATCATGGAGACGTCGACCATGTCCTTGATGATGTTGTCCAGGCGGGCCGCGGCGTTGGCTATGTTGACCACCATCTCGAGGACGGTCTTGTCCACCTTGTCGGCGAGGTCGGTGGTGATCAGCTCGGAGTACCCCATGATCACCGTAAGCGGGGTCTTCAGCTCGTGGGAGGCAAGCCCCAGGAAGGAGTCCTTCATCCGGTTCAGGCGGGCGAGATCGGCGGAGCTCTTCTCCAGGTTGAGGATGATCTCGCGCTCGCGGGTCACGTCGCGGAAGATGGCCTGCACCAGGGTCTCCGATCCGCTCTTGATGCTGGAGGCGTGCAGCATGGCGACCATGGCGCCCCCCTCCTTGCGGGAGAGCTGCATCTCCTCGGCGATGTGCGCCCCTTCGGCCGCCTCACGGAAGATACGGTGCACTTTGGGGATGTTGCTGATGTTCAACAGCAGGAGCATCTTGGTGAGCGGCAGCCCCACCAGTTCTTTCGCCTCGTAACCGAAGAACTCCTCCGCCATCTTGTTCACCATGCGGATGCACTCGTCGGACCCGATCACCACAATGGCGTCGCTTGCGTCCTCCATAAGCGACTTGTAGAGCTCCTCGGAGCGCTCCAGGTCGGTGGAGAGCTTCTCCAGCTTGCGGTAGGAGGCCTGCAGCTCGTCGAAGGTCCGCTCCATGTCCTGGTAATTCTTCTTGATCTCGGCGTCCCTGTTTTTCAGGAACTGGGACATGATATTGACGTTGCGGGCGAGCTCGTTGAATTCGTAGACCTGCACCTCTCCTATGTGGGTGTCGAAGGCCCCCTCGGAGATCTGCTTCACCCCTTTGAGCAGCATGGAGATCGGCTGCATCACGTATCTCTTCATGAAAAGCATGATGAGGGTAAAGGAGGTGACCAGGGAGATCGCCAGCAGGAACAGGGTCTTCAGCACCATCCCCTTCATCTTGTCGAAGACGACCTGGTCGCTGAAGCCCACGTGGGCCTGTGCCAGCGGCTTGCCGTACGGGCTCATCACCATGACCGCGTTGTCGTAGTAGGAGTTGGTCGCTCCCTCGACCGTCATGGTGATGCGGCGCTTGTAGACCGGCTCTTCCCCAAGCCGCGCCTCCTCCTTCTGAGACTCCTGGATGGGCATGGACATAAAGCGGGGATCGCTGGCGAAGAGCACCTTGCCGTTCAACTCGGTCACCACGCAGTAGGCGATGTCCGGGTTCCCCTCGATGATCTCCCGGCACTTCTCGGACACGCCGGTCATGTCCTTCAGTTCCAGACCGAGGTTGATGACCTTTTCGATGTTGGACTTAAGGGCGACGGCGAGGCCCTTGGAACGCAGGCTGAGTGCGTTCACCTGGTCCTTGCGCAACGCCATTATGTCCATACCGGAACCAATGAAGATGGTGAGGAACAGGATCAGGAAGGAGAACAGTAAGATGCGTTTTTCCAGAGTCATTTTCATCTATAGTCTATTTCCAGCAACGGCGTGGAGGAAGAAATGCGCATCATGGGCCACGCCAGCATAATTTATACGTCAACTGAAAGTCAATTATTATGTGGATTTTTTCACTGACAAAAATCCCGTCTCAAGCTCGCGAATCCCCGCTGAAAGCCACGAGAGTCACACCCATTGTCGGTATCGACCGTACCGGAAAAAGCTTGAATAAAATCTTGACGGGCTCCGGTTCGGCTGTTAGTATCCCAATTGTGAAGGAATACTTAATTAACAGGAGGGGGACATGGCTTTAAGAGTAGCTATTAATGGATTCGGCCGTATAGGACGTTGTGTACTCAGAGCTGCTGCACAGGCGCAAGATTTCGAATTTGTAGCAATCAATGACCTCACCGATGCAAAAACGCTGGCGCACCTGTTAAAGTATGACTCTGTTCATGGGAAATTCCCCGGCGAGGTTTCCGTAGACGGCGATCAGCTGATCGTCAACGGCAAGGCCATCAAGGTTCTGGCGGTTAAAAATCCGACCGAACTCCCCTGGAAGGACCTCAAGATCGACATAGTGCTCGAGTCGACCGGCCTGTTCACCGCACGCGACAAGGCGGCGCAGCACCTCACCGCCGGTGCCAAGAAGGTCATCATCTCCGCACCCGCCACCGACCCCGACCTCACCGTCGTGCTCGGCGTCAACGACAAAGAATACGACAAGAACAAGCACCACATCGTCTCCAACGCCTCCTGCACCACCAACTGCCTGGCTCCGGTCGCCAAGGTGCTGCAGGACAGCTTCGGCATCGAGAAAGGCCTGGTCACCACCGTCCATTCCTACACCAACGACCAGAACATCCTGGACCTGCCGCACAAGGACCTGCGCCGCGCGCGTGCCGCCGCCCTCTCCATGATCCCGACCACCACCGGCGCCGCAAAGGCGGTGTCCCTGGTGCTCCCGGCCCTGAAAGGGAAACTCGACGGCATGGCCATCCGCGTCCCGACCCCGAACGTTTCCGTCGTCGACCTGGTGGCCACCCTCACCAAGCAGACCGACGCCCAGCAGGTGAACGCCGCGCTCAAAGCCGCCGCCGAGGGGCCGCTGAAAGGGATCCTGGGTTTCTGCGAAGAGCCGCTGGTTTCCTGCGATTTCAACGGCAACACCCTCTCCTCGATCGTCGACGCATCCTGCACCAAGGTCATCGACGGCAACATGGTGAAGGTGCTCTCCTGGTACGACAACGAGATGGGTTTCTCCACCAGGGTGGTCGGCTTGATGAAAATCATGTTGTAAGAAGAGACGAAACCGAATACATATTGCGGGGGGGGAGCCATCTCCCCCCCCTTTATTTTTTTGCGTCTAGGAGGAGTCATGTCAATTCGTTACATCGATGAGATCGAAAGCCTTGCCGGGAAGAAGCTGTTCATGCGTGTCGACTTCAACGTGCCGTTGGACGACAACCAGAACATCACCGAGGACACCAGGATCCGTGCCGTGCTGCCGACCCTGAACTACGCGCTCGACCAGAAGGCGAAGATCGTACTGGCCTCGCACCTTGGGCGCCCCAAAGGTGAGCGCAAGGAGAAGTACTCGATGGCGCCCGCCGCCAAACGTCTCTCCAGGCTCCTGGGCAAAGAGGTGAAGCTCGCTTCCGATTGCATCGGTGATGACGTGCGGGCCATGATCGACGCCATGCAGCCGGGCGACGTGGTCATGCTGGAGAACGTGCGCTTCTATGCGGGCGAGGAGAAAAACGACGTCGATTTCGCCAAGGCGCTGGCCAACGGCTGCGAGGTGTACGTGAACGACGCCTTCGCCGTGTCGCACCGCGCCCACGCCTCCGTCGAGGCGATTACCGACTTCTTCCCCGTTGTGGCCGCCGGCTTTTTGATGAAGAACGAGATGAACTACTTCGAGAAGGCGATGAAGAACCCGATCCGCCCGCTGGTTTCCATCCTGGGCGGCGCCAAGGTCTCCGGCAAGATCGAGGTCCTCGAGAACCTGTGCGACAAGGTTGACAAGATCATCATCGGCGGCGGCATGGCCTTCACCTTCCTGAAGGGGATGGGCTACAACGTCGGCAAGTCCCTGGTCGAGGACAACCTGATCGAAACCGCCATGAAGACCTACGAGAAGGCGCGCGCCAAGGGGGTCAAGTTCTACCTCCCGGTCGACTGCGTGGTGGCCGACCAGTTCAACCCCGCCGCCGAGACCAAGGTCTGTCCGATCCAGGAGATCCCGGAAGGTTGGATGGCGCTGGATATCGGCCCCGCCACCGTGGCCCTCTTCACCGAGGCGCTGCAGAACGCGAAGACCATCGTCTGGAACGGGCCGATGGGCGTTTTCGAGATGGATGCCTTCTCGCGCGGCACCTTCGCCATGGTCTCCGCCGTGGCGAACTCCTACGCCCTTACCATCGTCGGCGGCGGCGACACCGACGTCGCGGTACACCGTGCCGGCGAGTACGCCAAGATCAGCTACATCTCCACCGGCGGCGGCGCCTTCCTCGAACTGCTCGAAGGCAAAAAACTGCCGGGCATCAAGGTCCTGGAAGACAAGGGGCACAAGTAACAGACAGGGGACTGGCTCCGCAGGTGCCTGTCCCCCTTTCTTCGGACCTTGTCCGACCTGCCAAATTAACTAGCAGCCACTACCATTTTGTGGAGGGACTTATAATGCGCAAGCCGGTCATAGCTGGAAACTGGAAACTCTATAAGACAAAGGACGAGGCGCTGGCGCTGATCGAGGAACTGGCGCCGCTGGTCGCAGGGGTGGACAACGTCGAGGTGGTTGTGGCGCCGGTTTTCACCGTGCTTCCCGCCCTCCCCGCCGCGCTCGCCGGCACCAGCATCAGCCTCGCCGCCCAGGACGTGTTCTGGGAGGAGGAAGGTGCCTTCACCGGCGAGGTGTCGCCGCGCATGCTGCTCGACGCCGGCGCAAGCCACGTCATCATCGGCCACTCCGAGCGCAGGCAATACTTCGGTGAAACAGACCAGACCGTGAACAAGAAGATCAAGGCGGCCCTCAAAGGCGCCCTGGTCCCCATCTTCTGCATCGGCGAGACGCTGGAGGCGCGCGAAGCCGGCGACACCTTCAAGGTGCTGGAGCGCCAGGTGCAGGGCGGCCTGGAAGGGCTCAGCGAGACCCAGTTGGCACCGGTCATCATCGCTTACGAGCCGGTCTGGGCCATCGGCACCGGCAAGGTCGCCACCGACGAGCAGGCACAGGAAGCACACGCTTTCGTGCGCGGCGTGGTCGCCAAGATGTTCGGCCAGGCGGCTGCCGACAAGGTGCGCATTCTCTATGGCGGCTCGGTCAAACCCGACAATGTCAAAGGGCTCATGTCCTGCGCTGACATAGACGGCGCCCTGGTCGGTGGTGCAAGTCTCAAGGGGGCCTCTTTTGCTTCCATCGTCCGTTTCGGCGAATAAAGGCTTGGTTATTTTTTGCAAATATGCTAAACAGTCTCTTTGGCAGTCTCGTGAACACTCTCGGAGGTTAGTTTTTTAATGACTATTTTACTGGTAACCCTGCACGTCATCGTTTGTTTCGCTCTCATCGTTGTCGTCCTGCTGCAGTCCGGCAAAGGGGCAGAGATGGGTGCATCCTTCGGCGCCAGCGGCAGCCAGTCCGTGTTCGGCGCGGGCGGCGGCAACACCTTCATGAGCAAACTGACCACCTATGCAGCGGTCATCTTCATGCTGACCTCCCTCTCCCTGGCCTTCGTGTCCGGCAAAGGCGGCGGCTCTTCCATCATGTCCAAGGCCCCAAAGGTCAAGCCGGCCCCGATGGGCGGCATGCCGTTGCAGCAGCCTGTCAAACCGGCAGCACCCGGCAACGCGGCAGCACCCGCAGCGCCCGCCGCTCCGGCTGCGCCTGCAGCACCGGCACCGGCAGCACCCGCAGCTCCGGCAAAGTAGTTAATTAGAAGTTTGCTGTTGACATCTCTTTCGAGGGATGCTAAAAACTGGGTTCTTCTTGCCGAAGTGGTGGAATTGGTAGACACACCATCTTGAGGGGGTGGCGGGCGATAGCCTGTACGAGTTCGAGTCTCGTCTTCGGCACCATCCAGAAAAACAGGGGTTACGGATATTCCGTAACCCTTTTTTCATTTCAGCTTCCTTTTAAAACCAGAACCATTGGCCACGGAGGATCTGAGAACATCTGAAAGAACTAAATCAAAAGTTTTGTACTCTAAGATGTTCTCCAAAGTTCTCCGTGGCTAATGGTTGTCATGTTTCTCTTGACTTCAGTCTCAGCAGATGATACAAACTGGTTTCTTCTTGCCGAAGTGGTGGAATTGGTAGACACACCATCTTGAGGGGGTGGCGGGCGATAGCCTGTACGAGTTCGAGTCTCGTCTTCGGCACCACAAACAAACCAAGGGTTACGGACATTGTCCGTGACCCTTTTTTTATTCCCGCTTCCCCTCAAAACCAAAACCATTGGCCACGGAGGAAATCTGAGGACATCGGAGAAAAGCAAAAGGCTTGTTTCTCTCCGATTTTCTCCGAAGTTCTCCGTGGCCAATGGTTTTAATGTTTTTACGTGTCAACAGTACGGGAACTGCGCGTTCCAACTTGGCACGGGCGCGTTCCAACTTGGCACGGGCGCATTCCTTCTTGGCATGTGCGCATTCCTTCTTGGCATGTGCGCATGCCTTCTTGGCATGTGCGCATTCCTTCTTGGCATGTGCGCATTCCTTCTTGGCATGTGCGCATTCCTTCTTGGCATGGGCGCATTCCTTCTTGGCATGTGCACATTCCTTCTTGGCATGGGCACATTCCTGCTTGGCATGGGCGCATTCCTGCTTGGCATGGGCGCATTCCTGCTTGGCATGGGCGCATTCCTGCTTGGCATGGGCGCATTCCTGCTTGGCATGGGCGCATTCCTGCTTGGCATGGGCGCATTCCTGCTTGGCACGTACGCACGCAAGCTTGTCACGGACGCATGGTCCGATGATGGAGGCAAATTGCTCACGCCCGTTGGTTGGTATGGTTGAACCAAGGCACCCTGCTCTTTTCTGCGCGGGCCCTTTTCTCTGAGCAACTGTCACATTCGAGAAATTCCCGTAACACCAACGACTGATCCGTTGCGTCACCGTTTGATCTTGCGCCACCACGTATTACACGCCGCTCATCTTCCTTATTCGCCGCCACACTCCCCTTCCCCACTGGCACTGCACAGTCAAAGTGGTGCGGTTGACAACCCAATAACACCCCATATAATGTTTACACCAACCACTTTAATGATATTCAAAGGTACAGGAGGTGTGAATGAAAGACACGCAAGACGCACTGAAACAGGCCATTCAAACTGAAAAGAACGCGATGAACTTCTACCAGATCGGCGCACAGCATATGAAGGACGCAGAAGCCAAGCGACTGTTCGAGCAACTGGCACGTGAAGAGAAAGAGCACGCTGCACAGTTCTTCAAGGCCTACCACGGCAGCGACCTTGGTTCCTTTGAGGAGTTCATCACCTCTCCTCCGCAAAACGAGGCGCTCTGGGTCACCTCGATTCAGAAGGCCATCGACTCAGACTTCACCGAGCAGAAGGCCCTGGAGTACGCGATGGACAAGGAGACCCACCTGGAGAATGCCCTGCGTGAGACGGCGGGCAGGATCACCGACCCCGGCATCAAGGAAATCTTCCTGTGGAATGCCAACGAGACCCACAACCACTTCCTCACCATCGAGGCCGAGTACGCCAGGATCATGGCCATGGTGGACGAATCCGACATGGACACCTACGTCAGGGAATAACAGTTTGACTGCAGAAACCGGCAGCACAGAAGGGGGGCGCCAGCCCCCCTTTTTGCTTCCCTCGGTTTTTTAATAATTTATGCCGCCGGGCAAAAAAAGATAATCATTCAGGCATTTTTTTCTTGCACGGAAGCGGCTCCTTTGCTATAAGTAGGTCTCTCGCAAGCCGGAGTGGCGGAATTGGTAGACGCGCTAGATTCAGGTTCTAGTACTCGCAAGGGTGTGCTGGTTCGATTCCAGTCTTCGGCACCAAAAGATCAAGAGGTTGGGCGTTAGCCTAACCTCTTTTTTCTTCCTTCGATCCGCGAGAGACAATGGGGCTGTAGCTCAGTTGGGAGAGCGCTTGAATGGCATTCAAGAGGTCGTCAGTTCGATCCTGATCAGCTCCACCATCAATCAGAAACGGGGTCCGGCAATTCGCCGGGCCCCGTTTTTCTTTTCTGATGCGCACCGTCCTTCTCCCTTTCACCTAAATCCCCTCACACTCCTCCCCCACCACCTCTCCGACTACCACCTGCAGTCTCTCTCGCAGACACGAAGTATTCGCCCAGCCATAACCGTGATCGGCGTAAAATAAGGAATGGCGATGAGATGACCAGCTCCGAAGGTATGTTGAAAGGAGGCAAACCGAGGAGGTCAATCATGAGAAAACACGGACATCAAACTTACAGACATGCCGACCCGACTGCAGACCTTGACCGAAAACACCAAGGGTCGGTCGGAGGTCAGCGACTGGCCGAACATGCGGAGAGGAAATCGCAAGAAAAAACCTTTGCCAGCCTCAACCAGGGCCGCAACGAGGATTTTACACCAGGTCGCGATCCGGCTGAAGGTCCCGACATCGCGTTGACATCCCCTTCCCATGAACGGTGGGCGCAACACACGGCCGAGCGGGATCCAACCGAAGGCTCGCCAGCGGCGATATCGACCTACAAAGGTAAAAGATAACCTGACTAGCGATGATCTTCCGCCACGATGCCCATCCCCCTCTCCCCCCGGGAGAGGGCTGGGGTGAGGGCGCTGCAATAGGCAATGATCCCGCTTCGTGGCACCTCCTCACCCGCCCTTCGGGCACCCTCTCCCAGAGGGAGAGGGCATTGGCGGAAGATTGTAGCTAATCGTCAAAGGTAATACTTGCGCATGCGGGACGCTTCGATGAAGCCGTCCCGCTTTTTTGTCGCACTTCCCCTTCCCCTCTATGAAATCATCTCAACCATTCCCGTCCCGTTACCCTCCTCATAGCGAGGTTCGAAGCAGGACCGTCTCTCACTTCGATCCAGAGAGTTGCCACCCCTCTTCGCCCGTATATAATTATCGAACTCTAATACTTCCCTCCATAGAGGCTTCTCTATCAGTGAACGTTACAACAGAACAAAGGGTGGCATCTCTGTGATCAACAGCAGGTTCATCATAAATAGGCCGGACCGCCCCCTTTATGGGGTGATCGTCTCTGTCGCCCTTTCCCTCGGCTTGCTCAACGTCGCGGTCTATTTCTTTTCCCCTCCGACCAGGTTCGAAGTGGTGCCGTGGTATCTGCCGACGGTTCATGCCTTCGTCGCCCTTTGTTCCTTCTGTGTCGCCTTTCTCGCCCTCGGCCGGCACCAGGTCCTCAGGTATCCCGCCCCGTTCTGGATCGGAATCGCCTACCTCGCTCACTCCATCTACTCCATTTTCCGCCTGTTGGTGTTCCCGACCCTGCCGGGCAATCGAGGCATCATCGAGACTCTGCCAAGCACTTCACCCTGGCTGGTGAACCTGCAGATGGCAACCCTGGCCGCATGCGTCATCATCGCTCCCTTCAGCCCGGTACCTCGAGATCGGCGCGCATCATGGATAATGGCTGTGGTGGCGGTCGCGGCGGTCACCTTGGCCGCCACCGCCGTAGTGAAGTTGGATCACGCCCTCCCGGTCATGGTGGTCGTTGGCCGGTTCACCGAACCGGAAAGGGCCCTGCTGTTGTTCCTGGCGGGGATGCTCTTCGCCAGCGCCATCGTTGCCACCGCCACCTACCTCGACACAGGAGACCGCCTCTTTGCCTTCACGGCCCTTTCCCAATTGGCAGCCACCTCATCCGTGGCGATGAACGCGCTGGGATCAAACTGGTTCAACCTACCCTTTTACCTGGGCCGCAACATCGTCGTAGCCGGCGCCCTGGTCATGCTGTTCGGCTTGCTCTCCGATTACGTGCAACTGGCCCGCAACGAGCAGGACAAGAGCCAGGAACTTGCACAAAGGACCGAGGAGCTGACGCAGAGCGAGGAGAGGCTGCGCTACAACGAGGTCACCCTGCAGATGGCCATCAACGCCACAGGTCTCGGTACCTTCGAGTTCGAGCCGGGCACCGGCAATCTCACCTGGTCCGTTCACGCCAAGCGGCACTTCGGTTTGGCACCGGAAGCTACGGGAAGCTACCAGTTGTTCGAGTCAGCTCTCCATCCGGAGGACCGCGACCGCGTGCTGACGGCACTCCGCAGGTCCTTCCAACCCGAGAGCGGCGGCATCTACCGGATCGAGTACCGGGCCATCGGCATTGAGGACCACAAAGAGCGCTGGCTCATGGCGAGGGGCCAGGTCTTTTTCGACGAGGATGGAGCCCCCATCCGTCTGGTCGGTGCCACCCTCGACATCACCGAACCGAAAAAGGCGGAGGCCCGCCTGCGCCGGATCTTCGACTCCGGAATGATCGGCCTGATCTACTGGAACATGCGCGGCGACATCCTCGACGCCAACGACGTTTTCCTGCGGATGCTGGGCAGGAGCCGTCACGAGCTGGAAGCAGGCACCGTAAAATGGAGCGATCTCACCCCCCCTGAGTACGCCGCCCTGGATGACTTCGCCCTTGACGAGTTACGTGCCACCGGCCTGGACACTCCCTATGAGAAGGAGTTTTTCCGCAGCGACGGCGCCAGGGTTCCAGTTCTCATCGGAGCGGCGACCTTGCCTGAAGCCCCGGAAGAAGGTGTCGCATTCGTGCTCGACATAACGGAGCGCAAGAAGGCCGAGGAGGAGGTCCGCCAAGCCAGAAACACGCTCGAGTTGCGGGTCCAGGAACGGACCGAGGAACTGAGGCAGGCGCTGCAAAGCCTGCGGGCGGAAACCGAGGAGCGCCTGCGCGCGGTCGAGGAACTAAGGCTGAAGGAGCAGATGCTGATGCAGCAGAACCGGCTGGCGGCAATGGGTGAGATGCTCGCCAACATCTCGCACCAGTGGCGCCAGCCTTTGAACATGCTTGGCCTTATCCTGCAGAATCTCACCAGGAGTTACGACCGAGGCACGTTCTCGTCGGAGATGCTGCAAAAGAGTGCCGACAGGGGGACGGAGCTCATCGAACACATGTCCAAGACCATTGAGGACTTCTCCGCCTACCTGAACCCGGACAAGACCAAGGTATCGTTCGACGTCGGGGAAGTCATCGCGAAGGCCCTGTCCATGATGGGGGAAACCCTGCAGGGCATGACCGTGGAGGTGGACACCCCGCCTCAGGCGGTTCACGCCATCGGTTATCGCAACGAGTACGCGCAGGTGGTGATCAATATCCTGGTGAACGCCCGTGACGCACTGCGGGAAAGGAACGTGGCGGACCCGCGGGTCACCATCAGGATCAGCAGGGAGGGCGAACGCAGCGTGGTCGCTATCTCGGACAACGCCGGCGGCATCGCCCACGATATCCTGGACAAGATTTTCGAGCCTTACTTCACCACCAAAGCGCCCGGCGAGGGTACCGGGATCGGCCTGTTCATGTCTAAGGCCATCATAGAAAAAAGCATGGGTGGGAAACTCTCGGCAAGCAACACCGACACGGGCGCGGAGTTCAAGATCGAGGTATGAGAGGTCGAGATGGAACCATCGGCTGCTCCTGATTTCAAAAAGCTATTCGAGAAAGCACCGGGGCTCTACCTGGTGCTCGATCCGCAGCTGCGCGCCGTGGCCGCGACCGACGCCTACCTCGAGGCGACCCTCACCACCCGTGAAGGGATAATCGGTAAACACATATTCGAGATCTTTCCGGACAATCCCGACGATCCAAGCGCCGACTCGGTGCGCAACTCCCGGGCGTCCTTCAACCGCGTTGTGCAAACGAGGCAACCCGACACCATCGGGCTGCAGCGGCACGACGTCCGCAGACCCGACGGGGGTGGCTTCGAGGTGCGCTACTGGAGCGCTGTCAACTACCCGGTGCTCGCACCCGACGGTTCTCTCGCCTACATCCTGCACAAGGTGGAAAACGTCACCGAGTTCATGGAGCTGAAGCGAAAGGGAGTGGAGCAAGCGAAGATCACCGACGAGTTGCGCGAGCGCTCCTTCAAGATCGAGGCGGACCTGTACGAGAGGTCGCGCGAGATGGCGGAGACCAGCCAGAAATTGAAAGCCGCCAACGAGGAACTGGCCCGCCTCTACGAAAAAACCCGCGAATTGGATACCCTGAAGACGCAGTTCTTCGCCAACGTCAGTCACGAACTGCGCACTCCGCTGAGCCTGATTCTCGGCCCTGTGCGCAAGCTGATGAATGCCGACCGCCTCGACCGGAAACAGCGCGGCGACCTCGCGGTCGTGGAGCGCAACGCCCGGCTCCTGCTGAAAAACGTCAACGACCTGCTCGACCTGTCCAAACTCGATGCCGGCAAGATCGATATGGAGTATGCGCGCACCGATCTCGCCTGGCTGACCCGCTTTGTCGCATCGCACTTCGAGACGGTAGCCGACGACAAGGGCATCCGCTTTACCATCACCGCACCGGATGAGCTTTGGGGTGAAGTCGATTCGCAAAAACTGCAAAGGGTACTCGTCAACCTCCTTGGCAATGCCTTCAAGTTCACCCCACCCCGCGGCGCGATCAGGCTGACCCTGGCACCCCAGGCCGAGTCAGCCCTCTTCGTCGTCGAGGACACCGGCCCCGGCATCCCTGCCGAGTTGAGGCAGGCGGTTTTCGAACGTTTCCGTCAAGTCGACAGCGGTCCGACCCGCAGCCACGGCGGCAGCGGTCTCGGGCTCGCCATCGTGCGGGAGTTCGTAGCGCTGCACCGCGGCACTGTTGCTGTCACAGCTGCGCCGGAGGGGGGCGCCCGTTTTTCAGTCTCGATCCCGCTGGCGGCACCGGAGGGGACCGCGGTGGCCGCCACTAGGAAAGTCCATCCGCTGGAACTCGATGAGACCGAGGGGACGCCCCCGGTGCTCACATCAGAGCGGGATGAAGAAGCGCCGTCGCCAAGTGCCCCGCTCGTGCTGGTAGTGGAAGACAACCCGGACATGAACGATTTCATCCGCTCGATACTGCAGGAGCAGTACCGGGTCAGTTCGGCGTCGAACGGGGTCGAGGGACTGGAAAAAGCGCTGTCGTCGCGGCCCGACCTGGTGGTGACGGATTACATGATGCCGAAGATGACGGGAGAAGACCTGGTGAAGGAAATCCGCCGACACCCAGACTTCGACGAGATGCCTATCCTGCTGTTAACGGCGAAAGTCGATGAGAAACTGCGGGTGCACCTGCTGCAATCCGGGGTCCAGGACGCGTTGGACAAGCCGTTTGAAGCGGAGGAGTTCCTGGCGAGGGTCACGGGGTTAATCGCACGCAAGAGGAAGTCCCAGGCGGCACTATGGGAAAGTCACGCGCTGCTCAAAGCCGTGACCGAAGGCATAGACAATTCCATCTTCATCAAAGACGCCCAGGGCCGGTATCAGCTAGTCAACGGTCCAGGGGCGCGCAGGATAGGAAAACCGGTTGCCGAGATCATCGGACAAGACGACGAGGCACTGTTCGACCCGGCCGCCGCGGAACACATCAAGTGGCAGGACAAGATCGTGATGACCAAGGGGGAGATGCTGACTTTCGAGGAGACCAGGTTGGTGGAAGGAAAGCCGCGCACCTATCTGACCACCAAGGCCCCCCACCTCGACGCGAATGGGGAGGTCATCGGCGTGCTTGGCATCTCCCACGACATCACTGAGCGCAAGCTGGCCGAGGAGGAGTTGCAAAAGTCCAAGGACCTCCTGGAAGAGCGGGTCAAGGAGAGGACGACGGAACTGAGGAAAGCCTTGCAGGTTCTCAAAACAGAAACAGAGGAACGCCTGCGGGCGGTGGAGGAACTGCGACGCAGGGAGCAGATGCTGATGCAGCAGAATCGCCTGGCGGCCATGGGGGAAATGCTCGTCAACATCTCGCACCAGTGGCGGCAGCCTCTAAACGTGCTTGCCGCCATTTTGCAGACCATGGCCATCAGCCACGAGCGTGGCACCCTGTCCGGCGAGATCCTGCATAAAAACGTCAATCGCAGCGTGGAGCTGATCGAGCACATGTCCAAAACCATCAACGACTTCTCGTTCTACCTGACTCCGGACAAGACCACGTCCACCTTCGACGTCAGCGAGGTGGTGACAAAAACAATCGCCATGGTGGGCGAAACAATGCACGACGTTCAAGTGGAGGTGCAATGCCCTGAGGAAGAGGTCACCGCCACCGGCTACCGGAACGAATACGCGCAGGCTCTGCTCAACATCCTGTTCAACGCCCGGGACGCGCTGCGTGACAGAGCTACCCCCGATCCCAAAGTCACTATCAGGGTCTCCGGCGAGGGCGGCAAAAGCGTGCTGACCATCACCGACAACGCAGGAGGCATCCCGGAGGAAATCATGGACAAGATCTTCGAGCCGTACTTCTCCACCAAAGGACCCGACAAGGGGACCGGCATCGGCTTATTCATGTCAAAAACGATCATCGAGCAGAGCATGGGCGGGAAACTGACCGCCCGAAACCGCGAGGGCGGCGCCGAGTTCACTATCGAGGTCTGAGATGCCAACTTCCAGAGAGCGAGTAACGAGCATCCTCTACGTCGAGGACGAAGCCGAGGCACGGAACCTTATCGGCGACCTGCTGCGCGAGGAGCACCCGCAGCTCACGATCATCATCGCAGCGAACGGCGCAGAGGGGCTGGCCCTGTTCAAGGAGCACCGGCCGCAGGTCGTGGTGACCGACATCAGGATGCCGGTCATGGACGGCCTCACCATGGCCGGCCACATCCGGGAGTTAGACCAGGAGGTCGACCTGATCGCGGTGAGCGCCTACAGCGATACCAGCTTCCTGGTGCGCGCCATCGAGCTCGGCTTCAGCAACTACGTTTTCAAACCGGTCAACTTCTCGAAGCTGCTCACCGCGCTGACCAGGATCATCAAGGTGAGGGAGTTGAAGCACCGGTTCAGCGAGCAGAACGAACGGCTGCGGCAAAGCGAGCAGCGCCTACAGGCCACCTTCGACCAGGCGGCCGTAGGAGTCGGGCACGTAGCCCTCGATGGCACCTTCTTACGCATCAACGACAAGTACTGTGACATCGCGGGGTGCAGCAGCGGCAACGCTCCGACCACCATCTATGACTTCACCCACCCGGAGGATCTGCCGGTATGCAAAACGCACCACGAACTTCTGCTGGCAGGAAAACAGCGCAGCTACTCCCTGGAAAAGCGGTACGTGCACGACGAGGCCGTCGTCTGGGCATCGCTGACCGTCTCGATGGTGCAGGACCGCTCCGGCAAGGACACCTTCATGGTTGCCATCGTCGATGACATAACGGAACGCAAGCTCCTGGAGGGGAAGATCGCGGATCTGAACCGCGCCCTGTCAGCGAGAGCGGAGGAACTGGAGAGCGCAAACAGTGACCTCACCGCCTTCAACTACACGGTGGCCCACGACCTGCGCCAACCCTTGAACCTGATCAGCGGCTACTGCCAGGCGGTCAGCATGACCTGCGGAACGATGTTGAGTGAGGATTGCCGGGATTTCCTGCAAAAGGCCTACGAGGGGACGGTGAAGATGAACAAGCTGGTCAACGCCCTGCTCGAATTCGCGGAAATGGCGCACGCCGAACCGAAGCAGGAAACCGTCTACCTCAGCCGCGAAGCGGAGGAGATTGCGGCCGAACTGGCGCGCTCGGAGCCGCAGCGGCGTGCGAGGTTCGCCATCGTGCCCGGACTTTCGGCACAGGGGGACACCCAGTTGCTCAGGGCGGTCCTGGCCAACCTGCTGGGCAACGCATGGAAGTACACCGCGGTTCGCGAGGAAACTGTAATCGAATTCGGTAGTACCGTCCGTGAAGGCGAGACCGTTTTCTTTGTCAGGGACAATGGGATCGGTTTCGACATGGCGCAGACCAAGGAGATCTTCGTCCCCTTCCGGCGTCTGCCCGGGGCGCAGCGGTCTGGAGGCTTCGGTATCGGGCTGGCGACGGTAGAGCGGATCATCAGGCGGCACGGAGGTGAGGTTTGGGCGGAAGGCGAACCGGACAAGGGAGCCACCTTCTACTTCTCACTCCCATGAAACGTCATCACGGCTTAGGGACCGCCCCCTGGCCCTTCAAGTCCAGCTTACATTCCAGCAGGGCGAGAAATGCCTTCAACAACGCGCTGCGATAGTCGTTTTTCCTGGTGACAATCAACAGCGTTCGCTGCAGATCAACCGGATTGGCCACCTCGAACAGCCACCCCTGGTCGAGCTCTCGCTGCACGGCCATCCTCGAGATGCACCCCACGCCTAACCCCGCCTCCACGGCCTTCTTGATCGCCTCCGTGTGTCCCAGTTCAAGAGCCACGGCGTATTTTACCCCTGCCCTTTCCATGGCAGTCTCAAATACCTCGCGCGTTCCGGACCCTTTTTCCCTCATGATCCAGGTTGCAGAAGCAAGCATCTCCGGGGTCACCCGCCCAAGGGATGCCCAGGGATGCTCCTTGCCAACGATCAACACGAGCTCATCCCGCCTCCACGGGGTCGCCGTCAGAGACGGCAGGTGCTGCAGCCCCTCGATAAGGCCAAGGTCGAGTTCCCCCGATTCGACTCCCTGCTCGATCTGGAGAGCGTTGCCCACCTGCAAAAGCGGCTTGGCACCGGGATAGAGGCGTGAAAACTCGCCGATCATGGCAGGGAGCAGGTAATTGCCGATGGTCGTGCTGGCACCTACGACCAAGGTCCCCACCGGCGTCCCAACCGAATCTTCAAGAAACTGCTCAATCTTGCGTACCCTTGCCAGCACTTCACGCGCCTCGGGGAGCAACTGGCGGCCGCGATCGTTCAAGAACAACCGCCTGCCGGAGCGCTCGAACAGCGGTGCGCCCGCGAGCCTCTCCAACTCTGCGAGTGCCATGCTCACCGCTGACTGGGTCAGCAGCAGGTGGCTGCTGGCTTGTGTCACCTGCCCGCACACGGCAACCTTCTCGAAAATCTCAAGCTGCCTGAGGGTTATCGCCATGATCGCCTCCAAATATCAGTTGAATTGATCCAAAAAAAATATATTACTCATTTTTATTTATATAGCAAGAAGGATATGATCCTCACATATTTCCGCATACGGGAGGGGGAAAATGCAGAGGGAACTTGTTATGAAATTGGCTTTGGCACTTTGTCTCATGGCAGTGGCGGCACCATGGGGGAGCACAGGATTTGCGCTGGCGCTGGGTATCGCCTTCGCCCTCACCCTGGGGAACCCCTGGCTGAAGCTCACGGCACGGTTGAGCAGAATCACCCTGCAACTCTCTGTGGTGGGGCTTGGTTTCGGCTTGGAGATTGGGACGGTAATGCAAACGGGCAAGGAAAGCCTCATTTACACCATCGTGGGTATCTGCGGGACGCTCAGCGTCGGGTACTTTCTGGGCAAGGCGTTCGGGACCGACAGCAACACCTCGCTGCTCATTTCCGCGGGGACGGCCATTTGCGGCGGCAGCGCCATAGCCGCCATGGCTCCGGTACTCAAGGCCAAGGACGATGAGACTGCAGTCGCGCTGGGCACCGTGTTCACCCTCAATGCGGTCGCGTTGCTCATCTTCCCTCTTATCGGGCACCTGGTCGGCCTAAGCCAGGATACCTTCGGAACCTGGGCCGGCCTTGCCATCCATGACACCAGCAGCGTCGTCGGTGCCGCCTCGACCTACGGCACCGAGGCCCTTAGAATCGGCACCACCGTCAAACTGACCCGCGCCATGTGGATCATACCGGTGGTGCTGGGCTTCGCACTGCTAAGAGGAACGCGGGAGAGGATCAGCACCCCTCTTTTCATCATCGGGTTCCTTGTTGCAGCAACCACGAGGACCGCCCTGCCGGCATATGGGGCCCAATGGGACCAGGTCGCCGCGCTGGCAACGCACTGCCTCAAGTTTTCGCTGTTCTTCGTGGGACTTGGGCTTAGCAGGGAGGTCTTAGGGAGGGTCGGCTTACGCCCCATGCTGCAAGGCGTGACACTCTGGGCAGCCGTAAGCGGCATCACCTTGGCCGCATTGATGGCTATCGGGATTGCGTAAGAGAACAAATACAAAAAGCCCCGGCATTGCTGCCGGGGCTTTTTGGCTAAGGGACGCCCGCCTCTCTCAGAGACGGGCTAAATACTGCAACCTTCTTTGCAGTGCGATACAGGGCGAATAGCAAACTTAGAGGTCCACATTGCCATGATCTCCTTTCCCGAAATAGAAGTTATCTACTCTTACACCGCCGCGGCGGTACAAGTCAACATAAAAAGATCAATTCGATCCTTTTTGGTTTGCTGCAGGATTCAGGAGCTCTGGTGGCACCCTTCGCAGGTAATGGGACCCTCCATTTTGCCGGCCTCCGGCTCGTGACACCCGATGCAGACCCGGTGGGCATAAGCCTTGCCGAAGGACCTGATGGCACCTACCTGATTTTCGTGGCAGACTTTGCAGTCATTGTCGGCAAGCTTCTCATGCTTTGCGTGTGCGAAGATGACTGTGCCCTTGCTGTTTCGAAACTCGAGGAAATCCTTACCGTTGGCAAAGGCAACCCCGGCGAGGCCGGCAAAAACAACCGGCACAAAAATCCATTTCATGACATCCCCCTCCAACGGCTCATTGCATAACAGACTTGCTCACACCGACACTATCTAGTACCTTTCAAGATCTAAGTCAAACAATTTAGGCAGATGTCGCCTGAAGTGCGACATGCGAAGGCTTACTAGGTAAGGCAAGGAGGAAGCGATGCGCGACATCCCCGATCTTTTGGATTCACTGAGAAGGACACCCAATATTTTGTCCCAGTTGGTCGATACCATCCCGCAGCAGAAACTGGATCTGAGACGTGGTGAAGGTTTCTGGACCATAGCCGAGCATGTCAGCCACCTGGCCGAGGTGCAGCCCATGCTGCTGCAGAGGATCGAGCGTTTTCTGAAGGAGGAACATCCGGAATTCATCCCGTACCTCCCCGGCCAAGGAGAAGAGGAACCGGAGACCCCGGCGCGGTTGGAAATGGCGTCGGCTCTGGAGCAGTTCACGACCTGCCGGCTGCGGCAATTGGAGCTGTTGAAGGGACTGGACCAGGGAACCTGGCGCAGGACGGGCACCCACCCCGAATACGAGGCATATTCGCTGTACATCCTGGTCAGACACATACTCATGCACGATCACTGGCACATGTACCGGATCGAAGAGCTGTGGCTGACCAGGGACGCCTACCTCACCCGGCTTTAGCAGCGGGCACTAGGGCCGGCGCGGTGCCGGTTTTTCCATGAAGACGATGGCGAAGCTGCCGGGGACCTCTTTTGTCTCGAAGATCCGGTAGCCCAGTTTTTGGTACAGGCGGATGTTGTTCTCGCTTCTCGCGCCGGTGAAGAGCCGGTAACAGCAGGCTTCGGGAAAGGCGGCCTCGATGGCACGCATCAGGGCCGCCCCAGTCCCCCTCCCCTGCCTTTCCGGGTGCACCATAAGGCGACCGATGAGACAGCGGCCCTTGCTCATCCTGCCGTTGACCGATCCCACGATCCTGCCGTCCTGGACCGCCTTGAGGATCGTGTTGCGGGAAAAGCTGTCCTTCAGTTCCGCCAGGGTCTGGGTGAGCGGCGGGATGGCGTAGTCCTGGTAGATGACCGCCTCGCTCAGGTAGGCGGTCTTTTGCAGCGCCAGGATCTCGGCGGCATCGGTTGTGTCAGCGCGGGTGATGATCACGAGGCGCGGATCTCTTTGACCTTGGCGGCGATGAGTGCGGCCGCCCGGTCGATTTCCGCGCCGGTGGTCAGACGGCCGAGGCTCAGGCGCACGGCGCCGAACCCCTGTGCCCGGGACAGCCCCATCGCTTTCAGCACACCTGAGAGTTCCCCCTTGCCGTCGTGACAGGCTGAACCGGTGGAGGCCGCGATATCAGGAAGACGCGCGAGCAGGTCCGCCCCCACCACCCCTTCAAAGCTTACGTTCAACGTGTTGGGCAGGCGCTCCTTTTCCGGCCCGTTCAGCACCACCCCGCCGGCCAGCTCCTGGAGTTTCGCATGGAGGCGGTCCCGCAGCTCCCGCACCTCGTTCGGCTCACCCGCTGTGATGCGTCCGGCCGCAAGTTCCATCGCTTTCCCCAGCGCCGCCATGTAGGGGACGTTTTCGGTCCCCGCCCGCAAGCCACCCTCATGCCCCGCCCCGTGCAGGTACGGCGCCACGCGCACCCCTTTGCGGATGTACAAAGCGCCCACACCCTTGGGTGCATAGAGCTTGTGCCCGGCGACGGTGAGGAGGTCGACTCCCAACTGGTCCACCAGGGTAGGGATTTTTCCCACCGACTGCGCCGCGTCGCTGTGCAGCAGGACGCCGAACTGCCTGGTGATGGCGCTGATCTCGGCCAAAGGCTGGATCGATCCCACCTCGTTGTTGGCGTGCATGATGCTCACCAGCGAGGTTTGAGGGGTGATGGCACTGCGGACCGCGTCGGGGTCGACCATCCCCGCGCCGTCGACAGGCAGGTAGGTCACGGCGAAGCCCTGCTCCTCCAGCCAGCGCAGCGGCCTGAGCACCGCAGGGTGCTCCACCGCAGAGGTGATGATGTGGTTGCCGCGCTCCCGGTTGGCGAAGGCGGTCCCGATCAGGGCCTGGTTGTCGGACTCGGTACCGCCGCTGGTAAAGATCACCTCACCCGGGGTGCAGCCAAGGGCCGCCGCCACCCTCCCCCGCGCCAGTTCCACGGCCTCTTTGCCGGTCCTGCCGTAAGGGTGGTTGCTGGAAGGGTTGCCGAAGTGCGTGGTGAGAAAAGGAAGGAGCTCGTCCACCACGGCCAGGTCGACCGGAGTGGTGGCGTTGTAGTCGAGATAGATGGGGTTCATGGCGGCCTCCGTGGACGTCGGACTGGTCGGACTGCTGGATGTTAAACTAAAAAAGGCCAAGGGGCAATAATGCACCCCTTGGCCTTTCACTTGCCCGGCTAGATACCGGTGCCGTCGTCACCGTACCCCTTTACCGGGGTACTGCCGCGCTTGAAGAGCAGGATGCTGACGCCGTCGCCGTTTCGGTCAAATTCGAAAGCAAGCTCATGCTCGTAGGCCAGCTGCGCCACCGGTTCCAGCTGGGACAGGTCGCGCAACCGGATCAGGATGCGGTTCCCCTTGTTCAGGTAGTCGTGGATGCTCTGCGCCAGATCGAGGATGAATAGCCCCTTCTCCTCGGTGAGATCGACCACGTTCAGGTTGGTCGCAGCCACAGCGTCGAGGGTGATGTGCCGGGGAGCCCAGGGGTTGCTCTCGCCTGCCGAGAGATGCGCCCGCTGCGACTCGTCGGGAGCGTTCAACACCATGCCTGCCGCCACGGTCGCGTTGGTGAAACGATCAATGAGGATGAAACTGCCGGTGTCGCGGTTGGCGCCGTACGGGTCGAAGGAAACGGGACGGTCCAGCTCGATGCGTGCCAGGCCGATCTCGTTCAGACCAAGGGTGGCGACCTGCTTCTGCTCCAGGGTGTTCACGTCCACCGCGTACTGCACGGCGGTCACCCGGCCCGGTGTCACGCCGGTGGCGGTCTTCACCAGGTAGAGCTGCCCGGGCTGCAGCGGCTCGTCGTGCATCCAGACCAGGTGCGCCTCGGGATGCCTGGTGTAGAGCGGCGGCGCCTCGGGACGGGTCAGCATGTCGCCGCGGCTGATGTCGATCTCGTCCTCCAGGGTGAGCGTAACCGCCTGCCCCGCCACCGCCTCGTCGAGGTCGCCGTTGAAGGTGACGATACGGGCAACCTTGCTGGTCTGCCCGGAGGAAGCCACCCTGACCTCGTCGCCGGGACGGATGGTGCCGGAAGCGACGGTGCCGCAGAAGCCGCGGAAGTCGAGGTTGGGACGGTTCACCCACTGCACCGGGAGGCGGAACGGCTGCTCGTCGCGGTCATCCTCGACCTGGACCGTCTCCAGGAAGTGCATCAGGGTCGGACCCTGGTACCACGAGGTCTCACCGCTCTTCTCGATGATGTTGTCGCCGTTCAATGCGGAGATGGGGAGCGCCGTGATGCTGGTGAAGCCCAAAGGTGCTGCGAACTCGCGGTAGTCCGCCTCGATTGCGCGGAACTTCTCCTCGTCGTAGCCGATCAGGTCCATCTTGTTGATGGCCAGGACGATGTGCTTGATCCCCACCAGGGAGACCAGAAAACTGTGGCGGCGGGTCTGGGTCAGAAGCCCCTTGCGCGCATCGACCAGGATGACGGCGACCTTGGCGGTCGAGGCGCCGGTCACCATGTTGCGGGTGTACTGCTCGTGCCCCGGGGTGTCGGCGACGATGAACTTGCGGCGGTCGGTGGAGAAAAAGCGGTAGGCCACGTCGATGGTGATCCCCTGCTCCCGCTCCGCCTGCAAACCGTCCAGAAGCAGCGCGTAGTCGATGGCGCCGCCTTGCGTCCCCACCTTCTTGCTGTCCGCTTCGAGCGCCGCCAGTTGGTCCTCGAAGACCATCTTGGAATCCCACAACAGCCGCCCGATGAGGGTGCTCTTGCCGTCGTCCACGCTGCCGCAGGTGATGAAACGGAGCAGCGACTTCTCTTCCTGGCTCTTCAGGTAGGCAAGGATATCTTTCTCGATCAGTTCTGATTGATGTGCCATTAGAAGTACCCTTCCTGTTTCTTTTTCTCCATCGAACCGGCCTGGTCGTGGTCGATCAGGCGCCCCTGGCGCTCGGAGGTGCGGGTGAGCAGCATTTCCTGGATGATCTCGGGGAGCGTGTCGGCCTCGGACTCGACCGCGCCGGTCAGCGGATAGCAGCCCAGGGTGCGGAAGCGGACCGACTTGTACTCCACCTGCTCGCCCGGCTTCAGCTCCAGCCGGTCGTCGTCGACCATGATCAGCATGCCGTCGCGCTCGACCACGGGGCGCACCGCGGAGAAGTACAGGGGCACGATGGGGATCTCTTCCAGGTGGATGTACTGCCAGATGTCCAACTCGGTCCAGTTGGAGAGCGGGAAAACGCGGATGCTCTCGCCCGGCTTGATGCGGGTGTTGTACAGGCTCCAGAGCTCGGGGCGCTGGTTCTTCGGGTCCCAGCGGTGGTTCGCGCTACGGAAGGAGAAGATGCGCTCCTTGGCGCGGGACTTCTCCTCGTCGCGGCGCGCGCCGCCGAAGGCCGCGTCGAACTTGTACTTGTCCAGCGCCTGCTTGAGCCCCTCGGTCTTCATGACGTCGGTGTAGAGCGCGGAGCCATGGGTAAAGGGAGAGACCCCCTTCTTCACCCCTTCCTCGTTCACGTGCACCAAAAGCTCCATGCCGGACTCCTTGGCCATGCGGCCGCGGAACTCGATCATGTCGCGAAACTTCCAGGTGGTGTCCACATGCAGAAGCGGAAACGGCGGCGGGGCCGGGTAGAAGGCCTTGCGGGCCAGGTGCAGCATGACGGCGGAGTCCTTGCCGATGGAATAGAGCATCACCGGGTTGTCAAACTCGGCCACCACCTCGCGGATGATGTGGATGCTTTCGGCTTCGAGCTGCTGCAGATGGGTCAAATTTGTCTTCATGGCATTATCCCGTATCGATCTTCGTGTGCCGGAGCTATCTCAGCGCCGGGCGGGTGTTCCCTACCCCTGTTACCTGCGGTGCAGACCGCACTCCTTGTGCTCAGGGTTCTCCCACCACCACCGTCCGGCGCGGGCGTCCTCGCCCGGCTGGACCGCCCTGGTACAAGGGGCGCAGCCGATGGAGCGGTACCCCTGCTTCAAGAGGCGGTTCTGGGGCAGACGGCGCTCCTTGACGAACTCCAGGAGTTGCGCCTCGCTCCAGTCGAGGAGCGGGTTGAGCTTCAAGATGCCGCCGTTCAACTGGTCCAGCTCGATCGCCTTCAAGTCGGTCCGGGTGACGTTGTGCTCGCGGCGCATGCCCGTGACCCAGCCGGCCAGACCTTGCAGCGCACGCCCCAGCGGTTCGACCTTGCGGATGTGGCAGCACTCGTGGCGATTGTCCAGCGATTCCCGGAACGAGAACAGTCCCTTCTCACGCTCCAGCTGCTCCACCGCCTCGTGTTTCGGGAAATACCAGTCGATTTTGAGGCGGTAGCGTTCGGTGAGGGCGTCGGCGACTTCGTAGGTTTCCTCGTTCAGCCTGCCGGTATCGAGCGCGAACACGCCGATGTCAAGGCCGGCCTCCTGGGCCAGTTCGATGATGGCGACATCCTCAAGCGAGAAGGAGCAGGCCAGTTGCACCGGACCTTTGGCTGCTTCAAGACCGAGGCGAAGGATATCCTGGGCGGTTGCGTTGGCGGGGACTTCAGGCACAGCGTTCATTGGGGCTTCCTTTCCAGAGACGATTCGGATCCACGACAGTACTCGGTGTAAATACCACCGATCCAAGCTTGTGTGACGTTGTAGCTTATTCAACCAAAGCAGTCAAGAAAAATTATCTTAATTGCACAGCTTAACGGTAGGTTTTTGTATTACCTTGTTACCGCCCATGGCAACGGGAAAGCGCTATACCTCCCAACATGCTGATTATGCGCAACAATAGCACAGGAAGACACTATCAGGCGTGGTGTCCGACCGGGACAAAAAGTACAGGGAGAGACAGCTGAGGGAGTAGTGACTGAAGTGGATACTACAGCAGATATAGTAGGGAATATTGGTGACTACGCGGGCAGGCTCTGCGGGCAGGCTCAGTGTGAATCGTGCAGCACCCGGATTCCTCTCCAGGCGCCGGAGCGAAAGCGCAATGACCAGACAACGGCGGTAAAGAGGACGAAACAGGTGCCGAGGGTCCACTCGGCGACCAGGCCGGGCATGAAGCTGTCGATCAGCCACAAAAGCAGCAGGAAACCGGCGGAGGAACAGACGAAGGTGCGGGCGACCCAACCGGTGTCACCGGCGGAGGAGAGCACACAGCCGGTCATGACATTGGCGGCATCGAAGAGGCAGTAAAAGGCGACGAACTTCATGATGAGAGAGCCGGTCTCTACGATGCGGGCGCTCTCCGGCCCGTGACCGGCGAAGACGGAGATGAGCGGGGCCGAGCAGGTGGCGAAGAGCACCGCCATGACCAGCATCCAGACCTCGCACACCAGCAGCGACTGCGACGCGATGGCCGGGACCTCGTCGTCCTCCCCTGCCCCGCGTGCGTGTCCCACCAGGATGCCCGCCGCCTGGCCGAGGCCCAGCGCCGGGAAGAAGGCCATCCCGTTGATCCGGAAGGCGATGCTGGAGGCGGCCAGTTCCACGGTCCCCAGCCGCCCGAGCACCACCAGAAAGAGGGTCCAGGCGAGGAGCTCGCCGCTGATGCGCAACCCCATGGGCATGGCGAGTTTCAGGAAGCGGGAGAGCTCACCGCCGTCAAGGCGCCTGGCGCCGGGGTCGGAGCACCCCCTGCCGACGACGAAGATGGCGACGTACAAAAGCGCGGCGACGCCCTGGGCGGATACCGTTGCCAACGCGGCGCCGGTGATCCCCAAACGCGGGAAGCCCCAGACACCCAGCACCAGCCCCCAGGCGAGCAGCGCGTTGACGGCGAAGGAAAAGAAAGTCACCGCGGTGACGATGGCCGGGCGCCCGATGCCGGAGAGCCAGCCGGCCAACGCGGAGCCCAGCACGGGAAAGAGCGAACCGGCCATGCAGATGGTGAAGTAGCTGATCTCGTCGGCGGCAACGTCAGGAGTGTGGCCCGCCAGCCGGAAGAGCTGGCCGATGGGCCAGGCGACGGCCAGCGCGAGGACGCCGGAAGCAAGCGAGGTATGGATACCGAGCCAGGCCGATTTGCGCACGCCGGCGGCGTCGCCCCTGCCGTGGTTGTGGGCAACGAAGGTGCCGGCATACCCCGCGGTGCCGAAGAGAAAGCCCTGAAACAGGATCACGGCCAGGCCGGCCGGACCGATGGCCGCGACCGCAGCGCTGGAGTGCCGGGACAGGACGATGGCGTCGACGATCTGCATCAGCGTGATGGCAGAGGTGGAGAGTATCATGGGGCCTGCCAGTTTCAACAGGCGCGGTACGTGATTCGTTGCCAAGAGAGCCTACCTGGTTTCTGTTCAGCGGGCCTCACTCGCAACGCGGGGCGTCGATGGGGGTGAGACCGGCTGCCCGGCGCGACGGGAAAAAATCGAGGATACCCCTAATGGCCCCAGAAAACAAGAAGCATAGGGCATGGTGTTCATGATGCGGGTCCTACCAAGCGTAGGCCGCCACCGTGCGAGGCCGGAACTATACTGTCTGGGCCTGGCCCGTTATCTTTGAGTGTTGATTTTTTTACTGTGACAGTGTCGCATATACAAAAGAAACTGCTATAACTCAAGAATGTCATACCGATACGTATCTTTACCACCTTTACCTACTGCCACCGACGCCCATCCTACTCCACTCTCAAAGGAGGAAACGCGATGTCTGTTCGAAGAATCAGCTGTTCACTGTCAGCTCTGTCAGTCGTAGCCCTGCTCACCGTGCAGGGAGCACTAGCGGGCGATACGGTACCGGCAAAGGCAAAGGCGAAGGCGAAAGACGTGAAATCCTGCTCGGTCTGTCACAAACCGGCCGAGGGACAACTGCGGGCCTTTTTCGACAGTGTCGCTATGAAATCACAGACGATACAGCTCAGGTTCGACGATGGCGCCGAGGTTCTCGTTTTCGACAAGGACACCCTCAACATCGTCAACGCGGCCGTTCCGGGGAACCTGGAGAAGTCGTTGCGGGCCATAAAGAAAGGGCACGAGGTGCGGGTGGCGTACCAGGAAGCGAGTAACGGGATCAAGAAGATCAGCGAAATCTCCATCAAGCCCGCTATGAAGGTCCCGGCCGAAAAGCAGCTCAAGGTCGAGCAGCTGGAAAGGCTCATCTCGGGTAAGAAGAAGTACACCCTGGTGGACGCGCGGCCGGCTCCCAAGTACCAGGAGGGTTCCATCCCGACGGCAATCAACATCCCCTTCCCCGCCTTCCAAAAGAACCTGGACAAGCTCCCCAAGGACAAGGGTGAACTGCTGGTCTACTTCTGTGCCGGCGTCACCTGAGCTCTCAGCCCCTCTTCCGCCCGTGAGGCGGAGAAACTCGGCTACACCAATGTAAAGATATTCCACGACGGCGTCCCCGAATGGAACAACCGCAACTTCACCGTGTTGACGGCCAAGTCCCTGAAGGAGGCATGGCTCGACAAGGGACTCTCCTTCGTGCTTCTGGACGTGCGCCCCGAGGCGCAGGCGGGCCAGGGGTTCATCCCAGGCGCGGCCAACGTGCCGGAACAGGAACTGGACCAGGCCGTGGCGACATTCCCGAAACAGGAACTGAAGCCTCCGGTGGTTATTTATGACGCCAAGGGCGACGGCAGCGCCGAACGGGTGGCCCGCAAACTCATCAAGGCCGGGTACCCGGGACCGCGCGTGTTGACCGGCGGCTTTGCCGCCTGGCAGGGAGCAGGCTTCCAGACCGCCACAGGGAAACCGCCGGCCGTGGTCAGCTACGTTCCCAAGCCAAAACCCGGCACCATAGCAGTCAGCGAGTTCCAGTCCTTCGCCCGAGGCATCCCGGCCGGCGTACAACTGCTGGACGTGCGCGGAGCCGACGAAGCGGCCAAAACAGGGATGATCAAGGGTGCGGTCAACATCCCTGCCGACGAGATCGCAGACCGGCTGGGAGAGGTATCGAAGGAGAAGAAGGTCGTCTTGCACTGCTCCACCGGCACACGCGCCGAGATGGGATACACGATCCTCAAGGAGAAGGGGTACCAGGTCCAGTACCTCGACGCTACCATCACGCCAAACCAGGACGGAGGCTTCACCATCAAGTAAGCGGCGCCACGCAGGCGGCGCCGGTTGGGAACGGGGAAACGTCCGGCGCAATCCGACCGGACTGCGGAACGCGCGATTATGGGAGGAGTGGATGAAAGCCGTAGCGATCGTTGTACTCTCTCTGGTTGTCTCGGGTACGGTTTGGGGCTTCGAGGCGGATTCTCAGTGCGTCGTGTGTCACAGCGACAGGAACCTGTTGAAGTCGCTGGGTGCTGAGGCGATGTTCCTCGACCCGGCGCAGGTGGACCGTGAAGTGAACATGCCCGGGGTCACCTGCATCGACTGCCACCTGGGCGACGAAAGCGTAAAGGACAAGGAGGCCGCGCACAAGGACATGCTGCGCCCCTTCGTGGTCGGCGTGGGACCAAAAATCAAGGGGGAGGCCCTGTCCCGGCAGGCGGCAGGGGCGGTAAAGCCACTGGTTCCACGTTCCTCCGACATGGAAGCCCTCACGCCGGAAGGCGACCCGAACAAGCTTGCCACCCTGGGAGTGAAGGCGGTGACCGGCATCCACTGGCAGGACCGCGATCCGAAGACCTTCGCTTTTTCCCCCGACATCGCCCGCAAGACCTGCGGCAAGTGCCATGCCCAGGAGGTAAAGGATTACGCGGGCTCGGAGATGGGGCTGCTGAAGCACCAGAGGTCGTTCCGCACGTGGTCGGAGCGGCTCCCCGGGCCCCAGAACTGCGGCATGTGGTTCGGGCAGAACTATGACAACCTGAAGGGACAGACCGCCGTCCCCTACTCCCTGGCCCAGAACGATGCCTCGAACCGCTCCTGCAACATGTGCCATCCGGGCTGCAACGATTGTCACTACAAACCGCACGCAGGAAGCGGCAGCCACAGCTTCGGCCTTCCGGACACGACCAGTTGCTACGGCGGCGGTCGCGGCACCATCTGCCACGCTGGACCGATGGATCGCAGACGTGGTGCCGGGTACTTCCGCGGCGACTATTCCTTCCCTCCCAACCTGCCCCAGGAGGCGCACTTCAAGGCGGGGATCACCTGCATCGACTGCCACAAGCCTCAACAGCACCAGTTCGGCCACCTCGGTTCACCCCGGGCTCGTGCCGCCTGCGCCAACTGCCACGCCGAGATCGTGAAGGCGGTGCAGAGCTCGGCGCACGCCACGGTAGACTGCGCGGCCTGCCACGTCACCGTGGTCGGCGCCTACCAGTACACCTTCTGGGGGCCGGGCGTCACCTTCGGCGTCGAGACCCCGTACGGCAAGCACAAGGAATACTACGGCACCCGCGATCTCCCAACCATCGTGAAGAACGCCGACGGGCGCTGGATCGGCGTGAAACCCTACCCCATGGCGGTGATGAACCAGACCGCCGAACTCGCCCCGACCGGGCTTTTGTTCCGCGAGATACCCAAGCGGCGCATACCGGGTAACACGTCCATCGGAGAGCCGGCGTTTTTCGAGGCGGTGCGCGGCGCGCGCGACGTCAACGACGCCTACATCGGCGTCGGTACGCGCAGCGACCTTCCCTCCGGCAACAAGGCGATTCTCTGGGTGCAGATGGACAAGATGAGCCATGCCCTCGGCAAGCCGCGCAGTTGCGCGACCTGCCACGACTCCCCGACCCAGGTGGGCAGATCGGAGTGGAGCTATTTCGAGAAGTCCGATGTGAAAAAGCCCTTCAAGGGGAGTTACAAGGTCCTTGCTGACAAGGACGGGTTGAGGTTTATCGAGCAGGTCTGGGACAAGCCGGATCCCGCCGGCAACCGCAAAGCGGAGGACTTCGCCCCCTTTACCCTGCTGCCGGCCGGTGCCTGGGACGTGAAGGGGATCGACTTCTCGCTTCCCTACGACAAGAAGAAGACGGACGCGGCACGCAGGGAGCTCGATCTGTTCCTGGCGCAGCTTGCGAACCGCAAGGACGCGGAAGGGGCCCGGCTGAGGGCGGTGGCCTATCACAACCTCGAACTCGCCAAGTCAATGCTGCAGCAACGCTGACTCCAGAACATGGGGGACTGGCTCCGCCAGGTGCCAGTCCCCTTTACCCTCTGTCCCCCTTACCCCTGAACACAAAGAAGGGCGCGCTGCAGCAGGCAGCGCGCCCTTTCTTTACGCCATCAGCAAGGCCGGAACCCGAAAGTCTCCGCCAGTGCCGACCCCACCCCCGCTAGTGCCGGGTCAACACGCGCAGCGTGTCGTTGGCCTCCTGAAGTTTCTTCTTGAGGATTTTCAGCTCGTCGACCGTGTAGGTGGTGGCACCTTGCTCATTGATGGCAACCTGCAGCTTCCTGATCCTGTCCTGGATGCTGTCGACCTGGTTGTTGCAATCCTTCAGGAGCATCGCGCACTCTTTCTCACACTGAGCGTCGCCTGCCTTATGCATGGTGCCGTGGGTCGGCGCCTCGTCAGCCAGTACCGGGGTTGCCGCCGCGAAAAGGGATACAGCCATAAGAACCAAAAGTTTACGTTTCATCGTTACATCCTCCTTTGATCGAGAGTTTTGTGCTGCGCTTCGTTGCGCACCTGCCTAACTATGAGCATCGGGCGTGCCAAAACGTAACTACCTGTAACTACGTGACCCTTTCAAAGAGGAAGCTCGTAATTAGAGAATATTCGACAACACCAGTGGCTTATTCGGCAAGGTTAACTCAGTCAATCAAACGCTGCGGCCCCAAACGAAGCGCCCCCTGCAGCGAAGGCTGCAGGGGGCGCAGTTTTTTAAAAACAGTTATGCCGGTTAAGTCGGGATGTTCACCAGGGACACCACCAGTTTCCGCCCCTCGGCATCGCACAACACGTCGAGGTTGACCTTACGGGCCTCGGGACCGGGCTCCTTGCGCTTGATCCCCATCCGGTCCACAACCAGCGTCTCCTTCCCCACCCAGAGATACTCCTCGGCGTGCCCCAGCACGTCGGCTACCACTGCGAGGTACACCTCCAGCATCTTGTCGTCTTTACCTATCTCCAGGAGCTGCGCCTCGATCTTTGCCAGTTGTTGCTCCAGGCCTGCCACGTCCGTAGCCGCGCCGGTGCGGGGATCGAAGCCGAAACCGCCGCGGCTCAACAGGGAGAGCTTCGAATCCAAAAGGGTGCGGTGTTTTTCCAGGTTGCCCCGCCGGGTCTTGATCTCGGTTATTCTCCCCAGGGCGATGCGCAGCAGGTGGTCGTAGGCCCGGCGCTTCAACTGGTAGCGGGTTTCCTCTTCCTTGCCGTTGAGGTCGAGGATCCGGTGCGCCTCGAAGCTCACCGTCACCTGCGGCACGTCGCGCAGCACCAGGTCGCCCGATATCTCCGCCCCCAGGATAAGCCGTTCCTGTTTCTCCATGAGCAGCAGCCCCGTGGCGGCGTGCCGGCCGTTGCCGCGCGTGCCGCGCAGTTGCGCCACGCCCGGGTCGCGCTCCAGGAACTGCCCCATTTCGGCGGCGGAGATGAAGTAGGTGCGCAGGTAGGTGTCTTCGTCGTAGCGCTGCGGATCGAGCGTCAGGACAGGGCCGGTACCGTCCACCAGGGAGACCACGTGGCCTATGGCGTGCAGCACGGCGGGGCGGAGTTTTTTCTTGTAGCCGAACACGGCGCGGATCCAGGGGTCGGTGCCGTCGACAGCGCGTTCAATGGCCTTGTTGACCAGGGCATCGGGCACGGCACCCGCCTTGGTGCCGCGCCGGAAGATGGAGTGAAGAAACCTCAGCAACTGCTGCCTCCTACCTACTTCTGCTCTTTGGTTTGCTCGATGTCGAAATCGCGCTTCATCGTGTACAGGGTCCGGATCAGTTCGTACTCGAAGGGCGAGCCGGTCTGGCGGTACCTGAAGGGGGTGCGATGCCTGCGGTCGATGGCGTAGATCCCGGAATAGGCAAAGGTGAACGTGCTGTCGTTGATCCAGGCGACCGGGCCGAGATAGTTGGACGTGGCCAGGTCCGCGATCAGCCCCGTGGTATCCCGGACGTTGGAGGCGCCCAGCACGGGGAGCATCAGGTAACTCCCGCTCCCGGTTCCGTAATGTCCGAGGGTGAGCCCGAAATCTTCGGTCTGGCGTTTGAGCCCCATCTTCTTCGCCTGATCCCACAAACCGCCGACACCGATGGTGGAGTTGATCACGAAGCGGCTCACGGTGATGCCGGCGCCCTTCAGATTGAACTGCATGAGATTATTAGTCAAGTTGGTAATTTCACCCAGGTTGTCGATGGCGTCGGAAACCCGGTCCTCGAGGTAGTTGGGCATGATGAACTCGTAGCCGCGCACCACGGGACGGTACAGGTACTCGTCGAAGTAGTAGTTGAACCGGTAGCTGCCGCGGTTGAACCCCTCGACCGAGTCCTTCACGTCCAGCATGTTGGGCTGCCCGGGCTTGACCAGGTCCTCGTAGCGCCTAAGCGGCGGTTCCACGGGACCGGTCACCGTGGGCATGGTGGAGCATGCCGAAAGCAGCAACAGGAATAACAGCGGGGCCAGGAGCCGCCATGCTGCGGCTGCTGCGGCCATCGTGGTCCGGTCCCCTCTTCCGCGCGAGATGGAGCAAGGCATGTAAGCGGCATGCGGTTTCATGATCACTCCTCCTTCCCTTTGAGAAAGCCGGTTATGGCGGAGACCACGTCGGGATGGAACATGTTGCCCATGTGTCCGCCGCTGGGGAAGATCCAGGCCCGGTCATCGAAGACGCGTTGCAGGTAGTCGATGTCACCGGAGACCAGGATGATGTCGTCCTCGTTGTGGATCAGCCCGAACTTCTTGTTCCCCTTCAGGTACCCTTCCAGCGAGCGCAGGGTCTCGCGCCGCAGCAAAGCCTCGCGGGTCAACCCCGACTCCATCTTCTGATAATGCGGGAAAAGCCACTGTTCGAAGTAGTCGACGAAGCTCGTCTTGTAGGCGACGATGGCGTAGCGGGTGAGCGAGGTCGTCGAGGTGAGACGAACGTTTTTGGGGACGATGTAGCCGCCGCCGTTCATGACGTCAGCCGTGAAGATCATGTCCGCGGCGTTCATGCGTGCGGTGAGACCGATCAGGGCGGCGAGGTTGCTCTCGCTGGGCTGCATCCGCTTGTAGGTGCGGTACATCGATTCGCCGCTCAGCCCGCCGGGACTCCAGGCCTCGGAAAGATGCATGGTCTGGCTGAAGACGCCGCGGAACCAGTTGTCGAAGTTGTCCATTCCTCCGGGAACGTTGTCCACCAGCAATCGGTCCAGGGCCGAAACCGAGTCGTAGAGGCATACCGGCGGGTTCATGAGCAGCACGCGCGTGAAATTGAAGCGGTGCTCCCTGTCGTCAAGGTTGGCGATGAAGGCGGCATCGAAGCCCCCCAGGCTGTACCCTGCCAGCAGGAACTCGGAGACCTCGACGCGTCCGCGGACCTTCTGGTAGGCGAGATCCATGACCCGGTACAGGTCCTTGGCGTCGTCGGTGGCAATCCCGGGGAGACCGCTGGACGCGTTCACCACGAAGTCCATGTGGGTCGGCGAAGTTATCGAGATGACATGGAAACCGGCTTGATACAACACCTTCTGCAGCTTGAGCATGCGCGGCACGTCGAACCGGGAGCCAGAGCCTGCGACCAAAAAGACCAGCGGTGCCTTGTGGTCCTGGTACACCAGCGAGCAGGCGAGCCCGTCCTCGTACCAGAACACCTCGGGTATCTTCCTTTTCGGGAAGGGGCGGACATCGAACTCGTACACCGGGATCTGGTCCGGCAGCCTGACCTCGAACTCCTTCGGGAGCTCCATCACCGTCGCCTCGTACGGGTTCACAAAGGGATAGAAATAGGATTTCGCAGGCGTCGCCCAGGCAGTCCGGACGGCAAGAAAAGAAACGAGCAGCAGAGTCAGCGCAAGTAGACGTTTCATGATTACCTCCCCACAGCCGGCCGCTACGGTATCAGGCCGGACTCTTTGAAGTAGCGTGCCGCTCCGGGATGCAGGGGAATAACGTTGACCCGCGCCGCCTGTTCAGGCGTCAGATCCTGCAGGATCGGGTGCTGGCGCCGGAACAGGTCGAGGTTGCCCAGGATCTCGCGCACCACGTGGTAGACATTGTCGTCGGGCTGGTCGGAGTTGGTGAAAAGTAAGGTGCGGATGCCGAGGCTTGGCACGCTTCCCGTTGCCTGCACGTTCGGGTAGAAGCGCATCGGGATGAGGACCGGGACGAGGAGCGGGTTGTTCCCGGTCACCTGCCTGATCAGCTCTTCACCCAACGGAACCAGGAGCACCTTGCGCTTCCCCGCGCTTGCCTCGAGCACGGTGAGGTTTGGGTGCCCGACGATGCAGAGGTAGGCATCGATGTCACCTTTTTGCAGCAGTTCCGGGGCGAGCGCGGTGGAATGCTCGGAGGTGAAAACCTCTCCGGGGTTGAGCCCCGACATCTGCAACAGCGCGCCGGCGTAGGTGTTGTCGATGGAACCGGGGGCGCCTATGCTGAGCCTTTTCCCTTTCAGGTCGGAGACGCGCTTCACGCCGCTGTCGACGGCGGCGACGATGGTGACCGTGGCCGGATAGAGCCCGAGCACGGCCCGCAATCCTTCCCTCGCCTTCCCTTCCCAGGGACGCACCCCCTGCATGGCGCGCTTCAAAAGTTCGGTCTCGGCGATGCCGAACGCAGCCCGTCCCTCGGCGACCGCGTCGATGTTCGCCACCGACCCGGCCGAGGCCACGGTGGCGAGCCTCACGCCGTAGACCGCGCTCTTCTTGTTGAATACCTTGGCCGCGGCACTTGCGGCGGCGTAGTAGGAACTGGTGGTGGTGCCTGAGGAGATGGGCAGGGACTGCAGCGGTGCGGCGAGAACCGGGGGAGGCGAAAGGTGTAACAGTGTGACGGCGAGAAACGCCAGAGAGTACGCGGCCAGTCGGCAAACATGCATAGGGTCCCCCCGTTAAGCAGTTTCGACAACAAGCCTTAGTTATACCATTTTTTCTTAATTCCACACATGGAAGCGGCGGTGCAGGTATCAGCGCCGGGGGCTAGTGTTTGAGGAGGAAGTGGACCAGGTTGACAGGCCACTCGGGAAGTGGCTCGGGAGCGAGGAGATAGTACGCGAGGGTCAAGGCAATGGCGGCGATGCAGCAGTAGAGGGTGATGCGTGCTCTGGACAACGGGGCTCCTTTCGGCCGCAGGGAATTCGACACAGTTCGCCTCCCTGCGCCATACTGCTTCCCCGGGCCGGGATCGGCCCGGGGATAGGTGCTGATTCTGTCTGTTACTTGCTGCCGCCCCCCAATACCTTGTAGAGGGTGACCATGTTGTTCAGGCGCGCGAGGCGGGTGGTGATCAGGTTCTGCTGGGCCACATAGAGCGAACGCTGCGCGTCGAGGACGTTGAGGTAGCTGTCCACGCCGGTCTGGTAGCGGGCCTGGGAGAGACGGAAGGTCTCCGCAGTGGCGCCGGTGAGGGACTGCTGCGCCGCCACCTGCTCGTCGATGGTGCCGCGCTGGGCCAGCGCATCGGCCACCTCGCGGAATGCGATCTGAATCGCCTTCTCGTACTGGGCCACGGCTATGTCGCGGTCCACCTTGGCCACTTCGAGGTTCGCCTTGTTGCGCCCCCCCTCGAAGATGGGAACGGATATGCTCGGCGCGAAGCTCCAGGCCAGGTTCCCCCCCTTGAAGAGGCCGGTAAGCTGGTCGCTGCCGAAGCCCACGCTGGTGGTCAGGGCGATGCGCGGGAAGAAGGCGGCGCGAGCCGCACCGATATTGGCGTTGGCCCCTTTCAGGTTGTTCTCGGCCTGCAGGATGTCCGGGCGGGAGAGGAGCACGTCGGACGGAAGCCCCGGCGCCACGTCCTTCACCGCGGTCAGTGTTTCGGTCAGCGACTTGGGCAGGAGATCCTGCGGTACGTCTGAGCCGACCACCAGGACGAGGGCGTTCAGGTCCTGCGCCACCAAGGTGGTATAGCGGGCTATGTCTACCCGGGCGGAGTCGACGCTGGTCTGGGCCTGCTGCAGGTCGAGGGCGGAGGAAACCCCAGCCTCGAACCGGCTCTTGCTGAGGCGGTAGGACTCCTGCTGGTTCGCCAGGGTGTCCTTGGCAAGCTGCAGCCGCTCCAGGTCCGAGCCGAGCGTCAGGTAGGCGTTGGCTACCTGAGACACCAGGGTGATCTGCACACTGCGCCTGGCCTGCTCGGTGGCGAGGTACTGCTCCAGTGCCTGGTCCTTCAGGCTACTGACCCTGCCGAACAGGTCGAGCTCGTAGGAACTGATGCCGACCGAGACGTTGTAGGAGTGGCCAACGCCACCGTTGCCGTTCTGGCTCAGATCGTCCGCCGTCTTCCTCACGGCAAAGGCGCCGTCCCCGGTGACGGTGGGGAAAAGGTCGGCACGTTTGATCTGATACAGGGCGCGATAGCGGTCCATGTTCAGAACCGCCACCTTGAGGTCACGGTTGTTGTCCAGGGCGAGCGTAATGAGCTTTTGCAACTGCGGCTCGACGAAGAACTCCTGCCAGGGGATCTCGGCCAGGGGCTTCTGCGCCGCCTGCTCCGTCTTGTAGGACGGGCCGGTGGGCCAGTTGCCGGCAACCGGGGGGGCTGGCGGGGTGTATTTAGGTGCCATCGAGGCGCACCCTCCCAGGAACAGGAAGGCGGCCAGGGCAAGGGGTCTGGCGATCGTGCGTGTCATGCTAGTGCACCTCCGCAGCGGCAGCGGCCTTCTTGGCCGTTCCGTGCTTCTTGGAGAACATCTTCGTCACCATGACGAAGAAGAACGGGATGAAGATAAGGTCGATGAAGGTCGCCGACAGCAGGCCGCCGGTCACCGCGGTGCCGATGGCGTTCTGGGCGCCGGCGCCCGCCCCCTTGGTGAGCGCGAGCGGCAGGGTACCGAAGAAGAAGGCGAGCGAGGTCATGATGACCGGACGCAGCCTGATCTTGACGGCGGTAAGCGTCGCCTCGACCAGTTCGTGTCCCTGGTGCAGCTGGTCCTTGATGAACTGGATGATCAGAATCGCGTTCTTGGTCGACAGGCCCACCGTGGTCAACAGACCGATCTGCAGGTAGATGTCGTTCGGGAGCACCCGGAGCGTTACCGCGGTGACCGCACCGACCAGGCCCAGCGGGAGCATGAGCAGGTTGACGAACGGGATGGTCCAGCTCTCGTAGAGGGCGGCTACAGCCAGGAAGACGACCAGGAGCGAGATGGCGTAGAGGGCCGGGGCCTGTTTCCCTGCGTTCTTTTCCTCGTAGGAGAGGCCGGTCCACTCGTAGGCGATACCCGGCGGCAGCTTGGCGGCCATGGCCTCCATCTCGGCCATCGCCTCGCCGGTAGAGATACCCTTGGCCGCGTTGCCCATGATTTCTACGCTCGGGATGCCGTTGTAGCGCTCCAGGCGCGGAGAGGCGTGCTCCCACTTGGCGGTCGCGAAGGCGGAGAAGGGAACCATCTCGCCCTTGTCGTTTCTCACGTACCACCTGTTGATGTCTTCGGGCACCATGCGGTAGGCCGCATCGGACTGCAGGTACACCTTCTTGACCCTGCCGTTTTGCAGGAAGTCGTTGACGTAGGAGGAGCCCCAGGCGGTGCCCAGGGTGTTGTTGATGTCGGAGAGCGACACGCCCAGGGCGCCGGCGCGGACGTCATCGATGTTCAGCTTGAACTGAGGGGTATCGTCCTGGCCGTTGGGGCGCACCGCCATGAGTTTCTTGTTCTGGCTTGCCATGCCTAAAAGCTGGTTCCTGGCGTCCATGAGGGCCTGGTGGCCAAGACCGCCGCGGTCCTGCAGCTGGAAGTCGAAGCCGTTGGCCTGGCCCAACTCGACGACGGCCGGGGGCGAGAAGGCGAAGGCCATCCCATCCCTGAACTTCGAGAAGGCGCCCATGGCGCGGCCGGCGACGGCCGGGGCCTTCAGGTCCGGGGTCGGGCGCAGCTTCCAGTCCTTGAGCTTGACGAAGGCGAGGCCCATGTTCTGGCCGCGGCCGGCGAAGCTGAAGCCCGCCACGGTGATCAGGGAGTCGACCGACTTCTTCTCGTTCTCGAGGAAGTGCTTTTCCACCTTCTCGAGCATCTTGATGGTGCGCTCCTGGGTGGCGCCCGCCGGAAGCTGGATCTGGCAGACGATGAAGCCCTGGTCCTCGTCCGGAAGGAACGCGGTGGGGAGCCTCAGGAAGAAGAAGGCCATGGCGCCGACCAGGCAACCGTAGAAGATGAGGTAGCGCAGCGGCTTGCCGAAGGAGTTGCCGACGATGGACTCGTACTTGTGACGCGCCTTGTCGAACACCTTGTTGAACCAGCGGAAGAAGCCGCAGAACCAACCGGACTCGCACGCCTCGTGCCCTTTAACCACCGGTTTGAGGAGCGTGGCGCACAAGGCCGGGGTCAGGATCTGGGCGGTGAGCACCGACAGGATCATCGCCGAGACGATGGTGATGGAGAACTGGCGGTAGATGACGCCGGTGGAACCGCCAAAGAACGCCATCGGGATGAAGACGGCGGAAAGCACGGTGGCGATGCCCCAGAGGGCCGAGGTGATCTGCCCCATTGACTTGACCGTCGCGTCGTGTGGGGAGAGCCCCTCCTCGGTCATGATCCTTTCCACGTTCTCGACCACGACGATGGCATCGTCAACCAACAGGCCGATGACGATGACCAATGCGAACATGGTCAGGGTGTTGATGGAGAAGCCTGCCGCGAAGAGAACGCCCAGGGTGCCCAGGAGAACGACCGGGACCGCGATGGTCGGGATCAGGGTAGCGCGAATGTTCTGCAAAAACAGGAACATGATGATGAAGACCAGGCACACCGCCTCCATCAGGGTCTTGACCACCTCCTCCATCGAGATCTTGACGAACGGGGTGGTGTCGTACGGGTAGACGACCTTGGCGCCGGCCGGGAAGAACTTCTCCAGGTCCGCCATCTTGGTCCTGACCCGCTCGGCGGTGTCGAGCGCGTTGGCGCCGGCGGCGAGCCTCAGCGCCATGGCCGCAACCGGTTTCCCTTTGTAGCGGGCCAGGGTGTCGTAGTTCTCGGTGCCGATGTCGATCTTGGCCACGTCCCTGAGCTTGACCGTAGAGCCGTCGGGGTTGGTGCGCAGCACGATCTCCTGGAACTGCTCCGGGTTCTGCAGCAGGGTCCGCGCGGTGATGGTGGCGTTTAACTGCTGCCCCTGCATGGCGGGCATGCCGCCGAACTGGCCGGCGGACACCTGCGCGTTCTGCGCCTGCAGCGCGGTGGTGACGTCGTTGGGGGTGAGCTTGTAGTTGTTCAGCTTGTCCGGGTTCATCCAGATGCGCATCGCGTTCTGGGAACCGAACACGGTCACCTCACCCACGCCTTCGACGCGGCTGATGATGTCCTGGACGTTGGACACCATGTAGTCGGTCAGCTGGTAGCGGTTGAGGCTGCTGTCCTCGGAGACGATGCCGACGATCAGCAGGAAGTTACGGGTGGATTTCACCACCTGGACCCCCTGCTTCTGCACCACCTGCGGCAACAGCGGCGTAGCCAGCTGCAGTTTGTTCTGCACCTGAACCTGGGCGATATTGGGATCGGTCCCGGCCTTGAAGGTCAGGTTGATGGAGACCGCACCGGCGGAGTCGCTGGTGGAGGACATGTAGAGCAGGTTGTCGATGCCGTTCATCTTCTGCTCGATCACCTGGGTGACCGTGTCCTGCACCGTCTGGGCGGAGGCGCCCGGGTACATGGCGTTGACCGAGATCTGCGGCGGCGCGATGGGCGGATACTGGGAGACCGGCAGCGACTTCATGGCCAAGAGGCCGGCCAGCATCACCCCGATGGCGATGACCCAGGCGAAGATGGGTCTGTTTATGAAAAACCTGGACATGGAATAAGCTCCTTAAAATCCGTTCAACGTTCAACGTTCAACGTTCGACGTTTACTTCACATCGACGAGAGTGGCTGTTTTAGTGGTCGCGCCTACTTTTTCTGAGGCTGTGCCGGGGCTGCCGGGGCACCGGGGGCTGCCGCCTTGGCGCCTGCGGCACCCTGACCGCCCTGCCCTGCCGCTGCCGGAGCGCCCGCGCCGGGACCGCCCTGCCCTTCGGGGGACTGGAACGGCACCACCTTCACCTGGGTGCCGGGACGCGCTTTCTGCAGCCCCTCCAGGATCACCTTCTCGCCGCCCTTCAGGCCGGAGCTCACCAGCCAGGCGTCACCCACGGTGCGGGCAACCTGGATCGGCCTCGGCTCAACCTTGTTCTCGGCACCGACCACCATGACGATGGCCTGGCCGGCCGCGTTGCGGGTCACGCCGCGCTGCGGGATCAGGATCGCCGACTCGTTGATCCCCTCTTCAAGTACCGCACGGACGAACATGCCCGGGAGCAGGGTCTGCTTCGGGTTCGGGAAGACGGCGCGCACGGTGATGGAGCCGGTGCTCTGGTCGACGGTCACGTCGGAGAATTTAAGCGAGCCGGTCACCGGGTACGGGGTGCCGTCCTCGAGCAGGAGCTTGACGCGGGCCTGGCCGGCCTGGTCGCGCTTCAAAAGACCGGTGGCGAGGCTGCGGTTCAGCTTCAGCATGTCGGAGCTCGACTGGGTCACGTCCACATACATGGTGGAGAGCTGCTGGATGGTCGCCAGGGCGGTTGCCTGGCTCGCGGTCACGAGTGCGCCGTCGGTGACGGTGGAGCGCCCGATGCGGCCGGAGATGGGGGCGGTCACCTTGGTGTAGGCCAGGTTGATCCGCGCCGTCTCGACGGCGGCCTTCGCGGAGGCGACGTCGGCCTCGGCCTGTTTGAGCGCAGCGTAGGCGGCGTCGTAATCCTGCTTGCTGACCGCGTTGATCTTGACCAGTTCGCGGAAGCGCTCCTCCTTCAGCTTGGCGGGGAGGACGTTGGCCTCGGCGCGCGCCTCGCTCGCCTTGGCGCTGGCGTAGGCGGCCTGGTAGGTCGCGGGATCGATCTGGTACAGCACCTGGCCGGCCTTGACGTCGCTACCCTCGGTGAAGACCCGCTTCAAAATGATGCCGCTCACCTGGGGACGGACCTCGGCTATCAGGTAAGGGGACGTGCGCCCCGGAAGTTCGGTGGTCAGGGCGACGCGCTCGGGCTTCACCTCGATGACGCCCACCTCGGGCGGACCCATCGGCGGACCGCCGGCCTGCTGCTGTTTCTTGCCGCACCCGGAAAGAAGCAGGGAGCCGCTCAGAACTACAACGACGGATAACAACTGTGCCCTGTACTTGATCTGCATGAAAACACCTCGTTTGGTTGGGTTACTGCCCGTGAAAAGGTTAAGCGGACCGCGTGCGGACCGCCGTAGTTATTTGCGCCTAAAGGAAACGAGTACCACGATGCCGCCCCAGGTAAGGGCGAACAGGATCAGACAAAGCTTCATCAGCATCTGGGAAAAAACCTCATTGGAATGAACAATCAATCCGGTCTAGCGACGCAGGGCGTCCCAGCAGGCCCCGACCACCTGCTCGATCAGGGCATCGTCCAGCTTGATGAAGCCAAGGATGTGGTCGCGACAGATATCGACCAAAGGACCGAAAAAGAGCGAAAAGAGGATGGCCAACTCCAGAGGCTTGAAGATCTGCTGCGCCACCGCCTCGTCGAAGAGCTCGCTGATGATGTCCTTTCTCCCCTGCCCGAAGAGCTTCTCGCGGCGGTGGTCCACGCCGTACGGGGAGTTGTGGAACTGCTCGACGAAACGCAACTGCAGCGGTTCGTTGATCAGGTGGCGCACCAGCGCGGTGCCGATATGCACCAGGCGCTCGCGCACCGGCCCGTTTTCCGGGTACCCCTGCATCATCACCTCGACGAAACGTTCTTCCACGTTTTTGTAGATCCAGCGGATCAGGTCGTCCTTGTTTTCGAAATAGCGGTAAATGGTACCGGCGCCGACGCCGGCCTTCTCTGCTATCATCGCCATGGGCGCGCCGTGGAACCCCTGCTCGGCCACCAACTCCAACGCCGCCTGGATGATCGCTTCACGCTTCTCGGCACATTTGTCCGGCTTGTCACACTTTTCTGCTTTATCCATCTTCTTCCCCTTTTGCGGAATGACCGTTCATTCCTTTTATATGCTCCTCTTTTTATGCTGTCAATAAGTCAAAACAGAAAAACGATTAAAAGCAGGTAAAAAAGACACACACCACACGGCGAGCAGCGCTCACCAGAGCGGGTTTGACTGGGAAAGGGTTTTGGAGTAGATTTGCGCCTCTGTCACAGCAAAGCCGACCAAACCAGTCATAAGGGAAAAGTCATGATCGAACTGTTACGCAAACGCCGCAGCATAAGGAAGTTCACCGAAGAGAAGGTCTCCGCAGAGGCCGTGGAGACATTGGTCGAGGCCGCTTTGAGAGCGCCCGCTTCTCGCAGTCTGAATCCTTGGGAGTTCATCGTCGTCGACGACCCGCAACTGCTGCAGCAACTCGCCGCAGCCAAGCAGCACGGCTCCGAGTTCGTGGCGCGGGCGCCTTTGGCCATCGTGGTCTGTGCCGACAGCACCAAGTCCGATGTCTGGGTCGAAGACTGCTCCATCGCCGCCATCCTAATCCAGTGCACCGCCCTGTCGCTGGGGCTGGGGAGCTGCTGGGCGCAGATCCGCGAGCGCAGGCACGATGCCCAAACGAGCGCCGAGCAGTACCTCCAGAAACTGCTGGGACTCCCGGAACACCTGAAGGTGGAATGCATCCTCGGCATCGGCCACCCTGCCGAGCGTCCGCGCCCCCTTCCCGCCGAGAAGCTGCAGCGCGAAAAGGTGAGGAAGAACCGCTGGTCCTGATGCGCATAACGAGTCAGGGTGCAGCTGGCCTATCTTCGCAATAGAGGACACGTTAGAAACCCTTATGCTGCCATCTTCAACTCCTGCTGCTCGAACTCTTCTGGGGAGCAATAGCCGATGGCAGAGTGTAGCCTCTTGCGATTGTAAAAACCTTCGATGTAGCAAAAGATCCGGCTTTGCGCCTCCTGCCGGGTTTTGAAGGAGCAGTGGTAAACCAATTCTCTCTTCAGTGTCGAGAAGAATGTCTCCGTCACAGCGTTGTCGTAGCAGCATCCGGTGCCGCTCATGCTTTGTACGCCGCCAGCTTTGCTGATCGTGGTACCGAAGCGCTTACTGCAGTACTGCGAACCGCGATCGCTGTGGAAGATGAAGCCAGCTCCTGGCCGACGCTTCACCGCTGCATTGGCAAAAGCCGTTACAACCAGGTCGTCTGTCATTCGGTCGCTCATGCTCCAGCCAACGATCCGGCGGGAGAAGAGATCCAGCACGACTGCCAGGTACAACCAGCCCTGGGCAGTCTCGATGTACGTGATGTCACCAGTCCAAACCTGATTAGGGGCTGGAGCAGAGAAATTCCGCTGTAAAAGGTTTGGCGCGACAGGACGTTTGTGATCCGAGTTCGTGGTGACTTTGAATCGCCGCTTAGTCTTCACTCGCAGATCATTTTCACGCATCAGGCGCCAGACGCGGTTCTTTCCGACGTACTTTTGTTGCTTTTGCAGCTCTTTGACTACTCGTACTGCACCGTACGTCTTGTCGCTGTCGTGAAAGGCTTTTTTGATAGCTGGTAGCAGTGCCTGGTCTTCACGCTGCCGCTTGGTTACCCGGCCGGCTGCATGGGCGTAGTACCAACTCCGAGTCACTCCAAGAACTCGGCACATCTCCTGAACTCCGAATTCGGAGCGGTGCTCGGTTATGAACCCGAATATCGATTCGGATCCGTCGAGAAGATGGCCACTGCTTTTTTTAGGATTTCACGCTCGCGCAGTAGCCTCTCGTTCTCTTTACGCAGGTGCTTCAGTTCGGCTTCAACTGATGCATGCTTAACTTTTACAGGATCTTGTTGGTCCCGATGTTTCTGGACCCACCCTTTGAGAACCCCATGGGTGATCCCTAGGCTGCTCTCTACCTCACGGATGGTACGGCCTTCATCAATGACTAACTTGATCGCTTCTCGTTTAAACTCTGAATCGTACTTGCGATTCGATCTCATGACACACCCTCCTAGCTCGTTAGGATATATGGTGTGTCCTCAAAAGTGAAGATAGCTCAAGCGTCACCTGAACTCCCCCTCCCTTGACGGGAGCACCTCCCCCCCTAGCCCCCTCCCGCCGAGGGGCGGGGGAACCACGAACAAGGGATCAATGGCGCTCGAACAAATAGAAAGGCCCGCCCCCGGGATGGGACGGGCCTTTCTTTTACTCATTGGTGACTCTGCTACCTGCCACTCCCCCCTTTGCGAAGGGGGGTCGGGGGGGATTTGCCTTTCCCTGAAGCAAATCCCCCTAAATCCCCCTTCGCAAAGGGGGACTTTTACCAGCAAAAGATTGTCACTGATCGGGTTCTTTTGCTCAGCCAAGGTGAAGGAAAAAAAGGCACACCCCGGAGGAGGTTTACAGGGGTGTGCCAATAACACCGTTTAGCCGCCGTTGATATCGGACTTGATGTTTTGCAAAAGGGAGCCGATGGACTCGTCCAGTTGCTGTTCCAGCATCCGGCGCGTCTCTGCGCTCAGGCCGTGAGGCTGTGAGGGCGGGGCCGCCGCGACCTCGGGAGCGTTCCCGCTCTCATCGGTCACGGGACGACCGCTGGGGATCTGCTCGTAATGGACGTGCGGGCCGGTCGACCTGCCGCTGTTGCCGGAGAAAGCCAGCACCGCCCCAGCCTCGACCTGCTCACCAGAATGAACGTTCACCCTGGCGTTGTGCCCGTACAGGGTGCGGTCGCCGCTGTCATGCTCAAGGATGACGGCAGCGCCGTAGCCGCGGCGCTCCCCGGCGAAGACCACCCTCCCCTTGCGCGTTGCCCGTACCGGGGTGCCGACCGGGACGGCGATATCGATGCCCCGGTGAAAGGCGAGCTTGCCGCTCCCGAAGGGATCGAGCCGCCAGCCGACACCCGAGGTGACCACCCCCTCGACCGGGAGGGGACCGGAAGCCCGCGCAGGAAGCGGTGCGTGGCACAGCAGAATGATCAGTATGAAAAAGAAATGCCGTGCTGCAGTCACCGGGTCCCCGACATGAAGTAGATGTGATGCTCGAGACAGCGAGTATCTATCAAGGAGCGTGCCCGCCCCGTCGTTTTTCAGCTAAGCCACTGACTTGTATGAACTCTGCTTGACACCAGCCATGGGAACCTGGCGCGGACGCTGCAGAATATTCACTGCTCGTTGCAGAATATTCCGCAGGGCTTGTTCCCGCCCGCCCGTCTCACCGGGGGAAGGAGGGTGGACGGGCGAATGATTATTCGCCCCGACAGGAGCGGTGCGGGACGGCAGTTATCAAAAAAAAGGGACCGCCCCCTGGCGGTCCCCTGTGTGGATCGCTACTGCCCTGCCCGTTACTGGTCGCGGAAACGGTACGGCCAGGCCATGATGCCGCCGTCCATGAATTTCACATCGGCAAAGCCTGCGGCGTCGAGGATCTTCTGGGCCTCGTACCCCCTGAGGCTCACCTTGCAGAAGGCGACGATTTCCTTGTCCCTGGGAAGCTCTTCCAGCCGCTCGCGCAGCGCTCCCAGCGGGATCAGTTTGGCACCGTCGATGCCGATCTCGCCGTGCTCGGCCGGCGAGCGGACGTCCAGCAGGATGAAGTCGTCCCCCTCTTCCAGCTTCTTTTTCACCTCGCGCGCCGTGATGCCGCGGGCATGCCCGGAAAGCTTGTTCTTCATGATGTCGGCGGCGACGATCAGGTTGTCCATGGCGGCGCCATACGGGGGCGCGTAGGCCAGGTCCAGCTGGGAGAGCTGCTCCGCGCTGGCCTTGAAGGTGATGGCGGTTGCGGCTGCGTCGAGGCGTTTGTCCACGGCGCCCTCCCCCGCCGCCTGCAGCCCCAGAATGCGGCCGGTGGCGCGTTCGGCGACCAGCTTGAGCAGGATGGGTTTCGCCCCCGGGAAAAAGTGGGCGCGGTCGGGCGCCGGCGAGATCACGGTCTCCACGTCGAAGCCGTGCCTGCGTGCCTCGCTCTCGGTGAGTCCGGTCTTGCCCGCGTTGACGTTGAAGACCTTGAGGATGCTGGTTCCGATCACGCCGGCGAAGGTCGCCTCGCCGCCGGCCGCGTTGATCCCGGCGACGCGCCCCTGCTTGTTGGCGGTGCTCCCCAGCGGGATGAACACCTTCTTGCCGGTGACAAGATGGGTGGTTTCGCAGCAGTCGCCGCAGGCGTAGATATCGGGATCGCTGGTGCGCAGCTGTTCGTCCACCGCGATGGCGCCGGTCACCCCGATGGCGAGACCGGCCTCCCGGGCAAGGGCCACGTTAGGCGTCACCCCGGGGGCGAGCACCACCAGGTCGGCGGCGATCTCCCTGCCGCCGGCACAGACCTGCTGCACCCTCCCCAGGCCGGCGAAGCCGGTGACGGCGCAGCCGGTCAGGACGGTCACCCCCTGCAGCTTCACGTGTTTTTCCACCACCGCCGCAACCTCGGCGTCGAGCACGCCGGGGAGGAGCTGGTCTCGCATCTCCACCAGGGTTACCTGTACCCCCTTGTCCCGCAGCGCTTCCGCGGTCTCCAGGCCGATCAGACCGGCGCCGATGATGCAGGCTGCGGTACCCGGAAGGGCCCGTTCCTTCAAGAGTTCGGCGTCCTCGATCGATTTCACCGTGAAAACGTTCGATAAAGAGACGTTCTCCAGGGCCGGGATGAACGGCGAGCTGCCGGTGGCCAGCACCAGCTTGTCGTAGGGAAGCTCACTCTCCACCGCTTCACCCTCGCGCAGGCGGATCAGCTTGCGCTGCCGGTCGATGCCGGTGACCTCGGTGTTGGTTCGGACCGACACACCCTTGACTTTGCTGAAGAAGTTCCGGTCGCGCACCACCCCGACCGGGGTGCTCATCAGCTCCTTAAGCTCCTTCACCGTGTCGGAGACGTAGTACGGAATGCCACAGGCGCCGTACGAAATGAAGCTGCCCCGGTCAAGCACCACGATCTCCGCGTTGGGGTCCGTCCTTCTGGCCTTGGCGGCCGCCTTGGCACCCGCGGCGTTAGCGCCTATCACCACTATTTTCTTGGTCATCCACATCTCCTTCGAACTTCATCTCGGCCTCGCACCGGCCGCAGCCGGAATCAGCGCACCGGTGCCCCTGCCACGGTCAGCGAGGGGTTTCCCCCCGCCCCCTGAAATCCGTCGTCACCCGCAGTGCCAGCAGCGCAAAGGGCCAGGCGTGCCAGAACAGGTCGAATATGTCGAGCGGTCGGACCAGGGTCCCGGAGAGGAGCATCCTCACCTTGCCGAACAGGTGCGGCTCCGGAACAAAAGGGGCGAAGCCAAGCAGCAAGGCGATCGGGATCAGGGTCCCGTAGCCGGGCAGTTTAAGCTGTGTCACACGTCCTCCAAACCGCTCGGGGGCTCGTTCTGGCCCCCGGGCAGCCACGGAACAATACACATTCGCCTTTTTGCATGTCAACACAATTCCGCCGTTTACAGCACCAGCGACTGCAAAAACTAAAAAAAGAGGAGGTCTGCGGGACCCCCTCTCTCTCTTCGTTCAACGCCCCAACTGGGCGCCGGTCAGAACCTTCAGCCGCCGCTGTTGCACTTCGTGTCCGAAGCGCTCCCCGCGGCGAACGTCGACAGCCCCTTCTTCACCTTCGCCGAACCGCAGGTCGGACAGTTGCACTCATCCACTGCAGCTCCCTTGTGCAGCTTCTCGAAACGGGTACCGCAGTCGTTGCAAACGTACTCGAATATCGGCATCACAGCTCTCCTCGCCTTTTGTATGCAAACTCTCGCATATATTATAGCCGCGATAATTCTCTGTCAAGGTTTGATCGCATCCCCCTCCCCGCCGGCCAGCACTTTCCAGATGCGCTCAGAGGCGTGGCCGTCCCAGAGTTCTGGAACCCGCGCCCTTTCCTTTTTCGCCAGGCTTTCCCGGAGGCCGGCCAGGATTCCCTCGGGCGAGGTCCCCGCCAGCACGTTGCTGCCGATCTCGACGGTGATGGGGCGCTCGGTGTTCTCCCTGATGGTGACGCAGGGTACCCCAAGTGCCGTGGTTTCCTCCTGCAGCCCGCCGCTGTCGGTCAGGACGGCCTCGGCATCCTTCCAAAGAAAGAGAGCCTCCCGGTAACCCAAAGGCGGCAGCAGGACCACCTTGTCGGCCAGGCGAATGCCGTTTTCCTTCATCGTCTTCGCGGTGCGCGGGTGCACCGGAAAGAAGATGGTTCGGTTCCGTGCCAGTTCGTTCAAGGCCCGGGCAATCCCCGAGAAGGTCTCGCGGCAGTCGACGTTGGAGGGACGGTGCAGGGTGAGGAACAGGTAGGGGGACGCCTCCTTTTTCAGGTGGAACCCTTTCAGGAGCGTCTGGTCCTGGCGCGACAGGCACGCCACCTGATGCAACAGGTTGTCAACCATCACGTGCCCTACCGCGTGAATGCGCTCGGCCGGCTTCCCCTCCCTGAGCAGGTTCACGGTGCCGCTCTCCTCGGTGACGAAGAAATGGTCCGAGATGGCATCGGTCACCATCCGGTTGATCTCCTCGGGCATGGCAAGGTCGAAACTGCGCAGCCCCGCCTCGACGTGTGCCACCTCGATGCCGCACTTCTTGGCCACGATGGAACAGGCCAGGGTGGAGTTGACGTCTCCCACCACCAGGACCAGGTCGGGGCGCTCCTTGAGGCAGACATCCTCGAAGGCCACCATGACCGCGGCGGTCTGAGCGGCATGACTGCCTGAACCACAGGTGAGCGAGTACCGCGGCTGGGGGATCTCCAACTCCTCGAAAAAGGTCCCCGACATCTCCTGATCGTAGTGCTGCCCGGTGTGCACGATGCTGCAACGGACCGAACCGCAGGCGAGCGAGGCGCGGTAGATGGGAGCGATCTTCATGAAATTGGGGCGGGCACCGGCAACCAGCAAGACGTTCATGTTTTTCCTCGTCGGTCAGCGGCCGATGTCGCGCGGGGGGACGGGCCGCTGCATTTTATTTTAGGTCAAACAACATTGTAAGTTTTTAACATTGAGACCCATGAATGCAATCGGCCGAGAAAAAATCTGGGGAAAACAAAACATCAGAACGACATTCTATCGATGAAATTAATTTTAGTTGACCTCCGGACGGCAAACTCATAGTATTGGCCTGATTTCGGCTGATTACCTTTTACCAGATCGTTTTATTTTGACGTACACAGGACTTACCGCCACTGCTCTTGCTTCGAGCCTGTTACCAAGATACGCAGGAAGGGAACAGCCACTTGCCACTGCAAATCCTCATCATAAGCGACAACGAGTCCTTCACCACCTACCTTGGTGAACTGCTGCAGGATGCCGGACACGCCACCCGTTCCGTCGCGCAGGAAAAGGAGGCCTTTCCCGCCATCAGGAGGCAGAAGCCGGATCTGATCATCCTCGCGCTGGAAGCCTCCAAGATCGCCCCCCTCGCCATAGAACACAGGGTGCAGACGCCGGAAGGACCGCGGTCGGTCCCCGTCATCGTCATCTCCGAATGTCTGCGGCTCGAGGCGGAACTGTTGCAGGTCTTCGACTTCATCGGCAAGCCACTGGACGTGAAGCGTCTTTTGGAGGACGTCGCGGCGGTGGCGCTCAGGAAATCTCTCCCGTCCCAGGACCAGGAGCTCGAACCGCGTTTGGCCGCCGTCTTTTCCCGGCACATCCTCTCCCGCAGCGGCCTTCATTTCGACCAGCGCAACCGGCCGGCCCTGACCAGGGGGTTGCTCAAACGGATGTCGGCGCTGCGCCTGACCGACTTCAAGGAGTACTTCCAGTACCTCAAAGAGCACGGCGAGGACCGCCACGAGCTCCAGAAACTGCTGCAGTTTCTGACCGTCGGCGAGACCTATTTCTACCGCTACCCCGCCCACTTCGAGGTGCTCAAAGAGCGTTTTGCCGAGCACGCCATCTCCACCGCTCCCATCCGGATCTGGTCGGCGGGGTGCTCCACCGGGGAGGAGCCCTATTCCATCGCGATGGCGCTCATGGAAGCGCTCCCCGACTGGCGGCAGCGGGACATCAGGATCATCGCCACCGACATCAACAACCGCTCCCTGAAAAGGGCGCGCGACGGGGTCTACTCCCCGTGGTCGATGCGGATCACCACTCCCGAGCAGTCCCAGCGCTATTTCAGGCGGGTCGGAGAGAGTTTCCTGATCCGGGACGAGGTCAAGCAGCTGGTGCAGTTCTCGCACCTGAACCTGTCGATCCCCTGCCGTGAACCGGTCTGCGACGAGCTGCAGAACCTCGATGCCATCTTCTGCCGCAACGTCCTTATCTATTTCACGCCGGAGACCGCCTGCGGAATGCTGCAGCGGTTCACCCGGGCGCTGAAGCCTTCGGGCCTGCTCTTTCTCGGGCACTCCGAAACGCTGCTGCAGCGCGGCCTGGACCTGGAACTCAGACGCAGGGAGCGCAGTTTTTACTACGTGAAAAGCGCCTCTGCCGCCGAGCCCGGCGTCATCACGCCCCTCCCCTTGGCACCGCCGGCCGAGGCGGATCCCTACAGCGGCCTGACCGCAGAGCAGATCCGGCTGGCAACGGCATGGCTCAACGAGCAGAAACCGTGGCAGGGAGAGGCGAATCCTACGCCGACCCAGACCCCGCCCCAGCCATCGGAGCGGTCGGATCGGTCGCAGCCGCCTGAGCCATCGCGGCCGGTCGCCGCGGCGCAGGACGACGCGCAGCTGCTGCAGGCGGCACGCGAGCTTTTTGATCGCGAGGAGTTCGACCCGGCCCTGGAGCTTCTGGAACTGGTGCTGCGGCGTCGCCCCGACCTGCCGGAAGCCTTGGTCCTGAAGGGTTTCATCCTGGCGGGGAAAGGTGCACTGGAGCAGGCGCTGACGACCAGCGAGCGGGTGCTCGCCCTGAACGACCTCCTCCCGGAGGCCTACTTCCTCAAGGGGGTGCTTCTGGATGCGGCGGACCGGCTCGACGAGGCGGCCCGGGAGTACCGCAAGGCGCTCCTTTTGGACCACGACTTCATCATGCCGCGCTTCCACATGGGGCGGCTGCACCTGCGCCAGGGACGACTCGCCGAGGGGACGCGTGAGATCAGGAACAGCATCAAGATCCTGTCGCGCTGCGGCGAGGAAGAGACCATCCCCTTCTCCGGGGGGCTCACCAGGGCGGTGTGCATGCTGCAGCTGCAGAATACGCTGGCACGGGTAACCTAGCCGGACCCACCGCCGCTACGAGAGGTATTAGATGGGAGACGACAACAGCTACGACATCCGCACCATCCTCAGCCAGATGCGCGAGGAATACTGGCAGGCGCTTGCCGAGGAGGAAACCGAGGCGAAGGAGACGGTGGAATGCCTGGTCTTCACGCTGGGGGGTAAACGCTACGCCTTCGAGACCCACTACGCCTGCGAGGTGATCCGGGTCCCCAAGCTCGTGCGGGTACCGGCGGTGCAGAGCCTGATCAAGGGGATCTTCAACCTGCGCGGCGAGATAACCGCCGCCATCGACATCCGGCCCATGCTGGGGCTCCCCCAGCCCGAGATCGGGGCGACGGGAAGGATCCTGGTGGTGCGCGGCGACAACTTCACCACGGGGATCCTCGCCGAGGCGGCGCACGGCGTCCAGGGGCTCTGTTTCGAGAATTTCGAGCCCTTCACTTCCGGGTCCGGGACCAAGGCGGACTTCGTCCGCGGACACTTCAACCTCGAGGACGGCAACGTCATCCTGCTCGACGTGGAGGCGCTGCTCGCGGATCCGGAACTGCTGGCGGGCGAGGCCTGAGCCGGTACGGACGGGCTGCCATAAAGATTGCTAAGGCTCAGAACATAAACTAGATACTGGGGTTTTCGACATGTCCAACAAGCTATCGGTAAAGATCGTCAGCGTCCTGATCATGGTCATGGTGGTCATCATGACCGCCTTCTCGGTCTACTTCGTCCGCTCGCGCCGGGCCAACATGGAGGAGGAACTCCTCTCCAAGGGGCGCATCCTTGCGCAGACCGGTGCCCGGTCGATGGAGCGCATCCTCGAGGAGGCAGTGGCCAACGGCACCCTGACTCAGGAACAGCTCTTCGACGAGCACTACGTCCCGATCCCGAACACGGAGCCGCAGAAGTTCCACACCCAGTTCGACCGGTTCACCGACCAGGCGGTGCAGGCGCTCGAGGATGAGTTCCTGAAGGACGACCAGATCGTGTTCGCGGTCCTCACCGATAAAAACGGCTATATCCCGACCCACAACTCCAAGTATTCCGTCCCCCTTACCGGCGACCGGGAAAAGGACAAGCTCAACAACCGCACCAAGCGGATGTTCAACGACCCGGTGGGGCTCGCGGCGGCGAAGAACGTGGAGCCGATGCTGAAGCAGGTCTACCAGCGCGACACCGGCGAGACCATGTGGGACCTCTCCGCCCCGGTCTACGTGAAGGGGAAACACTGGGGCTCCTTCCGGATCGGCTTCTCCATGGTGAAGACCGAGCAGAAGGGGGCCGAGCTCAGGAACCAGATCGTCGGGAGCATGGCGGTCATGCTGCTGGTTGCCAGCATCACCATCCTGGTGGTCGTAAGCCGCGCGGTGCAGCCGTTACGCAAGCTGACCGAGAAGGCGCACAAGATCACGGGGGGCGATCTGGACGAGACCATCCCCGTCGAGAGTAACGACGAGATCGGCGAACTGGCCGAGGCCTTCAACGTGATGACCACCGTGATCGTGAGGGACCTCAAAGACGAGATCGGGCGCTCGGGCCGCCTGATCGCGTCGGTGAAGGAGGCGGTGATCCAGCTTTCCAGCGCCGCCAACGAGATGATGGCCATCAGCGCCCAGCAGGCGTCGGGCTCGACGCAGCAGGCAAGCGCGGTCCAGGAGGTGACCACCACCAGCGAGGAGATCGCCATCACCGCGAAGATGATCACCGGCAACTCCAAGAGCGTCGAGGCGGTCGCCGAGGACACCACCAGGAACTGCAACAACGGCCGCGAAGACGTCACCAACGCCATCGAGGGGATGGGACAGGTGAGAAGCCAGGTGCAGAGCATCGCGAAAAGCATGCTGGAGCTTGGCGACAACAGCCAGAAGATCGGCGGCATCGTGGAGATCATCGACGAGATCAGCGACCAGACCAACCTCCTCGCGCTCAACGCCGCCATCGAGGCGGCGGGTGCGGGCGAGGCGGGCAAGCGTTTCGCCATCGTGGCCCAGGAGGTGAAGCGCCTGGCCGACCGGACCGTGGACGCTACCCGCCAGATCAAGGGGCTCATCGGCGAGATCCAACGCGCCACCAACAACACCATCATGGTCACCGAGGAAGGGACCAAGGCGGTCGACGCGGCCTCCCAGCTGGTGGACAAGGTGCAGTTCTCCTTCGCGTCGATCATGTCCACCGCCCACGAGACCGCCCGCACCGCCAAGGAGATCACCCTCTCCACCCAGCAGCAGACCTCGGCGTGCGAGCAGATGGCGGAGACCATGTCCGAGGTGCGCGACGTGGCGCAGCAGGTGGCGCTGTCGGCCCACGAGACCGAGAAGGCGATTGCCGAGATCCTCGAGCTTGCCGAGCGCCTGAAGGAGATCACCGAGGAAGAGGCCTAGATGGCGAACCGTTACCTGGAGATCTTCTGCCGGGAGGCGGAGGAACATCTGGCCTCGCTGCAAAGCGGCCTCCTGGTGCTGGAGAAGAACCCCGCCCGGACCGACCTGCTGCACGAGCTGCTGAGAAACGCCCACACCCTGAAGGGGTCGGCGCGCATGGTGGGGCTTGCCGACATCAGCGCCATCACCCATACCATGGAGGAGCAGTTAAAGGGTATGGAGCGCGGCGAGCGCAAGGTGGACGCGCAGGCCATCGACCTCTTGCTGCGCGGCGCCGACGCGGTGGCACTGATCACCTCCGCCCTGATGCGCGGGGAGGCGCCGGAGCTGGACGTGGAGCGCTTCGTCGCGGAATACGACCGGGGCGAGCTGGGGCAGCACCTCACCCCGGAGCCCAGGGAGGCCCAGCCCGAGGCGATCTCGGATACGGTGCGGGCGGACGTGAAGACCCTGGACCAGCTGGTGAACCTGGTCGGGGAGCTCATCATCAACAAGAAGCGCCTGGAGTCGAAACTGGACCGCCTCAAAGAGGTGACCTACGCGCTCCCCGCCGAGCACGCCGCCCCGCTCGCCGAGTTCCGGGGCGATCTGGAGGAGGACGTCCTCTACCTCGACTACCTGATCCAGGAGCTGCACGGCAAGGCGATGGGGCTGCGCATGCTCCCCTTGCGCACCATCTCCGACGGGCTGGAGCGCCTGGTTCGGGACCTGGCCCAGCAGTTGGGGCGCGAGGTGCAGTTCCAGATCGTAGGGCAGGCCATCGAGATGGACCGCGTGCTCCTGGAGGGGCTCAAACCGATCCTGATCCACCTTTTGACCAACGCCCTCAGCCACGGCATCGAAAGCCCCGAGGTGCGCGCCGCCGCCGGGAAACCCCGGCGCGGCACGGTGCTCCTTTCGGCCCGCCACCAGGGGAACTCGGTCCTGGTCGAGGTGCGCGACGACGGACGCGGCATGAACCCCGCCGGCATCAAGGCGGCCGCGGTGTCGCGGGGGGTGATCGATCACCGCGAGGCGGACGGGCTTTCCGACGAGGAGGCCCTCTACCTGACCTTCCGTCCCGGCTTCTCCACCGCCGAGATCGTCACCGACGTCTCCGGGCGCGGGGTGGGCATGGACGTGGTGAAGAAGAACATCGAGCGGGTCAAGGGGGGCGTGACCCTGGCCAGCGAGTTCGGCAGCTTCACCCAGGTCACCCTGCAGCTGCCGCTCACCCTCTCGGTGCTCGATGCGCTCATCGTCGCCTGCGGCGGCGAGACCTTCGCCATCCCCACCACCTACCTGCAGGAGATCGTCAAGGTGCGCGCCAGCGAAATCGACACGCTGGGCAGCGGCGAGGTGATCAAGGTGCGCGGCGCGACCACGCCGCTGTACAGCCTGTCCGGCATGCTGGGGCTATCCGCACGCCGCGAGACCGGCGACCTGCCGCTGTCGGCCGTGGTGCTCAAGCACTGCGACCAGCGCATCGCCTGCGTCGTCGAGGCCCACCTGGGCTACAGCGAGGTGGTGGTCAAGGGACTGGGGAAGCAGTTCCGAAACGTCCGGTTCCTGTTCGGCGCCACCATCCTCGGGGACGGCAACCCCGCCCTGATCCTGAACGTCCCGGACCTGTTCGAGTCCGGGCGCGGCGTGCAGCGCACCCCGCTGTCGGCCGAAGAGGTACAGGCGGCCCAGCGCCGCCTCAAGGTGCTGGTGGTGGACGACTCCATCACCACCCGCACCATGGAGCAGAGCATCCTGGTCAGCCAGGGGTACGCGGTGGTAACCGCCGTCTCCGGGGAAGACGCACTCGAGAAAAGCGCCGAGGAGCGTTTCGACCTGGTCATCTCGGACGTCGAGATGCCGGGGATCAACGGCTTCGAGCTGACCAGGGCGCTCAGGGCCTCCGAGCAGTACCGGGAAACGCCGATCATCATCGTTTCCTCGCTGTCGCGTGACGAGGACAAGCGCCAGGCACTGCAGGCGGGCGCCCAGGCCTACATCGTCAAGGGGGCCTTCGACCAGGGGCTGCTGCTGGAAACGGTTCAGATGCTGATCGGATGAGTAGCTGCCAGATAACGGCTTGATGCGCGCGTGATGGCCGCGCCAAGGAAGGATACGTTTTATGACCACGAGGGTTCTGCTGGCCGACGACTCCCTCCTCGCACGCCAGTTGCTGAAGGACATGCTGCAAGCAAGAGACGATATCCGCGTGGTCGGCGAGGCTTGCGACGGCAGGCAGGCCGTCGACCTGGCCCTGGCGCTCAAGCCCGACCTGGTGATCATGGACCTCCTCATGCCGGTGCTGGACGGCCTGGACGCCATCGAGGAGATCATGGCCCTTTGCCCCACCCCGGTGCTGGTCCTCTCCGCGGCGGTGGAGGCGAGCGAGGTGGACCGCGCCTTCATCGCCATCAAGAGGGGCGCGCTGGACGTGATGGAGAAGCCGACCCTGGACGACAACGGCGCGCTGGAGGGGTTCGCCGCCACCCTGCGGGAAAAGGTCCTGTTCCTCGCCAAGATCCGGGTGATCAGGCACCCCCGTCGCAAGCTGCGCATCGGCGAACCGCTGGGGACGCTCCCCGGCGGCCCAGGGCACAACATCCTCGCCATCGGCGCCTCTACCGGCGGCCCCAAGGCGGTGATGCGGCTTTTGAAGTCCCTGCCGGCTGATTTCCCCGGCGCGGTCTTCGTGGTGCAGCACATAGCGCAGGGATTTGCCGCGGGGTTCGCCACCTGGCTGGACCGGGAATGCGCCCTGCCGGTGCGGCTGGCGGGTGACGGGGTCCCCTACCGCCCCGGCGAGGCCCTGATAGCGCCCGACGGCAGGCACATGACCGTTGTCGAAGGGTTGATCCGGCTCAACGACGCCCCGCCGGTCAACTGCTGCCGCCCCTCCATCGACATTTTTTTCGAGTCGCTGGCCCGGCAGCGCTGCGATCAGGTGGTGGCCGTGCTGCTGACCGGCATGGGGCGCGACGGCGCCCAGGGCATGCTGCGCATCAAGGAGGCCGGCGGCACCACCATCGTCCAGGACGAGCCGTCCTGCGCAGTCTTCGGCATGCCCAAGGCCGCGATCACCCTGGACGCGGCCGACCAGGTGGTCCCCCTGGACCTCATTCCGGCGGCATTGGATAAACTGTTCGTGGCGGAGCGCCCCGAACCTGCAAGCGGCGTTTTCGCACCGCACAACTGACCCACAAAGGAGACGCGCCTTGAAAAAAAAGATCCTCATCATCGACGACAGCGAACTGGTACTTGCCATGGCCAAGGACGCCCTTGACCAGGCCGGATACCAGGTGGTAACCGCCACCAACGGCATAGAGGCCAACCGCTTCATCTTCTCCAAGGACAAACCCGACCTGATTATCATGGACATCATGATGCCCATGCTGGACGGCAACAAGAAGGCGAAGCTTCTGAAGGAAAACGAGGTGAGCCGGGACATCCCGATCCTGCTCCTCTCCTCCAAGAGCGAAGTCGAGATGCGCGAGCTCGTGAACGAAGCCAAGGCGGACGGCTACATCCTGAAGCCGTTCACCCCGGAGCAGATCATGAAGGCGGTGAGCTCGGCGCTGGGCCGATGAGCCGGCGGGCCGGGCAGAGTGTAAAAAAACGAACAGTTCTCTTTTTTACAGCGCCCGGCTAAACAGCCGTTCTACCGACATTTCACCGCAAGGCAACACCAAGGTGTAAAAAAACGAACACCTCGCCCCCCCGCACCCCGAAACCAGGAGCGCCGTAACCCACTGTTTTCCGATGACTTCTCCGCGACATACTTGGCACGGATATTGGAAATACATCATGTATTTTCAATGTCATTGCGATGGGGAGAAAGACATGGATCACCAGTACAGCATCATCAACCAGTGCCTCCAACTGCTCAAGCAAAGCGACCTGCCCACCATCAAGAAGCTGCGCGTCGAGATACAGCTCATCCAGATGAAACGGCTGCTTTTGAACGACCGGCTCACCAACGACATGGTCACGGGGGCCTGCGGGGAAGACGTTTTTGAAGGGTTGTTGAACCAGATGCGCAGGATCTGCGGCGAGGGGTCCCAGGGTGACGCGCTAACCGACCTCATGGAGCGGATCGGCGGCATGCTGACCGTACTGGGCGGGGAGCACGCCCACCACTGACGAGGCGGCGACCGGAAGTGCAACGGTGGCCACCGTTCCCTTCCCGACCGTGGAAGAGAGCTGCAGCCGGCCGCCGTGTTCGGACACGATGAACTGCGAGATGTACAGGCCCAGCCCGCTGCCGCCCAGCTCGAGCTTGGTGGAATAGAAAGGTTCGAAGAGCCGCTCCATGGTCTCGGCAGCGATGCCGGCCCCGTTGTCGCGCACCTCGACCACGACCTCGCCCCTGGCGGCATCGTGGCGGGTACTGAGCTCGACCTCGCCGTGCCCGCCGCCAAAGGACTGCATGGCGTTGAGTATCAGGTTGATGAGCACCTGTTCGATCTGTTGCTGGCTGCCGGCGACCGCCGGTATCGCCGTCCCGAGGGAAGTGTGCAGCTGCACGTCGCGTTTCATCTGGCAAGCGAGCACGGAAAGGGCCGCCGAGACGGCGGCGTTGATCTCCAACCGCTGACGCAGCCCCTCTCCTCCCCCTACCCCGTAATCCCGCAATCCTTGCACCACCTGGCCGATGCGCTCCGAGTTCTCCACGATCTTGCTGGCGTTCTCGGTAAGAACCTGCCGCGCCTTCTGGTACGGCACCCCCCCGAGATAAAATTCCCCCTCCTCGTGCCATACCCCGTCCAGAAGCGGTAGCGCGTCGACGAGCATCTTTCCGATCATATGGCCGGAGAAACGGATGGAGGCGTTGGGGTTGTTGATCTCGTGGGCCATCGAGGAAAGGAGCAGCCCAAGCGAGGTCATCTTGTTGGTCTGGATCAGGCGCGCCATGACGCGCTTCTTCTCCTCCTGCACCTCCAGCCGCATGGCCCGGAGCAGTTCGTCCTGCAGCGCCTGGTTTTCCAGTTCGCGCAGCTCCAGCGAGGCCGCCATGGCATTGATGGCGTTGGCGGCCCGTCCCAGTTCGTCGTCGCCGTCGAGGTCCACCCGCGCGGAAAGCGTGCCGTTGCCTATCTCCTCGATGCCACCGAGGAGCAGGTTGAAGGAGTTGGTGACCCGTTTCAGGATCTGGTAGCAAAGCAGGGACACCACGATCCAGAACAGGGTGCCGATGGCCAGGGAGGCGGCCACCAGGGTGACCAGCCGTTGCCGGGCCCCGGAGGTGTCCAGTTTCAGGCGCACCTCGCCGATGACCCGCTGCTCGTTCCCCTGGGGCTGTCCGAGCAGGGCCGATTCCGGGGAGAGCACCCCGCTGGGAGAGCTGATGGGCACCCGCATGTCGATCAGCTCACCCGGGACCTGCTGGGACTTCACCTGCTGGGCATGCAGCCTCCCCTCCCGGTCCACGATGGCGACCGACAGCACCGAGGGGTAGCGCGCGGTTCCTTCGGCCAGGACGGCGAGGGCCTGGCTGTTTTCGGCGAAAAGGGGAAGCCGCGCATTCTGCGCCAGGACCGTCGCCAGCAGCTTCCCTTCCCGTTCCAGGTTGGAGCGGTAGGCGTTCAGCTCGGTGGCCACATAGAAGGTGACGAAGGCGGCGGTCAAAAGCGCGATGGTGCCGGTGAAGATCAGGTAGAGCCGGAACCGGAAGCTCTTGGCATAGGGGGGGAGGCGCAGTTTTCTTCTTCTCATATCAGCGCCCCGCCAAACTGTTCAGTCTCAACTGGCGTACCACGCCTTCGTTGGTCCTGGTGACCGCACGTCGGGGAGGCTCACCCCCCTCATCCTGCTGGTTCCCATCCAGCACGTTCTGAGCCAGCTCGGCCAACTGCCTTCCTATGTCGTAACGGTCGATGATCAAAGCGACCGCTCCTCCCATGGAGAGATAGACCTCGGCAAAAGTCACCACCGGCACCCGTTCAGCCTGGGAAAAGAGGAAGTACGCCTCGGTGGAGCCAGGGGAGACCGCCGTCGTGTCGGGAAGCATCCACAGCGCGTCCACCTTCCCCTTGAGCGAGGCAATCATGGCCGGCGTCTCCTTGGGGGCGTGCACCTCGCGCAGCACCAGCCGGATCCGGCTGCGACCGGCCAGGGCGAGGGCACGTTTCACATAGGCGCCGCTTCGGGCCGGATCGTACAGCACCCCCACCCGTTCGCATCCCAACTCCTCCAGCACCGAGAGATACCGTGCCGGGTCGAGCAGCATGCTGACGCCGCTTGCCGGCCTGCGCGGCTTGGCGTTCAGGGCCATCATGTAGACCACGGGCGTTGCGTGCTGCTTTTGCGCCACCTCCAGGGCCCGGTCCCCCACGGCCACTATCAGTTTGGGATGTTCCTCGCGGGTAATGCGCGTGAGGTCGAAGTCGGCGTAATCGGTGAGCACGATGCGTCGCACCGAGCCGCGGTAGTCGCGCTTGAAACCGCGCACCGCCTCGTCGTACCCCTTGTCGTGCATGGACTGGAGCAGCAGGACGTCGTAGGCCAGGGCGAGGGTCGGTATCAGCGTGAAGAACACCAAGACCAGCAGCCTTAGAAGTGACATCTCACCCCCACTTCCGCCCAACGTCCGGTGTTCGTGTACATATCGGTGACGTACTGCTGACCGGCGAAGATGTTCCTGAGCGAGCCGAACACCTCGAAGGAGGTGTACTCAGCGTACTCGAAGGTCTTGCTCACGTGCAGGTCCCAGAGCACCCCCCTGTTGCTGGAGCCGGTGGCGTTCCAGTCGATGTAGTTGCCGATCAGTTGTGCCTGCAGTCGGGATGGATCCCGGTAGCGCAGCCCGAGCTTGAGGGTGTGTTTGGGTACGGACTGGAACATCTGACCGTCACCCCCTTCGGTGTGTATGTAGGTATACCCTGTAGAAAGTGAGGTATTGAAGACGGGAACGGTGCGCAGTTCGAATTCGCCGCCATGCTTTAACTGCCGCGTCTTGGCCAGCCGGCCCAAGTCGTTGCTGATGACGTCCCAGGTGTCGTTTCTGAAGAGAGTCGCCTTGAGCCAGAGGGAGGGGACATCCCCCGACTCGAATCCCAGCTGGGACGTCCACACCTTCTCGGTTGACTCGGCGCGGTTCAGGGAAGTGAGACTGTACCCCCTCGCGGTATAACCGCGAAGAAGACTGTTCTCGCTCAGGGCGTAGGTGATGCCGAAGCTCGGGCTGAAGCGGTCTCCCCCGAAGCCGGTCCAGTCGTAGCGGGCACTCGGGGTAATGGCGAAGTTGCCGACGGTGAAGGTGTCGTTGAGGTAGATGCCGGCACGGTCGGCGGTCTTCGCCTCTTCACCGGCGATCCGCCCGCCGCGCAGGCTCACCTTCACGTGGTCGTAGTCTACGCCCGCCACAACCAGCTGCCACTCGCCCAGCCACGAAGCTTTGAGACTTCCCCCGATGCTGTTGTCGTTTTCACGGGTGCTCTGCAAGGTAACGCCACCGGGCGCACTGATCGTGAACATCTCCATGGTGCTCTGGCGAGTCCGCACCGCAGCGTCCAGGGAAAGGCGGTTATCCAGCGGCAACAGCAGGGCGGCCGACGCTATCAGTTCATGCTTTTGATCGTTGATATCGGCATAAGGAACGGCCAAAACCCCCGACTCTCTGGTGGTGTAGAGGGTGGTCAGGGTGACTGTCCCACGCACGGGGAGTTCGTACTGCAGTTTGCCGTACAGGTTCCCGAGATCGACCTGGTTGTTGGGGCGCAGGCCGTCGGAGTGCAGATTTCCCGCGAACAGGTAGTACCCCAGTCGGTCCACGGTACCGGTCGCCTCCACGCGTCCGTCCACGGTCTGCCTGGTCCCGTAGGAGCCGGCCAGCGTGCCGCCGGCGGGCCGGTCTTGCTGCGGCACCTTGGTTATCACGTTGATGACGCCGCCCAAGGCGCTCCCCCAGGCGCTGGAGGCCGCCCCTTTGACGATCTCGATACGATCGATGATTTGAGCTGGTATTGAGGCTAGGTCCGGGAAATTATCGGAAAGGCTGTTGAGCGGCACGTTGTCGATCAGTACCAGGACATGGTCGAAGTCGGAGCCTTGAATCTCGATATTGGTGAGCGTGCCCGGAGTGCTGATGACCTCCAACTGGATGCCGGTTACGGCGTAGATGATGTCAGGCAGGGTATGGGCGTTCAGCGCCACGATTTCATCGGCCGTGACCACCGTGATGTTTTCCGCTGTCTGTGAGGCCGGGCGAGGCGACCGGTTCGCCGAGACCGGATCGCCGCCTGCGCCGTTGAACAGCTCAACAGAGCTCAGATCGTCGTCGCTTCTTGCAGGCATCACTGTCAGCAGGCAGAGCGCCACAGTCAGCACCATCGGCTTAACGGCGGCTCCCACTGACAAAACAGCAGACCGAATACTCACACCACCTCCTAATAAAAAAAAACAAATTTTAAGTTGCACAACATATAAATTAATGCTAATGTATCACGGCTTGTTAAAAAAGTCCAAAGTTTTCACGACACCAAAGAGGGGGGAAAACACAATGGCAAAAGAAAACCTGGCAGTGGAAATTCTCGACGAAGGCAACAACGTGATGGAAGCAAACGGGTTCGGCTGCTGTATCTACTTGTACCTTTACATCGGCCTCATATAGACCCGGATCAGTCTCGCCTTCCCCTGTGAGAAGGCGAGACTGTTGTCATGCCATCCACACACCGCTTCATTTGGCAGACGGCCAGACGCAGGTATAATCGCCCATGAAACTTTCGCGCTACCTAAAGATCTTTCCCTCCCCCGACCGTCCCGGTCACGTCATCCTCTATTCAACACTGCGCGGTTCAGTCGCCGCAGTCCCGGCCGAAACGCTGGCGGCCCTGCAACAGGGAGCATTCCCCGTCGAGGGGTGCGATGCGCTGACGCGGCTCGGCATGCTGGTGGAAGACCCGGATGCGGAAAAAGAACAGATGCGGGATCTGGTCGCCCGCGTCAACGCCCAGACCCGGCACTTCTTGGTGTCGGTGGTGCTGAACCTCGACTGCAATCTCGACTGCGGCTACTGTTTCGAAGGGGAGTTCCGCTGCGGGCACTACATGTCGGGGGAAACCGCCGATCTGCTGGTGGCGATGCTGGTACGGGAAAGGATCTCTCAGGGATGGGACGTCACGGCCTCTTTCTACGGCGGTGAGCCGCTGCTTTCGCAGGACCTGATCCGGCGCATCTCGCAGCCGTTGCAGGAGGCGGCCCGGAGCCACGGTGTGAAGTACGCCTTCACCCTGGTGACCAACGGAACGCTGCTGGACCGGGATACGGCGCTGGAGCTGCTCCCCCTGGGGTTGCAGGGGGCCAAGTTCACCCTGGACGGTCCCCGCGAGATCCACGACGTCCAGCGCCCCTACGCCTCCGGCGCCGGGAGTTTCGACATCGTGGCAACAAACCTGGCGCAGGTATGCGACCTCATCTCCATCCAGCTGGGGGCGAACTTCCGGCCGGAAAACTACCGGGAGTTCCCGCGGCTGCTGGACCAGCTCCCCCTTTACGGCATCACTCCGGACAAGCTGTCCGTGATGATGTTCACGCCCGTCGTCTCCACGGGGGGGTGCTCGGACTTCAACACCGGCTGCGCCCTCTCCGAGGCACCGTGGCTCATGGAGGCGGCCCCGTTCCTGCGCGAAGCGGCCCTGGCCCGGGGGTACCGCGCCCCCACGCTCAAGCCGTCAGCCTGCATCGTGGAACTCGTCGACAACCTGGTGGTCGACTGCACCGGGAAGTTCTACAAGTGCCCGGCCTTCATGGGCTCGGAAGAGATGAGCATCGGGAGCTTGACGGAGGGGTTGAAGGATTACCGGGGTTCGCACGGGATAGGAAACTGGCAGGTGGAAGCCTGCCTGGAGTGCTGCTATCTACCGCTTTGCTTCGGCGGCTGCCGTTTCGTCAGCAGGCTGCAGGGCAAGGCGTTGACCGAGGTCGACTGCAGGCGCAAATTCTACGACGCGACCCTGGAACAGACCGTGCTGCAGAACCTCACCTACCTCGCCCCCAGGAAAAAGGCCGCCGCGCCCACTGCACCATTCCAGGTGGCAACTCCACCCTACTGACGTTCCTGCTTCAGCCTCTTGTTCAAGGTCGGCCGGGTCAGCCCCAGCAACTCCGCTGCCTGGGTCTGGTTGCCGTTGGTGATCTTCATGGCCTCCGCGATCATGTATTCCTCTACCTGGACCACAGTCGGGAACTTCCCGAACAAGGACAGCAAAGGGTTGCCCCAATCGACAGGCTGCGTGGCCCGCACCGGTACCGCGGCAACCCCGGGAAAGTCGGAGACCGACAGGGGCGCCCCCTCGTTGCAGGTGACCGCGTGGTGCACCATGTTGTAGAGCTCGCGCACATTGCCGGGGAACCTGCACTGCTGCAGCGCCGCGATCACGTTGTGCGGCACCCTGGGAACCGGTTTCCCCTGCTGTGCCGCGATCTGGTGCGCGAAGTAATCCACCAGCGCCTCCATGTCCTCCAGGCGTTCCCGCAGCGGCGGGACCCTGAACTCATGGGCGCACAGGCGGAAGTAGAGGTCGTTTCGGAAGGTCCCTGCGGCGCGCAGCGCGGCGAAGTCCATGTTCGAGGCGGCCACGATGCGGGCGTCGCTCTTGAGCAGCAGGTCCGAACCGAGCCGGTAGTACTCCCTTTCCTGCAAAAGCCGTAACAGCTTGATCTGGGAGGCGAGGTTCAGATCGCCGATCTCGTCCAGGAACAGGGTACCGCCGGCGGCGGCGCTGATCAGGCCGTCGCGCTTGCTGTCGGCGCCGGTGAAGGCCCCCTTCTTGTGACCAAAGAGGGTGTCGGAGAACATGAAGTCGTCCAGCCCGGCCGCGTTGAGCGAGATGAAGGGGCCGGGGACGCCGGAGACGTCGTGTACCGCGCGCGCCAGCAGTTCCTTGCCCACGCCGGTCTCACCGGTGATCAGGACCGGGAGCCGTGAGCCGGCGATCGCTTCAATGTACTGGAAGATGCCACGCATCTTCTTCGAGGTGGTGATGATCCCCGCGAATGCATCGGGGTTGCCCAGAGTGTCCGCCAGCAGATAGTCCTTGAGCATGCGGTTTTGCTTCCCGAGCTCACTCACCTGGAGCGCCTTCTTGGCGCTGGCCACCAGGCGGTTGGGATCGACGGGCTTGGTGAGAAAATCGAAGGCCCCCTGCCGCATGCAGGACACCGCCGTCTCGACGTCCCCCATCGCGGTCATGACGATCACCGGGATTTCCGAGTGTTCCACGGTGAGGCTCTGCAGTATCTCGGCGCCGGTCACGTTCGGCATCACCCAGTCCAGGATCACCGCGCTCACCTTGTGCTCCCGCACGTACGGCATCACCCGGCGGCTGTCCGAGATGGTCGCCACCCCCGGGATGTCGCTCGATGCGAGCAAAAGCGACACCTCGGTGAGGATACCCGGCTCATCGTCCACGAGCAGCATGAGTTGTTGTGTGGTCGTTTTGACTGTCATCTCACCACCTGGCATAGAAGTATCTATTTAAAGGATTCACATCATATCCGGTCGCGTGCCGATATTCAACTCTTTCTTGACACAACCTGATCAGCTCGAGGTGGTAAGGCGCGAGCGACGGGGTTGCAATCAGTGGGCGAATCGGCATACTCTATATCCCTGGAGCCGGACCACCACCTATGCGGAGGCGCATTTTGAACCCAAGGGCACTGCTTGAGAAATATTTCCCGGACAACGAGCAAGGACTGGATATCGTCTACCGGCACAGCCGCAAGGTGGCCGATAAGGCACTCGCCATAGCAACACGCGCCGGCAGAAGCGATGCGGAACTGCGCTTCATCGAGGAGGCCGCCCTGCTGCACGACATCGGCGTCGCCCGCACCTACGCCCCCAAGCTCAACTGCTTCGGCAAGTCCCCCTACATCTGCCACGGCCTGATCGGGCGGCAGATGCTGGAGTCCGAGGGGTTGCCGCATCACGCCCTGGTCTGCGAACGCCACATCGGGGTCGGGCTCACCGCACGCGACATAGCGGAGCAGAAGCTGCGCCTGCCGCTGCGGGAGATGTCCCCGGTCACCGACTGCGAGCGCATCGTGGCCCTCGCCGATCTCTTCTATTCCAAGAAAGGGGGAGAACTGGACTTCGAAAAAAGCCCGGACCAGGTGCGATCCGACCTGCTGCGCTTCGGACAGGAGAAGGTGCGCATCTTCGAGAGCTGGCTCAAGGAGTTCAGCCTCGACGGCGCCGAAGCACCCGCCCCATCTAATTAGTTCCCCGCCACTTCGCGGCCAACGAACTGTGCTATACTGTAAGCGCCCAGCCTCACAGGGCATTTTCCAGCATACGGCACAGGCTCCCCCCCCCCGGCCGATCATGTGCCTGCCACGGAAGGTGTTTTCATGGGAAAACCGCTCCGCGTTCTGATCGTTGAGGACTCCGAGGACGACGCCCTGCTCCTCATCTTCGAGTTGCGCCGCGGCAACTACGCGCCGGTATCCAGACGGGTCGAGAGCGCCGATGCAATGCGCAAGGCGCTGGCGGAGGAGGACTGGGACCTGGTGGTCTCCGATTACGTCCTTCCCGGGTTCACCGGCCTCGAGGCACTGCAGGTCCTGCGCGACTCCGGACTGGACATCCCCTTCATCATCGTTTCCGGCAAGATCGGCGAGGATACCGCGGTCGGCGCCATGAAGGAGGGGGCCAACGACTACCTCATCAAGGGGAACACCTCGCGGCTGATCCCCGCCATCGAGCGCGAGATGCAGGAAGCGCAGGTGCGGCGCAAGAAGCGCGAGGCGGAAGCGGCACTGGTCAGAAGCGAGCGGCGCTACAAGAGACTGGTGGCGGCCGTCACCGACTACATCTACACGGTGACCCTCAACGACGGAGACGTGGTGAAGACCTCGCACGGCCCGGGCTGCCTCTCGGTCACCGGCTACAGCGACGAGGAGTATCAGCAAAACCCCTTCCTCTGGTACCAGATGATCCACGAGGAGGACCGCGCCGCGGTGACCAGCCTCACCGAGGAGTTGCGCTCCGGCAAGGAGGTCCCCTCGGTCGAGCACCGGATCAGGCATAAGGACGGCTCGCTGCACTGGGTCATCAATACCATCGTGCCGCGCTACAGCGAACAGGGGGACCTGATCGCCTACGACGGCCTGATCTCCGACATATCCGAGCGCAAACAGGCCGAGGAGTCGCTGCGGGTGCAAAGCGCCGCCCTGGAAGCGGCGGCCAACGCCATCGTCATCACCGACAGCGACGGCATGGTGCTGTCGGTCAACGATGCGTTCACCAGGATGACCGGCTATACGCCGGAAGAATCCGTGGGGCGCGACCTGAGCTTTCTAAAATCGGACCGGCAGGACCCCGATCTGTACCATAACCTTTGGTCCACCATCATGGCCGGGAAGATCTGGCACGGCGAGCTGGTGAACCGGCGCAGAAACGGCGAACTCTACCCGGAGGAGCAGACCATCACGCCGGTACTGGACCAGGACGGCCGGATCAAGCATTTCATCTGCATCAAGCAGGACATCACCGAGCGCAAGCGCGCGGAACAGGCGCTGTTGCAGAACACGAGCATGCACAAGGAGATGGAGATCGCCAGGCAGATCCAGCTCTCGCTGCTGCCTGCCGCCCCGCCGCTTCTGACCGGTATAGACTGCGCCGGTCGCTGCGTCCCGGCAAGCCACATCGGCGGCGACTATTACGACATCCTGCTCCACGGCGAAAGGCTCGATCTGGTGATCGCGGATGTCTCGGGGCACAGCGTGGGTGCCGCCCTGATCATGGTGGAGACCCGCAGCGTGCTGCGCGCCCAGATGCCCGCCCTGGACGGCCCTGCCCAGGTGGTGGCGGCCCTGAACGAGATCCTGCACGACGACCTCTCCCGCGCCGAACTGTTCATTACCATGTCCTACCTAAGCTACCACCGGACTTCCGGGAAGCTGCGCTACAGTAACGCCGGCCATCCCCCTCCCCTGCTCTACCGCCCCGCCGAGGAGCGCTTCTTCGCCCTCGACGCCGAGGGGCTCATCCTGGGTGTGCAGCGCAGGGTCGCCTTCGACGAACCGGTCATGCAGGTGGAAAAAGGAGACCTGCTCCTTCTGTACACCGACGGCATCACCGAGACGCAAAACCCCTCCGGCGAGCTTTTCGGGGTGCAGCGGCTGAAGGGGGTTCTGACGCGCGAGCACCGCAAGCCTTCGGCCGCCATCATCGACGCCGTACTCGATGCCCTGCGGGCCTTCACCGGCTGCACCACCTTCGACGACGACATCTCCATGCTGCTGCTCAAATTCCTCCCCTGACGGCACCTCCCACCCCGTATTGCCTTCCCTGTATGACTTTTCTTGACGGCACGCTCGCAGATGGTGTAAACATACGCCATTCCATAGAAACAGGGGTGTGTACATGGCGAAAAAGATCTTCGTTGCGGCGACCGGACAAAACTGTGGCAAGACGACCATCAGCATTTCGCTCATGCACCAGGCCAGAAAGAAGTACCAAAGGGTCGGTTTCGTCAAACCCTTCGGGCCCAAAGTCCTTCTCTACGACGATTTCATGGTGGACATGGACGCCCTGCTCATGGCCAAGGCCTTCGGGCTGGAGGAGGACATCGCGCTGATGTCGCCGGTGGCGCTGTACCGGGATTTCACCAAGGACTACCTGGCAGGGAAACTGGACGACCTCTCCCTGGCGGACTGCATACTCGAAGCCGTGCGGGAGTTGGAGCAGAAATACGACTTTCTGATCATCGAAGGGGCGGGACACGGCGGCGTGGGTGCCGTCATCGGGCTTTCCAACGCCAAGGTGGCCAAACTGATCGGCGCGCCGGTCATGATCGTCAGCGAAAGCGGCATCGGCAAAGTGATCGACGCAGTGCACCTGAACCTGGCGCTGTACGAACGGGAGGGTGCGGACGTGAGGGGGATCATCGTCAACAAGATGATGCCCAGCAAGAAAGAGGTGACCACGAAGTATCTGAAGCGTGCCTTCGAGCCGCAGATCAAGGTGATCGACGGGTTCAACTATTCGCCGATCCTTGCCAATCCGACCCTCAGTCACATCTCGAAGCTTTTCGACCTCCCCCTGCAGGGGAATATCAACGAGAAAAGCAGGATCATCCACAACATACAGCTCGGAGCAGCCTCATCACAGCGGGTGATCGACGGGCTGCTCGATTCGACACTGATGATCGTGACCAGTTCCCGCGACGAACTGATCGTGACCCTCTCGTCGCTCTACCACATCCCCGCCTACAAGGAAAAGATCGCGGGGCTGGTCATATCGGGGCACGTGCCGGTATCAGAGGTGAGCCAGCAGATCCTGCACGATTCGCACATACCGTACATTCGTGTCGAGGAGACCACCGCCGAAGTCTTCACCGCGCTGTCTGACGACGTGGCGAAAATCACCTATGAAGACCAGGAAAAGCTGAACTGGATCATGGCCAACGCCGAGAGGGACGTGGACTTCGCGGCCATCGACGCATTGCTGTAAGAACAAAAACAGGGGCTGGGACTGGGGCTAGGGGCTGGTAAAATCCCCTTTCGCTCCACGTCCCCAACCCCTAGTCCCCAACCCCTAGTCCCCAACTCCCCTACTCCCCTACTCCCCTACTCCCCTACTCCCCTACTCCCCTACTCCCCTACTCCCCTACTCCCGTGCTCCCGTGCTCCCGTGCTTTAAGGGGACAGGCACCTGACGGAGCCAGTCCCCCTAGTCCCTAGTCCCTGCCTCTAGATCTTGGTCCCCGGCGGCTTCGACGGTATCTCCTGCTCCTTCTGACACTCGACGCAGTACGCGGTAAAGGGCATCAGCTTCAGCCGCTGCAGCCCGACCGGCTCTCCGCACCCTTCACACTTGCCGTAGGTCCCCAACTCCACACGTTTTTGCGCTTCCTCCAACGCGGTGAGCTGCTGCCGCCTGATGTCGGCAACGGCCAGCCCGGCGTCGGACAGGACGTCCAGCATGCTCTTCTCGCCCGGGTCCTGCGGTATGTCGTACTGGGTCGCCAGGTCCGCGCCGGCCTGGGCAAAAACATCTTCGCGCAGCTCCGCCCACAGCCGCCGCTTGTACTCCGCCAGCAGATTCCTGAATTCAAGCTGATCGCCTTGCAGTTTTTCCGGCATCTCGTCCTCCTAAAATCCGGTGACCGTCCCGGCTACCGGCGCCCTTGTTACCAAGCGCGTCAATCCCGGCCTCAGGGAACATCTTCGACGTCGCAAAGCGGGCAAAACAGCTCGCCGCTCTCCTTGTCCCTCTCAAGCTGTGAGCCACAAAGCGCGCAGACTGCGGTGGCGTCTTTGACCACGACCGGCTTGTCCTTCAGAATGTCTTCTTCCACGCTTACCCGTCTCATATGGCCTCCTTTGGCTGACTGCGGACCAAAACAGCCCAAAGTATACCTTAAAAAGAAAAAAAGGGCTTGGTATCCCCGTTCTATCTACCGGGGGGCCAAGCCCTGAACTTTTTATGCGCGGAGGCAAGCTGTGCCGGTTCAGCAAGTCTCTCCCGAGAGGAAGCCGGCATAGATGCATTCCATGAATTCCACCACCGCCGGATCCTGCCTGCGCTCGCTCTTCACCACGACACTGCGTCGCCGCGACTGCTCGAATCCGGCAACGACATGTTCCTGCAGCTGTCCGGCTTCAAGCTCCTTCGCCGCGATGCTGCGCGAGACGAAAGAGATACCGCCGCCGGCAAGCACCGTCTCCAGCGCCAGGCGGAGGTCGTCGACGACCACGACGGCCTTGAAATCGTCCACACTGCGGCCGGAGCGCGAGAGGTTTAGGTCCAGCAGGCGCCGTGAGGTGCAATCGGGTTTGCGGGCGATAAGGCAGTTCTCGAACAACTGATCGAGCTCCACCTCGCCCGTGGGGAGCCCCAGGGACGGCGCGCTGACGAACACCAGTCGGTCGCTCGGCAGTTCCACGACATCGAATCCGGGAACCTCCATCGTCTCGCAATGTTCGATAACCGCCAGGTCGAATTCGTTTTCCTGTAGCTCCTTCACGGCGCGGTCCAGCGAGTGGAACATGAAACGGAGATCGACGTTGTCGTCCTTGCGGGCCATGAATTTCTCCATGACCTGGGGCAGAAAGCCGACGCCGAAGGTCGGCGTACAACAGATGGCGAGGCGGGTTTTCTCCCCTCTCAGCTTCAGGTCGTTGGCGAGCTGCGCCTCCAAAAGGAGAATCTGTTCCGCTCGTTGCACCACGAGCCGCCCCGCGTCGGTCAGCAACAACAATTTCCCTGACCGGTCCACCATCTGGCAGCCGTAGTGGTCCTCGAGGTACTTGATCCGTTGCGACACAGCGGACTGCGTAATGGAAAGATCGGAGGCAGCCTTGGAAAAGCTTCCCACCTGCCCTAACACCACCAGCGTTTTCAGGTACTCAGTTTGCATTCAGTTTAACCTATATATGATAATCTTGATTCAGGTATACGCTTATAGCACGCCGCGCGCGCACAAGGCAAGGTTACTTTCCGGAAAAACCCCGGCAACCGAAGCAACTACGCAGATTATCGACGCAATTGCCGCACAACTTGAGTGGGAAATATCAGGGGTGCAAAAAAGCCGGATGAGGGAACCATCCGGCTTGGGGAAACACGTGGGAGTGGGGAGGAGCTTCAGGCTTCGCCGTATTCGATCTCCTCACCGAGGTAATTACGCACGAAGAGGCGGCGGCCGTCGGCGCTGAACCGGGCGGAGGAAACTTCCACCTTACCCTTGCCACCCGGCAGATCGATGACGTAGTGCGGTACCGCAAGGCCGGAGGTGTGCCCCCGCAGGGCCGCCATGACCGTGATGCCGTCGACGACGCGGGTACGGAAATGGGCGGTTCCCTGGACCAGGTCCATCTGGTGGATGTAGTAAGGGCGCACCCGGATGGCCAACAGGCGCTGCATCAGCTCGCGCATCACCTGGGGCTCATCGTTCACCCCCTTCAGGAGCACGCTCTGGTTGCCGAGCTGGACGCCGGCGTCGGCCAGCCGCGCGCAGGCGCGGGCCGACTGCTCCGTGATCTCGCGCGGGTGGTTGAAGTGGGTGTTGATGTAGAGCGGCTGGTGGTGCTTCAGCATGCGGGCGAGCCGCGCCGTGACCCGCTCGGGGAGGGTGACCGGGACGCGGGTGCCGATCCTGATGATCTCGACATGCGGGATGCGGCGCAGAGCGGTGAGGATCTGGTCCAGGCGGTCGTCGGAAAGGAGCAGCGGATCGCCGCCGGAAAGGATAACGTCGCGGATCTGGGGCTTGGAGGCGATGTAGGCCACGGCCTCGTCCACCGGTGCGGGGCTCATCCCCTGGCACCCTACTCCCCTCTTCCTCATGCAGAAGCGGCAGTAGACGGCGCAGGCGGTGGAAACCAGGAACACCACCCGGTCGGGGTAGCGGTGGATCAGGCCCGGTACCGGCGACAGGCGTTCCTCGTCCAGTGGATCCGGTGACTGGGCCAGGTCGCACAGCTCGGCCGGGTCAGGGACGCACTGGCGCCAGATCGGGTCGCCCGGCTCGCGGATCAGGCCGAGGTAGTACGGGGTAATGCGCATGGGATAGCGCCGCACCACATCGGCGAGGTCTTGGCCCTGCACATGAAAAAGCCCGGCAAGCTCCTCCGGGCTGGTGATGCATCTTTTAAGGCTGTGTTCCCAGGCTTCCATCAGACTTCGAGGGCTCCGATCAGGGAGCGTACGCTAGCGATGCCGTGGTCGACCAGGTACTGCTCCATTTCCTGCGCGATCCTTTGCGCAGCGGACGGATCGAGGAAACTCGCGGTGCCGACCTGGATGGCGGTGGCGCCGGCCAGCATGAACTCCAGGGCATCGCGGCCGTTCATGATCCCGCCGATGCCGATCAACGGCAGCTTGACCGCTTTCGCCACCTGCCAGACCATCCTGAGGGCCACGGGCTTGATGGCGGGACCGGAGAGGCCGCCGGTTACGTTGGCCAACACGGGGCGGCGGCGCTCCAGGTCGATGGCCATGCCGGTCAGGGTGTTGATGAGCGAGAGCGCGTCGGCACCAGCGTCGGCGCAGGCCTTGGCCATCAGAACGACGTCGGTCACGTTGGGGGAGAGCTTCACGATGAGCGGCTTGGAGGTGTTCCTCTTCACAAGGGAGACCACTTCCCGGGCGGCGCCGGGGTCGGTGCCGAACACGATCCCCCCCTGCTTCACGTTGGGGCAGGAGATGTTGACCTCGATGCCGGCCACGCCGGCCAGACCGTCCAGGCGGCTCGCCACCTCGCCGTACTCCTCCAGGGTGTTGCCGTAGAGGTTGGCGATCACCGGGGTGTTCACGTTCTTAAGGTAAGGGAGCTTTTGCTCGATGAAGGCGTCGATCCCCACGTTCTGCAGGCCGATGGCGTTCAGCATCCCGCCCGGCGTCTCCACGATGCGCGGTGTCGGGTTGCCGGCCTTGGGCTTCAGGGAGAGCCCCTTGGTCACCATGGCGCCGATGCTCTCCAGGTCGAGGTAGTCGGCGAACTCGGCGCCGTAGCCGAAGGTGCCGGAGGCGGTCATCACGGGGTTGCGCATCGGGATCCCGGCGAGGACCACGGACATGTCAGGTCGTTGCATTGCTAACTCCATTGCAGTTCAAAGCTGTCGAAGACGGGACCGTCCTTGCAGACGCAGCGGTAGTCGGGGGTCTCGTCGGTATGGTTGGCCCCCTTCATCACGCAGCCAAGGCAGGCGCCCACGCCGCAGGCCATGTACGCCTCCATGGAAACCTGGCAGGGGACGCCGTGTTTCTGGGACATCTTGGCGACGGCGTTCAGCATCGGGGTCGGGCCGCAAGCGAAGATGCGCATGCCGGAGGAGAGGTGGCGCTCCAGCACCTGGGTCACGAAACCGCGCTCGCCCAGGGTGCCGTCGTCGGTCGCCACGTAGGTCTCGACGCCCAACCTCTCAAACTCGGTGATGCAGAGAACGTCATCGCGGTTGCGTCCACCGGCGAAGAGACGCACCTTCTCGCCGCGCTCTTTCAACTCCTTGGCGAGGTAGTACAGCGGGGCGAGGCCCACGCCGCCACCCACCAGCACCTTCTCCTCACCGGCCGGGCCCATCTGGAACCCCTTGCCCAGCGGAACCAAAAGATCGACCAGGTCGCCGTGATGCAGCGCGGAGAGGAGCTTGGTCCCCTTACCCACCACCTTGTACAGGATCTCGCAGTAGACCTGGGCGCCGCAGCCGGCGTATTCGGGAACGAAGCTGCCGACGTCGAACAGGCCGAAGGGACGCCTGAGCAGCGGATCGATGGCGTCGTTCACCTTCAGCATGACGAACTGCCCCGGGACCGCGGAGGCGAGCTCCTGGGGGGCGGTCATCCTCATCCTGAAGTAATTGGGTGACACCTCGACATTGGAGATAACCATGGATTTAAACTGCATCGCATTCCTCTACTTGAGCTATGGATAGGTCCATCAGAATGGCATCGTCGCCATTTTCATAATAGTTCTTGCGCCGCCCCACCTCGGCGAAGCCAAGGCGCCGGTACAGCGAGATCGCCTCGTGGTTGCCCACCCGCACTTCCAGGCAGAGCATGCGCAACGTATGCTCGCGGCAAAAGGCGATGGCCCAGTCGACCAAAGCGCGGCCGATGCCGCCCCCTCGGAAGGCGGGGTCGACGGCGACGTCGAGGATCTCCGCCTCGTCCAAGACCTGCTTCAGGCAGAGGTATCCGGCGACCACTCCTTCGCCGGTCGCGGCCACCATCGGGTGGCTGTCGGGATGCTCGATCTCGTCCAGAAAATGGCGCCGGGTCCAGGGGCGGGGGAACGATGCCGACTCGATCTGGAGAACGCTGTCTAAGTCCCCGTCACACATGGCACGTAATGTTATTTTCATCCCCGAGGCTGACACAGCAAGGCATATTAAGCAAAGGACATGGCGAAGTAAACAACTTTTTCACTTTGACTTTTACGGGGGAATGGGATAGATTTCGTCTTTACTTTATCGGAGGTTTCGCCTTGAAAGAGAAGAAAATCACATACAAAGACGCCGGGGTAGACATAGACGCCGGCAATACTTTCGTCAAGATGATCAAGCCGTTGGTGAAGGCTACTTCCCGTCCGGAAGTCCTCGCCGACATAGGCGGATTTGGCGGTCTCTTCTCACTGAACACCGGGAAGTACAAACATCCCGTGCTCGTCTCCGGCACCGACGGTGTCGGCACCAAGCTGAAACTTGCCTTCCTGGCCGACCGCCATGACACCATCGGCATCGACCTGGTAGCTATGTGCGTCAACGACATCATCGTGCAGGGCGCCGAGCCCCTGTTCTTCCTGGACTACCTCGCCACCGCCAAGCTCGACCCGGCCAAGGGCGCCTCGATCATCAAGGGCGTTTCCGAAGGCTGCGTGCAGGCCGGCTGCGCCCTGATCGGCGGCGAGACCGCCGAGATGCCCGGTTTCTACACCGGCGACGAGTACGACATGGCCGGCTTCGCGGTCGGCGTGGTCGAGCGTGAGAAGATCATCGACGGCTCCTCCATCACCGTGGGCAACAAGCTGATCGGCCTCTCCTCTTCCGGCCTGCACTCCAACGGCTACTCCCTGGCCAGGAAGGTCATCCTGGAGCACATGGGGCTCAACATCAACGACGAGCTCCCGGGCCTGGGCAAGACCGTCGCCGAAGAACTGCTCACCCCGACCCGCATCTACGTCCGTTCCGTGCTGAACCTGCTCAGGGACTTCAACATCAGCGGCCTGGCCCACATCACCGGCGGTGGTCTGCTGGAGAACGTCCCCCGCGTGCTGCCCAACGGCTGCAAGGCCGTCATCAAGAAGGACAGCTGGGACGTACCCGAGATCTTCAAGATCATCGAGAAAGGCGGCAACATCGAGGAGAACGAGATGTACCGCACCTTCAACTGCGGCATCGGCATGGTCCTCGTTGTCCCCGAGAACGAGGCCGACGATATCATGATCAGACTCTCCGGGCTCAACGAAACCGCATTCATGATCGGCGAAGTGGTCAAGTGCGAAGCCGGCAAGGAGTGCGTGGAGCTGGTCTAGTCCGCGGAGCCTGTATGGGAAAAGAGCTCAAAATAGGGGTACTGATCTCGGGCAGCGGCAGCAACCTGCAGTCGATCATGGACGCCTGCGCCGCAGGCGCCATCAACGGGCGCGTGGTCTGCGTGATCAGCAACAAGGCCGATGCCTTCGGGCTCGAGCGCGCCAGGAAGGCCGGCATACCGGCGCTGCACCTCGATCACCGTGCCTACTCCGGCCGTGAGGCCTACGACGAGGCGCTGGTGGCGACCCTGCGTGAGTTCGACGTGGAACTGGTGGTGCTGGCGGGCTTCATGCGCATCATCACCTCGGTGCTTTTGGATGCCTTCCCGATGCGGGTCATGAACATCCATCCTGCGCTGCTCCCCGCCTTCCCCGGGTTGCACGCCCAGCGCCAGGCGCTGGAATACGGTGCCAAGGTCGCCGGGTGCACCGTCCACTTCGTGGACTGCGGCACCGACACCGGCCCCATCATCATCCAGGCGGCGGTACCGGTCCTGGAGGGGGACACCGAGGAAAGCCTGTGTGCCCGCATCCAGAAGGAAGAGCACCGCATCTACCCGGAAGCGGTTCGGCTCTTTTCCGAAGGGCTCCTTCAGGTCGACGGCAGGGTGGTCACCGTCTCGGCGTAACTCCCGGTCTAACGGAACATGAAAGCCCCTTGGCATTGCCAGGGGGCTTTTTTATTTCCCCTTTCATCCCTTTCTGTTATAACCACGCCCATGTCCATCCATCGCACCGCCACATTGCTCATCTTCTCCCTGCTGGCCGCCCTGCTCTGCGGCTGCTCCATCACCCAGGCGCTACGCGTCCGGGACCGCGAAAGGGTCGACGTGCCGACCATGATTGCAGGCATCTCCGACGCGCCGGTGCTGTTCCTTGGGGAGAGACACGACGCCTCGGCTCATCACGAGCTGCAACTGCGTGTCCTTGAAGCTCTGAAGGCTCAGGGCAAAGAGGTCGTTATCGGCATGGAGATGTTCGAGCAGGTAAGCCAGCCCGCGCTGGACGCCTGGAGCGCCGGACGGGTACCGGAATCCGCCTTCAGAAAGGTCTACGAGTGGAGCTGGCGTCATATCCCCTGGGGGATGTACAGCGATATCTTTTTCTTCGCCCGCGACAACCATATCCCGATCGTGGCGCTGAACGCGCCGCGCGGGGTGGTGCAGGCCGTGGCACAGCGGGGATTCGCGTCCCTCACGCCCGCGCAGCTCGCTGAACTGCCGCCGGACGTCGACGCCAGGGTGACCGACCAATTCCTCGACTCAATGCGGGAATATTCCCCGACTCACGGCAGAAACAGCGAGGGTTTCCGGCACATCGCGGAGGCGCAGATGCTGCGCAACATGGTCATGGCCAGGCGCATCAGCGACTACCTCTCGGCTCACCCGAAAAAGGTCATGGTGGTCATTGCAGGCGGGGGACATGCGCGCGGGGTGGGAGGAGTACCTGCCGAATTGAGGGGGAACGTGGCGTACCGGATCGTACTCCCCCCTGTGCCGCCGCTGGACGAGGAGAGCGTCACGGTCCAGGACGCTGATTACCTACTGATCGAGCGCTTCTAAGCGGTAATAGCAGAGGTCAGAGTTGCCGGTCCAGTTGCTGGTCCAGGGAGTAGAGCCAGGCCAACAGTTCGGCGACGGCCTGATACAGCTCCGGCGGGATCTCGGCGTCCAGATCCACCTGCATAAGCATGGCGACCAGTTCGGAAGACTGGTGCACGTACACGCCGTGTTCCTTGGCCAGCGAGATGATCGCCTCCGCACTGATGCCGGCGCCCTTGGCGATGACCCTGGGAGCACCCCCCTCATCGGGGTTGTAGGCCATGGCGACCGCGCGCTTCATGTCCGAGGTCTTCTTAGCCATCTTTGGCCGCCATCTTGTTCAGGTGCAGTCCCTGGGCGGCAAGCGAGGCGCGCAGCTCGCCGCTTTGGGTACGCATGAGCTCGGCAGCGCCGGGCCGGTCACAGACCAGTTCCACGTTGATACCTTCCGGAGTGAAACGAAGCCTCGCTTCGACCGCCCCCAGGCGCGGCAGTTCCAGGGAGAGGTTCGCCTCTACCCCCTGGTCCCACTGTTCGGCGCTCCCCTCCCCCACCACCAGTTTCATCTCCTGTCCGGGCCACGCCTCCCCCTGCCAGGCCAGCACGCCGGTATTCAACAGGTGGAGCTGCTCCTTGATGAGCGGCAGCGTACGGCTGTCGGCGATGGCGCCGCCTGCCGTTTCGTCTCCGGCCGAGCCCGACTCCCTCTCCGACAACAGCCGGGAAAGCTTACCCTGGGGCTCCTTGAGCAGTTCCTTGAGGGAAAAACCGCCCAGAGCCCACTGGGCCAGGTGCGATTCGTAGAAGAGGCCGTTCTGGGTGAGGCTCGTTTTCAGCCTCCCGGCAAGCTGGGCGGCCGCCTGCTCCGGGTGCTCGACCAGCGGCTCCTGGGCCGGCGGCAGGCCCGGCGCGTTCTGCACCACGTCGGCGAGCCACTTGCCCATCGAGCTTAACTGCACGGATTCGGTCTGGGGACGCAACATCTGGAAGGTGACCCGGGGGTCTGCGGTGACGAAGGTAAGCTCCAGGGTTTCCCCCGGCTGCACGTTGAGCGGGATCTCCAGCTTGTAGAGCTCGCCCGCGACCCGCGCCATGTACATGCTGTTGGGGAGGTTGGCGATGATCTCGGCCTTGACCTGCTGCCCGGGGTTGAGCTGCAACAGCGAACTGGCGCGCTCCTGCACGTCGGCGGTCGGGGTGACCGCCGTCTTGGCGAGGATGGTCAGTACCTGTTTTTGGACTTCGTCGTTGATCAACATGGCCGCCCCCAAAAAGGCGAAAGACGTTCTACGTTCTACGAGGCGAAAAACGTTCTACGTTCTACGTTCTACGTTCCGCGTGCTACGTTCTGCGTTCTCCCCTCTTAACATCACAGCTACGGCTGCGTAGCCGGCGCTTTCCTCCGGAAAAACTCCCGCCCTCTCTGCACCGCCCGGTCCAGGTAGTAGTAGACCACGGGGGTGATGTACAGCGTCAATAGCTGCGATACCAGGAGTCCCCCTACCACCGCGAGCCCCAAGGGGCGGCGCCCTTCGGAACTTGCCCCGATGGCGAGCGCGATGGGGAGCGTGCCCATGAGCGCTGCCATGGTGGTCATCATGATGGGACGGAAACGGACCAGACACCCCTGATGGATGGCATCCATCGGGCTCTTTCCCTCTCGCCTCTGCGCGTCCAGCGCGAAGTCGATCATCATGATGGCGTTCTTCTTCACGATCCCGACCAGCATGATGATCCCCACGAAGGCGTACAGGTCGAGTTCCTTGTGAAACAGCATCAGCGTCAGCAGCGCCCCGAGCCCGGCGGAAGGAAGCCCGGACAGGATGGTGATCGGGTGCACGTAGCTCTCGTACAGGATCCCCAGTACCAGGTAGATCACCACCACCGCCGCCAGCAAAAGAAGCGTGAGCCCCTTGGTCGAGGACTGAAACGCCTGCGCCGCCCCTTGGAAACCGGTGTTGATCCCCGGAGGCAGCGTGCTCGCCGCCATCTTCTCGACCGCGGTCACCGCCTCGCCCAGGGGGGCCCCTGGCTTCACGTTGAACGAGACGGTGACGCTGGTGGTCTGCCCCAGGTGGTTCACCGACAACGGCCCCAGCGACTTGCTGAGCGTGGTCATGGTGGAGAGCGGCACCAACGCACCCGACGAGGAGCGTACGTAGAGAAGCCCCAGTGCCGCGGGATCGAGCCGGTACTGCGGCTCCAGTTCCAGGATCACCTGGTACTGGTTGGTCGGCGCGAAGATTGTGGAAACCTGCCGGGAGCCGTAGGCGTAGTAAAGGGCGTCCTCGATCTGCTGGGCCGTGACCCCGAGCGCGGTCGCCTTGTCCCGGTCGATCTTCAGGTCGACCTGCGGGTTCTTGAGCTGCAGATCGCTGGTCACGTCGAGCAGCTGCGGCACCTGCTTCAGCTTCTGCTCGAGGGCGGCCGCGCTCTCGTACAGGACCTGGGTGTCCGGGCTTTGCAGCACGAACTGGTACTGGCTCTTGGAGAGCTGCGCCTCCAGCCTGATCGGCGGCGGGTTCTGCATGAACCCCTGGATGCCCGGCACCTCGGCCAGTTTCGGACGCAACTGCTGGATCACCTGGTCGACCGAATCCTTCCTCTCACTTCTCGGCTTCAAGGTGATAAACATGAAGCCCGAATTGGAGCCAACCCGGGAGCCCGAGGCGCCGACCGTGGACATGAACCCCTTGATGTTGGGATTGGCGGCAATCCTCTTGGCGAGTTCCTGCTGGTGGGTAACCATCTCCTCGAAAGAGGCCCCCTGCGCTCCTTCGGTGGTGCAGTAGAAGGAATTCAGGTCCTCGCTGGGGAGAAGCCCCATGGGCATCACCTTGAACAGGTACACCGTGACCACAGTCATGACCAGCGTGACCGCCAGGGTGGCGCGGCGGTGCCTGAGCACGGCGCTGAGGGTCCGACTGTAGGCGGCGAGCATGGCGTCGAAGCAGCGCTCCAGAAAAAGGTACAGCCTGCCGTGGCGCTCCTCGGCGGGCGGATGCAGGAAGCGGCTGCAGAGCATAGGGGTGAGGGTCAGGGATACCACGCCGGAGATCAGGATGGCGCAGGTGATGGTGACGGCGAACTCGTGCAGCAGACGCCCCAGCATCCCTCCCATGAAGAGCACCGGGATGAAGACGGCGACCAGCGAGATGGTCATGGAGACGATGGTGAAGCCGATCTCCTTGGCCCCCTTGAGCGCCGCCTCCATGGGGCGCTCCCCCTGCTCCATGTGACGCACTATGTTTTCCAGCATGACGATGGCGTCATCCACGACGAAACCGACCGACAGGGTGAGCGCCATCAGGGTGATGTTGTTCACCGAGAAATGCAGGGCGTACATCGCCGCGAAGGTGCCAACGAGCGAGATAGGGAGGGCCAGGCTCGGGATCACCGTGGCGGAGAGGTTCCGGAGGAACAAAAAGATCACCATGATCACGAGCGCGATGGTGAGCACCAGGGTGAACTTCACGTCGGCCACCGAATGCCGGATGGCCTGGGAACGGTCGTAGAGCTCGTGCAGGGTCACCGAGCCGGGAAGCTGGTCGCGGAACCCGGGGAGGAGCTTCTTGATGGAGTCCACGACCTCGATGGTATTGGTGCCGGGCTGGCGCTGCACGGCGAGGATGATGGCCCGCTCACTCCCGTTGAACCAGGCGGCGATCTTGTCGTTCTCGACCGAGTCCACCACGCTCCCCAGGTCGGAGAGCCGCACCGGTGAGCCGCCGCGGTAAGCGACGATCAGCGGGCGGTACGCGGCGGCGTCGAGGAGCTCCCCCTGCGACTGTATCGCGTAGGCCTTGCTGGCGTCCTGCAGGGTGCCGGTTGGGAGGTTCACGTTCCCCCCGGACAGCGCCTGCGAGACCTCGTCGATCCCGATCTTCTTGGAGGCAAGCGCCATCGGGTTCACCCGGGCCCGGACCGCGTACTTCTGTGAGCCGTAGACCATCACCTGGGCCACGCCGCTCACCATGGAGATGCGCTGCCCGATCATGGTGTCGGCGTACTCGTTCACCTGCGCGAGCGGCAGGGTCTTCGAGCTGAGTACCAGGTAGAGCACCGGCTGGTCGGCGGGATTGACCTTCTGGTAGGAGGGGGGCGACGGCATGTCCTGGGGGAGCTGCCTGCTCGCCTTGGTGATGGCGGACTGCACGTCCTGCGCCGCCGCATCGATGTCGCGCTCCAGCGCGAAACGGAGCGTGATCCGGGTAACCCCCTGGCCGCTGGTGGAGTTCATGGTGTCGATGCCGGCGATGGTGGAGAGCTGACGCTCCAGCGGCGTGGCGACCGCGCTCGCCATGGTCTCCGGGCTCGCCCCGGGGAGGTTCGCGGTTACCTGGATGGTCGGGTAGTCGACGCTGGGGAGGTCGTTCACCGGGAGCAGCTGGTAGCCTATCAGGCCCGCCAGCACGATGGCGAGCATGACCAGGCTGGTCATCACAGGGCGCCGGATGAAGATTTCGGCGAGGTTCATGCGGGTGCCCCGCCCTTCACGGCCACCTTTCCTCCCGGAACCAGTTTCACCTGCCCGTCGGTCACCACAGTGTCGCCGGGGGCAAGCCCTTTCTCGATCACGGTCATGCCGTCCAGCGAAGGACCGGTCGTCACCGGGCGCACCTCCGCCGTGGCGTCGGGCTTCACCAGGTAGACGAATTCACCCTGCTGGCCGGTCTGGACGGCACGGGTGGGGACGACGGTCGCCCCCTTCCTGGTGTCGAGGGTGATGGCAACGTTGACGAACTGGCCGGGCCAGAGCGCCTTGCGGGCGTTGGCGAAGGTCGCCTTCACCTTTATGGTGCCGGTGGCCGGATCGACACCGTTGTCGAGGAAGGTCACCGTTCCCCGCTCGGCGACGGCACTCCCGGCGACCCGGGCCTCGACCGGGAGCTTGCCGCCGATCCTCCCCTTGATGGTGGCCAGGTCCTTTTCGGGCAGGGCGAAGGTGACGTAGAGCGGGACGATCTGGTTGATGCTGACCAGCGCGGTGTCGTTCTCCTTGACCAGGTTGCCGGGGTGGGTGGTAAGGCCGCCGGTGCGCCCGGCCATGGGGGAGCGGATGAAACAGTATTCCAGCTGCAGCTTGGCGTTGTCGACCGCGGCGCGCAGCGAGGCCACCGAGGCGGCCAGTGAGTCGGCGGTGGCCTGGAGCTGGTCGTACTGCTCGCGGGTCACGATCCCCTCCTGCCAGAGCGACGCGTACCGCTTCGCCTGCTCCCTGGCGTTGTTGGCGCTGGCGAGATCCCGGGCCAGGTTCGCCTGGGCCTGGGCAAGAGAGGCCTGGAAGGGGCGCGGGTCCACCGTGAACAGCAGCGCTCCCTTGGCGACGTCGTCCCCTTCCTTGAACTGCACCCCGGTGATCATGCCGGCGACGCGGGACTTGAGCGCGACAGTGGCGTAGGGCTCGACGTTGCCGATGGCGCGCAGCTCGACGGGAACGTCCTTCTGGGTGACTCGGGCCACGGTAACCGGCGCCGGAGCTTTCGTTTTGGGTTTTTCCGTCTTGTTGGAACAGCCGGTATCTGACAAGGCCAAAAGGAGCAAAAGCAGCAGGAATCTGGGAATGGGATGGGAAAAAGAGATGATGCGCACGCTGTATTCTCCTTTGCGGGCGGGAGGGTAGCAAGATTCATAACATACTCCGCCGGCAATTAGTAGCCAAGAAAGCAGATCCATATTCTTTCCTTTTTTCATAAAAGTCATCCCACAGCTAAACCTATCGAGGCTGCCGTCCGATAAGAAGGTGCAGGTAGGACTCGAATCAGATGCAGCAACCGCGGGGGCCCGGCCCAGATGAAACATCCACTGCGCATCCTGATCGTAGACGACTCTCCCGAGGACGCCATACTCATCGTTCGGCACCTGCAAAAGGAGTTCTCCCCCGTCTATGAACGGGTGGAGACTCCGGACGAGATGAACGAGGCGCTGGACCGGGGTGGGTGGCACCTGGTCGTCTCCGATTACGTCATGCCCCGGTTCAGCGGCCTCGGAGCGCTGCAGCTCATGCACGAGCGCGGCATCGACCTCCCTTTCATCATGGTCTCCGGCCAGATGGGCGAGGATGCCGCCGTCGAGGCAATGCGCGCCGGTGCCCACGATTACCTGATCAAGGACCGCCTATCCCGGTTGATCCCGGCCATCAGGCGCGAACTTAGGGAAGCGGTGGTGCGTCGCGAGCGGCGTACGGCGGAAGAGGCGCTATCTGCCACCGAGGCGCGCTTTCAGAGTCTCGTGGAACAGTCCCTGGTCGGCATCTTCATGCTGCAGGAAGATATCTTCATCTATGCGAACCCGAAGCTCGGTGCGATCTTCGGCTACGCCCCCGACCAGCTCATCGAGAAACGGAGCCTCCTCGACCTGGTCGCCGGCGACGACCAGATCCGGGTGCTCACCCAGTTTCTGCGCCCGCTCAAGGAAGGGAGCGAGCCGCTACACTTCTTCTTCCGCGGCAAACGGCAGGACGGAGCGGCCATCGACCTCGAAGTCAACGGCACCAGGACCTTGATCAACGGGTCGGACGCCGTGATCGGCACCCTGCTCGACATCACCGAGCGGCGGCGCGCCGAGGCCGAGCTGAGCAAACTGTGGCGTGCGGTGGAACAAAGCCCCGTGTCGGTGGTGATCACCGATCTGCGCGGCTGCATCGAGTACGTGAACCCGAAATTCATCGAGGTGTGCGGCTACTCCGAGCCGGAGCTGATCGGCGTGAAGACCAGCATTCTCAAGTCCGGCAACATGGGCGATGACTTCTACAAGGATCTGTGGCAGACCATCTGCTCCGGCAAAGAGTGGCACGGCGAGCTGCACAACCGGAAGAAAAATGGCGAGCTGTTCTGGGAAAGCTGCTCCATATCGGCGGTGAAGAACCCTGAAGGTCAGATCACCCACTTCGTCGGAGTAAAGGAAGACATCACCGAGAGAAAGCTGGTCGTCGACCAGTTGCGGCAGGTACAGAAGATGGAGGCGGTCGGACAGCTGGCCGGCGGCATCGCCCACGATTTCAACAACCTGCTCACCGTGATCAACGGCTACAGCACGCTGTTGATCCGGGCCCTGGACGCGAGCTCCCCCATGCGCAAGGAGGCGGAGCAGATCCTGCGTGCAGGTGAGCGCGCCGCCGACCTCACCAGGCAGCTGCTCAGCTTCAGCCGACGCCAGATCATGGAACCGCGGGTGCTGGACATCAACCGCCAGGTGAAATCGGTCCAGAAGATGCTGGAGCGGCTGATCGGCGAGAACATCCGGCTGGTTACCGCACTCGCGCCGGACGCCGGGCTGGTCAGGATGGACCCCGGACAGCTGGAACAGATCGTGATGAACCTGGTGGTGAACGCCCGCGACGCATCGGAGACCGGGGGGGTGATCACGGTGGAGACCACCAACTGCGAGCTGGACGAAAGTTACATCCATCTCCACCCCGGTTCCCAGGCCGGAAGTTTCGTCAGGCTCAGCGTGTCCGACCGGGGCCAGGGGATGACCGCCGAGGTGAAGCAGCGGCTCTTCGAGCCCTTCTTCACCACCAAGGAGATAAGGCGCGGCACGGGCCTGGGCCTGGCCACCGTGTACGGCATCGTGAAGCAGTGCAGCGGTTACATCGAGGTGATCAGCGAGCCGGGGCAAGGGGCGCGTTTCGACATCTACCTCCCCCGCACCTTCCAGGAGGCGGAGTCCCAGGGCAAGCAGCAACTCGACGAGCCGATTGACACCGACCACACCATCCTGGTAGTAGAGGACGAACCCGGGGTGCTGAACCTGGTGGTGCACACACTGAGGATGCGCGGGTTCAGGGTGCTGGAGACCACGGACCCGGAACAGGGGATCGTCCTGTTCGAGCAGCACGCCGACGAGATCGACATGCTGCTGACCGACGTGGTCATGCCGTTTATGAGCGGCCCGACCCTGGCAGAGCGGCTTTTGGCCAAGAAACCGAAGCTCAAAGTGCTTTTCATGTCTGGACACACAGACAACAGGACCAGCTTCGAGAAGACGCTGGAGAGAGGAATGCAGTTCCTGCCCAAGCCCTTTGCAAGTGACGCCCTGATCAGAAAAGTGAGGGATACCTTGCAGGGGACCGGGTCGCAAGAAGCAACCCGGGCGATTTCAGGAGGTAGCAATTGAAAGGGAACATACTCATAGCCGACGACGAGGACATGATCAGAGAACTGATCAACATCACCCTGTCCAAGGAAGGGTTCACCTGCTTCCAGGCCGGCAGCGCGGAAGAAGGTTTGGACATAATCAACAGCCAGCAGTTGGACCTGGCGCTTCTGGACATCATGATGCCCGGGCGCTCCGGGATCGACCTGCTCAAAGACATCAAGCAGGTGACGCCGGACACCACGGTGCTGATGATCACCGCCATGAACGACATGGACACGGCCCTTTCCTGCATCCACAACGGGGCCGAGGACTACATCACCAAGCCCTTCAACCTGGACCGGGTGCTTTTGACCGTGAAGAACACGCTCGAAAAGCGGCGCCTTGTGATGGAGAACAAGGAGTACCAGGCCAACCTCGAGCTCAAGGTCCGCGAACAGACCGAGGTGATCAGGACCGTCATGGGCGAGATCAACCTCGCCTACGAGCACACGCTCGCGGCCCTGATCCGGGCGCTGGATGCGAGGGAGAAGGAAGTCGGCTCTCACTCCGAGCGGGTCATGGCCTACACCTGCCTGCTGGCCGAAAAGGCGGGGATCGGGGCGGAAGAGCGGATCATCATGGGCAAAGGCGCGCTTTTGCACGACATCGGCAAGATCGGGGTGTCCGACAACATCCTGTTGAAGCCGGGGAAGCTGGACGACGAGGAGTGGAAGGTGATGCGCCAGCACCCGAAGATCGGCTACGACATCCTGGCCGGGATCAAGTATTTCACCGACGCCGCCGAGCTGGTGCTGTTCCATCACGAGCGGTATGACGGCACCGGCTATCCCCACCGCGCCGCCGGCGAGGCCATCCCCATCAGCGCGCGCATCTTCTCGCTGGTGGACACCCTGGATGCCATGACCTCGGATCGCCCGTACCGGAAGGCGCTCAGCTTCCAGGCGGTGCTGGACGAAGTGGTGCGCTGCTCCGGCGAGCAGTTCGACCCGAAACTGGTGGACGTGTTCCTCTCCATCCCAAAGGAGGAGTGGGAAAAGGCGGCAGGGAAGACGCTGTAACCGCGAATGCCGGCAACGCTGTAGGGGCGAATAATCATTCGCCCAGCACCGGCGGCACCATGGACCGGCGTTCGCATCTGCAGCAAAACCAGGGCGAATGATTATTCGCCCCTACAGGAAATCCCCTAACAGAAAGAGCCGGCAGACCATCAGGTCGCCGGCTCTCTTCATTTCTCCCCCTCCCCTTGCGGGAGGGGGCTGGGGGGTGGGGGAACGTGCCATCAGCGGGGAAGCCGTTGGCAGAGTAAGGGGACAGGCACCTGGCGGAGCCAGTCCCCTCCGCAACGTGCTTACGACGGCTCGCCGACCCCGATCCGGTAACGCTCCAGGCGGTCCCTCAGCGTGTTGCGGCTGATGCCCAGCAGCTTCGCCGCGAAGACCTGGTTGTTGTTGCTTTTCTCCATGGCCATGTGGATCAGCGCCTTCTCAAGCCCCATGTTGACGCTCTCGTAGATGGCACCCTTGTTCTTCGCGCAGATGCCGTCGAAGACCGGCTCGAGCATGCTCCAGAACACCTCGTAATAGTCGTCGCCCACAACTTCGAGGTCCACTTCCTTGAAACCGGCCTTGGCGGTCAAGAAGGATTCGAAATCACCCGGCACGAGAATGTCGCCGCGGCAGAAGACAACCGCGGAGTTGATGACGTTCTTAAGCTCCCTGATGTTCCCCTCGAACTGGTGGTTCATCAGGAGCGCCATGGTGTCGGGGGCTACCCCTTTCACGTTCTTCCCGTACTTCTTGGCGAACTTCTTCACGAACAGGTCGACCAGCAACGGGATGTCCTCGACCCGGTCCCTTAGCGGCGGCAGGAAGAAGTTCACCACGCGCAGACGGTAGAAGAGGTCCATCCTGAACGACTTCTCTTTCACGGAGGCCAGCAGCGAGCGGTTGGTGGCCGCGATAACGCGGACATCTACCTTGATGGTCTCGTTCCCCCCTACCCGCTCGAACTCCTGGTTTTCGAGGACGCGCAGGAACTTCCCCTGGTTGGCGGGGCTCATCTCCCCGACCTCGTCGAGGAAGATGGTGCCGCCGTTGCATTGCTCGAACTTACCGATGCGACGGGAATGGGCGTCGGTGAAGGCCCCCTTTTCATGGCCGAACAACTCGGATTCCAGCAAGGCCTCGGGGAGCGCCGCGCAGTTCACGGCGAGGAAAGGACGGTTCTTGCGGCGGGAGTTGTTGTAGATGGCGCGGGCCAACAGTTCCTTGCCCGTGCCCGACTCGCCCTGGATCAGGACGGTGGCGTCGGAATCGGCCACGGTGCCCACCATCTTCCAGATCTCGATCATCTCGGGCGAGGAACCGATCATCAGGTCCTCGGTGAGATCCTCCTCGGCCTGGGGGCGCTCCTTGGTGTAGCGCACCTTGCGGCTCAGGAGGTTGCATTCCAGCGCCTTCTTCACCGCCCCTTTCAGCTTGCTCATATCAAAGGGCTTGGTGACGTAGTCGAAGGCGCCGTGCTTCATCGCTTCGATGGCGTTTTGGGTGGTCTTGTAGCCGGTGGCCATGATCACGGCCAGGCCCGGGTCGATCTTCTTCGCCTCCTTCAGTACCTCGATACCGGACTTCTGGGGCAGGCTGATATCCATGATCGCCACATTGGGACGATCGGCGATGATGCGCTTCAATGCTCCTTCACTGTCGCTTTCCAGCAGCAGTTCATATTCCTCGCCCGTGAAGATAGTCTTCAGCATGAGCAGGATGTCGTGATCGTCATCCAGAATGAGCAGTTTAGCTGTCATGGCCGGTCCCCCCGATGGGCTATTATAATCCGCACCGGTCACTTGCCAAGACCGGACGTAGAAAGATGAAAGTCGTACCGGTGATACCAAAAGAACCGCCTGAATAAAGCGGTTCTCCGGTTTCACCTCTAAAGAGCAAAGCTGTTACTGTTCGTCATCCTCGTAATCGTCATCCCCGTAGGAATCGAGGTCGTCAGCATCTTCCTCCTGGTCCTCGTCGAATTCGTCGGCCAGGTACTGAGGACGGTCATCCTCCTCCTTGATAGCCTCGAAACGGGCCAGGATGTCGGGATTGGTGCAGAAGCGCCCGTCCTTGCAGGTGCAGGTATCGAGGTCGCAGAGGTCAAACAGCTGGATTTCGCTGCACAACCTTTTGGTGCTAGTAGTCATTTCTTACCTCTGGAATTACTGGTTAATACAATTATCGCCGTACTGCTTGACAACTTTAGCGAAAAACGCCGCAGGACGATCAATGGTACAACAAAACGCTAGCCGTTGACAAACGATGCCGCGGCGGCCGGTGCCGCTTGCTGGTCGACGAGGAAATCGGTGGCGGCCTTCACGTCGGCCTTGCAGCCGATGTAGATCGGCGCCCTCTGGTCCAGCGACTCGGGGACGATGTCGAGGATCGGGATGTTGCCGTTGCTGGCGGCGCCGCCTGCGTGCTCGATGATGAATGCCATCGGGTTCAGTTCGAACAGCACGCGCAGTTTCCCGTTGGGCGAACCCTTGAGGGCCGGGTACATGAAGATCCCCTTCCCTTTCATCAGCACCTGGTTGATGTCGGGCACGAAGCCGCCGGAGTAGCGCAGCTTGCATCCCTTGGCCTCCAGGTGGCGGATGAACTTCTCGTCGCCGTCGTTGTACTTGTTCCTGAGGCCGCCGGGGGCGTAGATGTTCCCCTCTTCCTGCATCCTGATGTTCTCGCGGGTCAGGGTGAACTCCATCAGGTTGTTCATGGTGAATTCGTGCACGCCGTCGCCCACGGTGTAGACCAGGGAAACCCTCGGTCCGTAGAGGATGTACATGGCGGCGACCTGGTTGCGGCCGGGCTGGAGCAGGTCGCATCCTTCGTAGATGGAAACGATGGTGCCCACGGCGAGGTTGACGTCGACCAGCGAGGAACCGTCGAGGGGATCGTAGGCGACCGAGTAGAGCCCGTCGGCGCTGGCCTGGGCCTGGTAGATCTCGTCCATCTCCTCGGAAGCGATGTTGCAGACCACGCCGGAGTGGATCAGACGTTTCCTCATGATGCGGTCGGAGAGCACGTCGAGGGCAAGCTGCTCCTCGCCGTAGAGGTTCGAGGTACCGGCGACACCCAGGTCACCGGTGCGCACCGCGTTGATGACGTACTTGCTGGCCTCGGCAATCTCGCAAATGAGATGCACGAGGTTGTCACTGATGTTCTGACCACGCAGATGACGGCGCAGTTCTATCTGGAATTTCGACGTTCCCGGTGCGGCTGGCATAGGTCCCTCCCAAGATTAAATTAAAATTATTTTACGACCCGGTAGATTATGTCAAAAAAGGTTTCAAAGCAAGGAAAAAAAGGGCGCATTCTGTAAACCGGAGCGATCAACTTGGTAAACAAAATTGACCACATAGTGAGAGCAATAGGTTATGCGTTGCCCCCTTCTCGGCGTGCCTTTGGAGGGGGACTGTAATGCGGGAATCAGAGCATGAAAAAGCGCCTGCACTCATAAAAGTGCAGGCGCTCAGGTTACCTCAATTGCTTCTGTAGGGGCGAATAATCATTCGCCCCCCTTTACCGCATCTGCCGCCTCGGACCTTCTCGCCATTGACACCGACAAGGACCAGGCGGCTGGGCAAATAATTATTTGCCCCTACAACACCAACCGACCTCTTAGGCGACCCAGTCGTCGTCCTCCTCGACCGGTGCGAAGCCGCGGCGCATGGTGTTCTCGGTGACCACCCTCGGATCCATGAAGTGCAGCAGGTAGTCGTGCCCGCCCGCCTTGGTGCCGACGCCGGACATCTTGGAGCCGCCGAAAGGCTGGCGGCCGACGAGAGCGCCGGTGTTGTTGCGGTTGAGGTACAGGTTGCCGACGCGGAACTGGCGGCGGGCCTGGGTCAGGTGCTCCGGGCTCCTGGAGAAGACGCCGCCGGTGAGGGCGAACTTGGTGGAGTTGGCCCACTCGATGGCCTGGTCGAAGTCTTTCGCGCGCATCACGGCAAGGACCGGTCCGAAGATCTCCTCCTGGGCGATCCTGTGCTCAGGCTTGATGCCGCCGATGATGGTCATCGGCACGTAGAAGCCGCCGTCGCTCGGCACCTTGCTCTCGTAGAGCACGTGCCCTTCCTTCTTGCCGATCTCGGCGTATTCCTTGATGGTCTTCATCGCCTTGTCGTCGGCGACGGCGCCCATGTAGTTGGCCGGATCCTCGGAGGGGCCGACCAGGGTCGCCTGAGCCATGGAGACCAGGCGCTCGACGAACTTGTCGTACACCGCGTCGAGCACGATAACGCGCGAGCAGGCCGAGCACTTCTGCCCCTGGAAGCCGAAGGCGGAGTAGAGGACATGCGGCACCGCCTCGTCCAGGTCGGCATCGTCGTCGATGATGATGGCGTTCTTGCCGCCCATCTCGCAGACGATCTTCTTGACGTTCTCCTGGCCCGGGTAAACCTTGGCGGCGCGGTCGATGATCCTGAGACCGACTTCCATGGAACCGGTGAACGCGATGAGGGAGACGTCCGGGCTGTCGACCAGGAAGTCGCCCATGACCGAGCCGCGGCCCGGGGTGTAGTTGAAGACGCCTTCGGGCAGGCCCACTTCGCGGAACAGTTCCACGATGTGGTAGCCGATGACGGAGGTGATGCCGGAGGGCTTGAACACCACACAGTTACCGGCCACGATGGCGGCGGAGGCCATGCCGAGGCTGATGGCCAGCGGGAAGTTCCACGGCGCGATGACCGCGGCGACGCCTTTGGGCTCGTAGAAGTAGTGGTTCAGCTCGCCCGGTGCGTTGCCCACGCGTTTCGGGGTGCCCAGGGTGATCATCTCGCGGGCGTAGTACTCGAGAAAGTCGATCGCCTCGCAGACGTCGGCGTACGCCTGATCCCACTGCTTGCCGATCTCCAGCACCTGCCATGCGGAGAGCTCGAAGATGCGGCGGCGCGCCACGGCGGCAGCCTTGATCAGGTACTGGGCGCGGTCCTTCGGATCGGTGTCGCGCCATGCCGGGAAGGCCTTCTTGGCGGCCTGGATGGCGTCGCCCACTTCCTTGGTGCCGGCCTGGCAGATGACGCCGATGGTCTCGGACGGCTTGTTCGGGTTCACCGACGGAATGGTGTCGGCGGTCTTCACTTCCTTGCCGTTTATGAAGAGCGGATAGGTCTTGCCGAGCTGCTTCCTCACTTCGGCGATCTCTTTCGGGAACGCGGCGCGGTGATCGGCGCGGGTGAAATCGACCATGGCCTCGTTATAGAACGGCTTCAGACCGCCGGGGCCCTTGGCTTCCTCCTTCTTGGCGGCGGCGCGTGCGGCGCGCTCGCGCTGTACGGTGACCTCCGGGTCCTCGAGCAGGCGCTCGATCTGCGCGTCCTCGGCGAAGCTCTGGCGCAGGAAGGACTCGTTAGCGGTGTTCTCCAGCAGGCGGCGCACCAGGTAGCCCATGCCCGGGACCATGTCGCCGTACGGGCAGTAGAGACGGATGCGGCCGGCGACCTTCAGGATGCCCCTTCTGACCGGCTCGGCCATACCGTAGAGCACCTGGAACTCGTAACGATCTTCGGGAACGTTCAGATCCTTCGCCATCTCCATGACGGCGGAAATGGTCCTGATGTTGTGTGAAGCGCAGGCGAAGTGGCAGATATCGGAGCTCTCGAGGATCATCTTGGCCTGGCGCTCGTATGCGGCGTCGGACTCGGCCTTGATGGTCCAGACCGGGATCGCCCAGTCGTTCTGCTTGGCCTTGACGGTTTCCATGTCCCAGTAGGCGCCTTTCACCAAGCGGATGGAGATCTTGACCTTGTTCTGGCGCGCCCAGGTCAGCAGTTCCGGGAGATCCTTGTCGGTGTCAACCAGGTAGGCCTGGAGCACGATGCCGAACTGGTCGTAGTTGGGGAACTCGAGCTTGAGGCGCTTGTACACCTCGATGATGATGTCCTTGTGGCGGTAGGACTCCATGTCGATGCAGAGGAAGCCGTCCAGTTCCATTACCTTCTTGGCGATCTTTCTGACACGGTCAAGAATGGCAACGACCGAGCCCTCGAAGTCCTGCGGGTTGGCGAGGCAGAAGAGCGCTGTCGGCTTCACGGCGACGTTGACCTTGGGCGCGTGACCCCAGTCGAGGTTCGCATCGCCCCCCTTGCCCGGCAGCGGCTTCCAGTCCTTGTATTCCTTCTTGAGCGAATCGAGCAGCTCCAGGTAGGTGTTCATGTAGATGTCCGCTTCCTTCTCGGAAAGCGTCGCCTCGCCTAACACGTCCACGACGAACGCGAAGCCGTCTTTCCTCAGACGCTCCATGTTCTTGATGGCTTCCTTGGTGTTCTCGCCCACGATGAACTGACGTGCCATCTCCTGGATGTTGGTTGTGAGGAACTTGTTCAGCACGGCCCCGCCGAAGGAGCCGAGCATGCCGGCCACCTTGGCGCCGGTGGAGAGGACCGGCGGCATGTCCTTTTCTTCGCCGAAGTACTCGCGGATGTGGTCGGTAAGGAGCTTGCCGGTGGTGAGGGACGGGAAGACGTCGACAAAGCGGAACATCTGGATCTTGAAGGTTTCGTTCTTCATGCTCCAGTCCATCACCTTGCCCATCCAGGCGCCCTTGTTGAAGAGGGACGGCTTTTCACCGGAGATGGTAGAGAAGAACTCCTTGCCCCGTGCAATAACTCTGTTGTTCAGTTCGGTGTTGTTCATCCAAAGGCTCCTTTAATACAGGTTGTTCCAAGAGGAAATCATAAACATGTAATGCTAGAGCACAAGCTGTGCCATCCAGTATACGATTTCGTTCTTGGTGGAGACGTGGAGGCGGTCGCTAGGATCGGAATTGCGGTAAAGGGAGGTGTTTCATCCAGCTAAACAGCCGGAAGTATTATAGCATTGGTGAGAAAAAAGGTAACCTGGGGTGATGAAGAAGTAATAGAGAGAAGCTAAGGATTGGGCTCTTTGACAAGAGAACGGAACAAGAGAGCGAACAGCAATATGCAGCAACGCATAAATTTCCCCATTCGTTCCCGCCCCCGGAGGGGGAGGGTCAGGGAGGGGGAAGCTTTTGCGCCGCAAGCCCCCCTCCCAGCCTCCCCCCTCCGGGGGGAGGAGTATTGACCTACGCAATGCCGTGTTTCTTCAACTTCCTGGCAATGGTCGACTGGTTCACCCCCAACGCCTCGGCCATGCGCACCTGGTTGCCGTGCGTTGCCAGCGCCTTTTCCAGGATGGCCTTTTCCACCTTGTCCAGCGTCTCCTGAAGCGTCACCTCGTCGTGCCATACGCCCCCTACCCCCGCCGAGGATACCGTGCCGGAAGCGATCTCCGCAGGCAGATCCTTGACATCGATGAGGTCGGTTTCCGTCATGACCACCAGCCTCTCGCAGATGTTCATCAACTGCCTGACATTACCTGGATAATCGTACGCGAGCAGGGCATCGGAGGCTGCTCGTGTCAGGCGCTTGCGGATGGAGTCGCGTGCCCCGAACAGGTCGACGTAATGACGGACCAGCGGCAGGATGCAGTCGCGCCGCTCCCTGAGCGCCGGCACGTGGATCGGAATTACGTTCAGGCGGTAGTACAGGTCGAGTCGGAAGGTGCCGTCTTTGACCATCTGGTCAAGATTCCGATGGGTTGCCGCCAGGATCCTGACATCGAGCGTGCGCGCCTTGGTCCCCCCAAGCCGCACCACGCGGCCGTTCTCCAGGAACCGGAGCAGCTTCACCTGGGCCGCCTGCGGCAGCTCCGCGATCTCGTCCAAAAACAGAATGCCGCCGTCGGCGAGTTCGAGATACCCCGGCTTGCCGCTTACCTGCGCGCCGGTGAAAGCGCCCTTCTCGTAGCCGAAGAGCTCGGATTCAATGAGGGATTCCGGAATGGCTCCGCAATTGATCTCGATGAGCGGCTTATCGGCCCGGCTGGAGTTCTTGTGGATGAGTTCCGCGATGAGCCCCTTGCCGACACCCGATTCACCGAGGATCAATACCGTCGAGTTGACCGCGCTCACCTTGAGCGCCTGCTTCAGCGCGTTGACCATGAGCGGGCTGCGGGCGATGACGCTGCGCGAAGCGAGATCCGCCTGCTGCATCTCCAGCATGTGGCTGCGGAACTGGTCCCGAAGCGCCTCCTGCTCCTCCAGCTCGCGCTGCAAGTTGTCGATTTCTGTAACGTCCCGCTCGCTGACCACGACCCGGATCACCTTGCCGTTGGCATCGAGAACCGGCGTACCGGTGGAAATGAGTTTGCGCCCCTGCCGGTTCTGCAACTGGCTCACAACCTTGCCGGTAGTGAGAGCTTCCAGCGCCGCCGATCGGTCGATGAACCCCTGATCCAGCAGCTCGTGCATGTTTTTGCCGACAACCTCGGCGGCGGTGATGTTGTTGATCCGCTCCGACGCAGGGTTGATGCGGATGACCACGGCATCCGCGTCGCAGATCCAGAGCCCGTCAGAGGACGAGTCGATGATGGCATCGAGCTCCCGTGTCAGATCCTGGAACGCGCGCATCTGCCGCGCCATCTCCTCCAGGTCGAGAGCTGCGATAGATCCATTTACAGCTTCAGTCATAAAAACCTCCAGCAAACCAATAGCCGGAGATCATTTATGCATAAACGCATGCAATATGCAATAGAGAATATCAGGAAACTGAATCAGCCCCTGACAGTGCGATAGGCGTGGATGGAGTAGAGAACCAGGCCGGCCCAGATGAACAGGAAACTGATCAGGTGGGTGTGGGTGAAGGTCTCGCCGAAAAGCGTTATGGCGAGCAGGAAGTGCATGGTGGGGGTGATGTACTGCAAAAAGCCGATGGTGGCGAGCCGCAGCTTCTTCCCGGCTGCGGCAAACAGCAGCAAGGGGATGGCGGTTACCACACCGGACATCGGGATCAGCATGTCCAATGCAACACCGTGGGTGAGGAAGATACCGGTCCCCTTCTGGTTCAACTGCACCAGGTAAAAGAGGGCAAACGGCATGAGGAGCAGGGTTTCGACGGTGAGGCCGACCAGCGGCTCCACGTGCAGCACCTTGCGGATCAAGCCGTAGAGCCCGAAGGAGAGCGCCAGAAGCAGCGAGATCCAGGGCACGCTGCCGTATTGGATGGCGAGATAAAGGACGCCAGTGAAGGCAAGCACGAGGCTGATCCACTGCGGGCGTTCCAGTCGCTCGCGCAGGAATATGAACCCGAGCAGCACGTTGACCAGCGGGTTGATGAAGTAGCCGAGACTCGACTGCAACACCTCACCGACACTGATGGCGTAGATGAAAACCAGCCAGTTGGTGGCGATGAGGATGGTGGTGACAAATAGGACGGCGAGGGACTTCGGGCGTTTGAGCACTTCAATGGTGGCCGGCCACGCACCTTTCCACGATATAAGCAGCACTAAGAACGCGAGCGACCAGACGATCCGGTGCGAGACCATCTCCAGCGGCGGGACAACCTTGACGCTCTTGAAGTAGACCGGGAAGAATCCCCAGCAAAGGTAAGCCGCCAGGCCGTAGATGACGCCCTGGCGGCTTTTTTGCGCAGCGGTGAGCTCGGTATGTTCAGTAAGGTTGCTCATGTGGCAGATGTCCTTGTGCTAACGGGTCCACATCTCCTCCCTACGAGGAGGAGCAGGTCCATTTCTCCTCCCCCCGGAGGGGGGAGGTCGGGTGGGGGGAAGTCTTAGGCTAACGACGCCCCTTCCCCCTCCCCAGCCCTCCCCCTCCGGGGGAGGGAGCTTAGCTTCGATAACTAGATAACTTTAAGCCCGCGCAGCAGGATTACGGTGATGGTGATGGGGGCAACGTACTTCACCAGGAACAGGAAGATGCTGATGATGGCGCCATTCTTCAACTGGCCGTCGTTGGAGAGAGCCGCCCTCACCTTTTCCTCGCCCCAGACCCAACCGACAAAGAGGCAGATGAACAGACCGCCCACCGGCATCAGGAAGTTCGAGGTCACGAAGTCGTAGAGGTCGAACATGGTCATACCGAACAGCTTGAAGTTGGCCAGCGTGCTGTTGGAAAGCGCCGCGGTGGAACCGATCAGGGCCAGGAGGACCACGGTCAAAACGGTCGACTTGAATCGGGATACACCGAAGCGCTGGTGCAGGTAGGCTACCGGCACCTCGAGGATAGAAAGCATGGCGCCGGTGGCGGCGATGGCACCGAGCACGAAGAAGAGCACCACGAAGACATTGCCGAACGGCATCTGCGAGAAAACGGCCGGGATGGTAATGAACAGCAGCGACGGACCCGCCTCCGGTTTGAAGCCGTAGGTGAACACGGCCGGGAAGATGGCGATGCCCGCCAGGATGGAAACGGTCAGGTCGGCGAGCATGACGCGCAGCGCGGTCATCGGGATATTCTGGTCATCGCGGAAATAGCTGCCGTAGGTGATCATGGTCCCCATGCCGACGGAGAGCTTGAAAAAGGCGAGCCCCATGGCGGTCAGGACGACAGACCCGGTCACCTTGGAGAAGTCCGGGCGGAACAGGAATTCGAGACCGGCGGCCGCGCCGGGGAGCATGAGGCTCCTGACGCCGATCATGACCAGGATCAGGAACAGCACCGGCATGAGGCGCTTGGTGGTCTTCTCGATTCCCTTGGAGACGCCGGCGATGATGATGGCGCCCACGAAGACGAGCACCAGACACTGCCAGAATACGGACTGCACCGGATCGGTGATCAGCTTTTCGAAGCCGGCAGAGGTGACCTTGGGATCGGCGGAGAGGATGCTGCCGGAAGCGGCTTTGAAGATGTAGGCGAAGACCCAGCCTGCCACCTCGGTGTAGAAGGCGAGGATCAGGAAGGCCGAAAGCACACCGGCCGCGCCGATGAGGGCCCAGCTTTCGTTCTTGGGGTGCAGCACTTTGAAGGTCGTGAGCGCGTCGGACTTGGAGCGACGGCCCAGCATGAGCTCGGCGACCATGACCACGAGGCCGGCCATCAGGGTCGACAGCAGGTAGACGATGATGAACGCGGCCCCGCCGTTAAGGCCGGTCAGCGCGGGGAATTTCCAGATGTTGCCCAATCCTACCGCCGAACCGAGCGTTGCGGCGATGACTCCTAAACCCGTGGTGAAACTGTCCCGTGCCTTGGTTACTGTTACGTTTTGCATGTCCTTGCCTGTGTCCTTTGCTCTGCTTCCTGTAAATTAGCGGCAGTATTGCCGCGACAGCTAAACTAAAATCGTTGCGCCCGGACCTCTTCAATGAGGGGCTGTCAATGGCGCCTTGCGCTCCTCCCCCCGGAGGGGGGAGGCTGGGAGGGGGGCAACAACGCCAAGTGAGAAGGCTACCCCCTCCCTGTCCTCCCCCTCCGGGGGAGGGTACGATACTGCCGCCTGCGCTATGCCACCCCCCTACTGCTTACTCCCTACTTCTTTATGGCGGCAACCTGCCCCGAGGTGATCTGGCAGAGCTGGTCCGGGGTCAACGCGAATACGGCGTTGGGGGTCCCGGCGGCAGCCCACAACTCCGTGTAGCCGAGCAGGTCTTCGTCGATGAAGGTGGACAGCGGCGCCGGATGCCCGACCGGCGAAACCCCGCCGATGGCATATCCCGTCTGCTCGCGCACGAAATCGGGCGTCGCCCGCTCTATCTTCTCGCCCACCAGGGCTGCCAGCGCCTTCTCGTTGACCATGTTGGCGCCGCTTGCCACGACGAACACCGCGTTGCCGCTTTCCTTGCCGCGGAACACCAGCGACTTCACGATCTGCCCGACCTCGCACCCCACGGCGTTGGCCGCATCGACGGCGGTGCGGGTGCTTTCACCCATTTCCTTGACCCGACAATCGATACCGAACCCGTTCAGTGCATCCTGTACCCGTTTCGCGCTTGCACTCAATGCTGAATCCATCGCTGCTTTCCTCCCTGCGAAAGTCATAGAATCAAAGCCGTTGGCCACGGAGAAAATCTGAGAACTTCGGAGAAAATCTTTAAAAGGGATTTGCCTTTCTCAGATTTCCTCAGATGTTCTCCGTGGCTAATGGTTTATCGGTTTTAGCAGTTACCCTGGTGAAGAGATACAGCCCGGCGAAGATGATGGACCCGCCTATCGTCTGCCGCACAGTCGGGTTCTCGCCCAGGAACACGGCGGCCCACAGAATCGCCCCCAACGGCTCGCCCAGAATGCTCACCGACACGACGGACGCCTGCACATAGCGCAGCACCCAGTTGAAGACGGTGTGTCCGAGGATGGTGCAAACGAGCGCCAGCGCGACGAATATAAGCCAGTCCTGCCCGGAGTACGGGTAGAATGGCACGCCACCTGCGGCAGCGGCTGCGCTCAGAGTAATCGCGCTGGCGCCGTAGGTCACGAAGGTGTAGCCGGTAAGCGGCAGACCGTGGCGCAGCCTCCTGCCGATCAGCAGGTAGCCGGAGACCATCACGGCCGCGAAGAGCGCGAGCAGGTCGCCGATGAAAGCCTTCTCCCCGACCTGAAAGTCGGTGGCGCCGATCACGACGCTCCCCACGAAGGCAAGGAAACAGCCGTAGAGCGCCTTGCGCGGCACCCGCTCCTTGAAGAAAATCCAGGAACCGAGCACGACGAAGAGCGGCTGGGTGGTGACCAAGACCACCGAACTGGCGATGGAGGTGTACTTGAGCGAAATGAACCAGGTGACGAAGTGCAGAGCGAGAAAGACACCGCTGGCGGCAGAGAGCCAGACCTGGCGCGCGGTCATGCCGCGCAAAGCGGGCGCGCCGCCCCAAAGGGTGAAAGGCGCGAGGAAGCAGAAGGTGAAGATGAGCCGGTAGGCCGCTATCACCAGGGGGGGAGCCGTGCAGACCCTCACCAGGATGGAGGAGAAGGAGACAGCAAAAACCCCTACCAGGATGGCCAGGTAGGGGTTGATCCAAGGTTTGCTTGTGGTGTCAGACACCCTACTCTCCCAGGTATGCCTTTCTCACTTCGGGGTTGGACGCGAGTTCCTTGGCGTCGCCCTGCAGAACCACCTCGCCGGTCTCGAGGACGTAGGCGCGGTGGGCGATGGAGAGCGCCATGTTGGCGTTCTGCTCGACCAGGAGGATGGTGGTGCCGCTGGCGTTGATCTCCTGGATGATCTGGAAGATCTGCTCGACCAGCATCGGGGCGAGGCCCATGGAGGGCTCGTCCAGAAGAAGCAGTTTCGGGCGGGACATGAGCGCCCGGCCCATGGCCAGCATCTGCTGCTCGCCGCCGGAAAGGGTCTTGGCGGGCTGCTTCTTGCGCTCATTCAGGCGCGGGAAACGCTGGAAAATCTTCTCCATGTCGGAGGCGACCTCGTTGTCGCTTCTCGTGTAGGCGCCCATCTCCAGGTTCTCGAGCACGCTCATCTTGGCGAAGACGCGGCGCCCCTCGGGGACCTGGGAGATGCCCAGCTTGACGATCTCGTGCGGCGGAAGCTTGGTGATCTCCTTGTCGAGGTAGGTGATCTTGCCGCCGACCGACGGAACGATGTTGGAGATGGTGTTCAGGATGGTGGTCTTACCCGCGCCGTTGGCGCCGATGAGCGCCACGATCTCACCCTGGTTGATCTGGAAGGAAACGTTTTGCAGCGCCTTGATGGCACCGTAGTTCACGCTGACATTCTCTACCTTAAGCATCCGCTGCTCCTTTGCCGAGGTACGCCTCGATGACCTTCGGGTTCTTCCTGATCTCCTCGGGCGTGCCTTCGGCGATCTTGACCCCGTAGTCGAGGACGGCGATGCGGTGCGAGATTCCCATGACGAACTTCATGTCGTGCTCGACCAGGAACACCGTGACGCCGGTGGCGCTGATCGCCTTCACCATCTCGGCCAGAACCTGCTTCTCCTGCGGGTTCATGCCGGCGGCCGGCTCGTCAAGGAGGATGATCTGCGGTTTGATGGCCAGGGCGCGGGCGATCTCGAGGCGGCGCTGCTCACCGTAGGGAAGGTTCCCCGCCAGTTCGTAGGCCTTGTGGGTCAGGTCCACCTGCTTCAGGCAGGACATGGCCAGTTCCTTGAGCTCGTTCTCCTCTTTGCGGACCCACGGGAGGAACTTCAGGGCGGCACCGGTCAGGTCGAAGGAGCCCTGGGTGTGCGCGCCGATCAGGACGTTCTCCAGCACGGTCAACTGGGTGAAGAGCCTGATGTTCTGGAAGGTCCTGCCGATGCCGGAACCGGCGATCTTGAAGGCGGGCTTCCCGGAGATGCTCTCTCCCATGAAGGAGATCTGCCCCTCGGTCGGGGTGTAGATGCCGGTGATCAGGTTGAACATGGTGCTCTTGCCGGCACCGTTGGGCCCGATCAGGGCCATGATGCTCCCCTTCTCGACCTCGAGGTTTACCTTGTCTACGGCGACCAGGCCGCCGAAGCGGATGGTGACGTTATCGAGTTTCAGAATGGACATGCGTTACTCTCGTTTCGTGAGTTATTTGAGTAAGTTACTTGCCTGCCGGCTTCCTGCCCACCGCGCGCAGCAGCAGTTCGGTGACGTTGACGCCACCCAGGAGCCCGTTGGGGCGGAACACCATCAGGAACACCAGCAGCGCGCCGTACACCAGCATGCGGTACTGGGACATGAAGCGCAGGAACTCCGGAGCAGAGGCGAGCACCGAGGAACCGATCACGGCGCCGGGGACGCTGCCCAGGCCGCCCAGAACGACCATGGCCAGGATGTCGACCGATTTCAGGAAGCCGAAGTCGGAGGGGTTGATGTAGCTCAGGAAGTGGGCATAGAGGCCGCCGCCGATGCCGGCCAGGAAGGAGCCCAGAGCAAAGGCCTGGATCTTGTAGCGCGCGGTGTTGATGCCCATGGCGTCGGCCGCAATCTCGTCCTCGCGGATCGCCTTGAGCGCGCGCCCGAAGCGGGAGTTCTGCACGAAGGTGACCAGGATGATGGCCAGGATGGCGACCACCCACACGTAGATCGGCATGGGGATGGAGGTCTTGGCCTGCGGGACGGTGAGGCCGAGTGCCTTGTTGGTCGGCTCGAAGTTCAGGAAGAATACTTTGACGATCTCGGCGAAACCCAGGGTGCAGATGGCCAGGTAGTCACCGGTGAGCCTCAGGATCGGGAAACCGATCATGGCCGCCACGATGGCGGTGACCACGCCGGTCACGGCGAGGTTGGCGAAGAAGGGAAGACCAGTCTTGATGGTCACCATGGCGCTGGTGAAGGCGCCGATGCTCATGAACGCGGCGTGCCCCAGGGAGAGCTGACCGGTCAGGCCGGTGATGACGTTAAGCCCCAGCGCCAGCACGATAGCGATGCCGACGTTGACGAGGATCTGCAACATGTACGGGTCGATCGAGCCGACCAAGCTGTTCAGGAAGTCTGCCATCGAATCTATACCTTCTTTGTAATTTTTTGGCCGAGGAGACCGGTCGGTTTGACGAGGAGCACCAGCACCAGGATGGTGAAGGCGATGGCGTCACGGTAGGACGAGTAGCCGATGGCAACGCCGAACACTTCGGAGACGCCCAGGAGCAGGCCGCCCAGCATGGCGCCGGGGATGGACCCGATCCCGCCCAGGACCGCCGCGGCGAAGGCCTTCAGGCCGGCCATGAGGCCCATGTTGAAGGAGACCGCGTTGAAGAGAACGCCGACCAGTACCCCGCCGGCCGCAGCAAGCGCGGAGCCGAGGGCGAAGGTGAAGGAGATGACGCGGTTCACGTTGATTCCCATGAGGGCCGAGGTGTTGTAGTCCTCGGAGGTGGCGCGCATCGCCTTGCCGATCTTGGTCTTCTGGACGATGAACTCGAGGGCCATCATGAGGACTGCGGAGACGCCGATGATGAGGATCTGCAGGGTGGAGATGTCAGCGGTCCCCACTTTGATCTGCCGCACCGGGAAAGCCCCGTCGGGGAAACCCTTGGCGTCGGCGCCGAATACCATGAGCGCCAGCGAGGAGAGGAAGATGGAAACGCCGATCGCGGAGATGAGCGCGGAAAGGCGTGAGGACTTCCTCAGCGGACGGTAGGCGATCAGTTCGATGATCACGCCCATGAGCATGCAGAAGACCATGGCGCCTGCCATGGCGACGAACACGTTCACCTTGAAGGCGGAGACCAGCAGCAGGCCGATGAAGGCGCCCGCCATGAAGATCTCGCCGTGGGCGAAGTTGATCAGGGTGATGATCCCGTAGACCATGGTGTAGCCGAGGGCGATGAGCGCGTAGACGCTCCCCAGTGCCACGCCGTTTACTAGCTGTTGTAAGAACATGTCGACTTCCTTCCGACTGGATTTGTCTGACCAAAATCCGGCATCCGCATCGGAGCCAGGATTTACGGTTAAAACTTTCTCAAAATAAAACAAGGGAATAGCTATCGATGTATACCATAAGCGTCTGGAAATAAGCAAGCTATTGGTAAACGCGACAGAAGTCGTAAAACGAAGCCGTTGCCGAAAATAAAACAACAACAGCCCCTCTAATGAGTGGCCTGACCCTCGACCGCGCGACACTTTACAACAGCTTGATCTGTTTCGCAACGTTAAACTTTTGATTACTACAAAAAACGGCCCCACGATGTGTGGGGCCGTTTCATATATATTCCGCTTCGAATTTTTAAAACAGTGGCTGAATCCACCGCATCAGCCGCGTTTACGGCGACACCTCCATGCAGCGTCGGACCGGTTCCGTTTTATCCCGGGACAAAAAAAGGTGCCGTGACCGGAGGAGGAGTCGGCCACGGCACAATTACATAACAACAATGCTTTTTCCTGGTTCCCAAGCTCCAGCTTGGGAATCCCATGTGCCGCAAAGCTCCAGCTTTGCATCCGAGGGAAGTTGCAGCTTCCGAGAGGCTTTGCATTCCCAAGGCGGACCTTGGGAACGAGATCAAAAGGGGGACTGACTCCGCAGGCGCCTGTCCCCTTTCTGTTTCAAGGGGGACTGGCTCCGCAGGTGCCTGTCCCCTTTCCCGCCGAGATCTAGACTTCAACCTCGGCCTTACTCTTCTCGAACCAGCCGTACACCGCGGGAATGATCAACAGGGTCAACAGGGTGGAGGTTATCAGCCCGCCGACCACGACCGTTGCCAGCGGTTTCTGGATTTCGGCGCCGGTCCCGCCGGCAAAGAGCATCGGCATCAAGCTGAAGATGGCTATGGACGCGGTCATCAAGACCGGGCGCAACCGGTCCACCGCCCCTTTGCGCACGGCCTCCTCGACGGAAAGCCCCTCTTCCCGCAACTGCGCGATCCTCGATACCAGCACCAGTCCGTTCAGCACAGCGACGCCGAACAGGACTATGAAGCCGACCGACGCGGGAACGGACAGGTACTGACCCGACAGGAACAGCGAGAAGATCCCACCAATCAAGGCAAACGGGAGGTTTGAGATCACCAGCAATGCCAGTCGTATCGACCGGAAGGTGACGTAGAGCAACAGCAGTATCAACGCAACAGCCACCGGACCGATAATCATCAGCTTGTTCATCGCGCGCTGCTGGTTCTCGAACTGTCCGCCCCAGGTAAGGTAGTACCCGGCGGGGAGCTTGACCTGATCCTTGATCTTCTGCTTCGCCTCGGCGACGAAGCTGCCGATGTCCCTGCCGCTCACGTTCATCTCGATGCCGATCCTTCTTACCCCGTCCTGGCGGCTGATCTGCACCGGCCCCTCCACCATCTTCACCTCGGCGAGCTGTTCCAGCGGGATGTTCATGCCCGACTTGGTCGTGATGAGGAGGTTACGAATCGCCTCGACGGAGTTCCTTTTATCCTCGGGCAGGCGAACCGTGATGTCGAAGCTGCGGTTGGACTCGTAGAACGTGGAAGCCGCCTTGCCTGCCACGGCGATCTCGATCACCTGCTGCACGTCGCTTATGTTCAGGCCATAACGGGCGATCTTGGTTCGGTCGATGGCGACGGTAAGGTAAGGCTGCCCCGAAACCTTCTCCGTATTGAGGTCCGTCCCGCCCCTTACCGTTGAGAGAACCTTGGCGATTTCGGCGGACTTGTCGCGCAGCACGTCCAGGTCGTCGCCGAACAGCTTTACTATGAGCTGCGCCCTGGTCCCCGCCACCAGCTCGTCGATGCGGCACTGGATCGGCTGGCTGAAGCCGAAGCTGATACCGGGGATCGTTTCCAGCGCCTCCCTCATCTCGTTGGTCAGCTCCTCCTTTGAGATGTCGCGCTTCCACTGCTCCTTGGGCTTGAACACGCCGACGTAGCCGGTCTTGTCGGGGCCGCGGGTGTCGAGGGCTACGCCGGTCTGCCCGATGCGCCCCACTACCACGTCCAGCTCGTCGAACTTTTTCAGCTTCGCGGTTGCCTGCTGGTTCACTTCGAGCGCCTTGGCCAGCGAAACACCCGGCAGCATGGCGATGTCCATATCGAAGGAGCCTTCATCCATGATGGGCATGAACTCGGTGCCGAGCCTGGTCACGAGGAACAGAGAGAAAACGAGCAGCCCACCCGCGATACCGAGCACCACCTTCTTGCGGTTCATGGCGTACTCGAGCAGCGGCAGGTACTGCTCCTTGGCGTACAGCATGATCCTGCTTTCCTTCTCCGGTTGCGGCTTCAAAACGACGCTGCAGAGCACCGGGATGATGAAGATGGAGAGGAGTAGCGACGCCAGGAGCGCGATGGCGACGGTGATGGCCAAGGGGCCGAACATCTTCCCTTCGATCCCCTCCAGGGTGAGGATGGGGATAAAGGTGAGCGCGATGATCAGTTCGCCGAAGATGCTGGGCTTTCTCACCTCCATCACCGCCTTCAGCACGGTCTTCAGCTTGGGCTGTCCCTCCCCTGCCTCGCTCAGGTGACGCTGCACGTTCTCCACCTGGATGATGGTGGTGTCGATGATCATACCGATGGAGATAGCGAGGCCGCCCAGGGACATCAGGTTCGCGGTGATGCCGGTCAGCTTCATGACGATGAAGGTGGCCAGAAGCGACAGCGGCAACGCCAGGAGTACCACGATGCTGCCGCGGATGCTGTTCAGAAGGAGGTACAGAACCACGAGGACGAGGATCGCCCCCTCGATGAGCGCCTTGTTCACCGTGCCGACGCTCGCCTTGACGATGTCGCTTCGGTCGTAGTACGGCACCATCTTGATGCCGTCGGGAAGCATGTTGCTCTCGTTGATCTCTTTCACCTTGGCGGCGACCCGGGCCACGACGTCGCGGCTGTTCTCACCCCGGAGCATCATCACGATGCCCCCCACCGACTCGCCCTTCGCGTCCTTCACCGCCGCCCCCATGCGCACGGCCTCGCCGACTTTCACCTGGGCCAGGTCGCGCAGGTAGACCGGCGTCCCCCCCTGCGATTTGAGGACGATATTCTCGATGTCGCCGGTGCTCTGGATGAGCCCCACGCCGCGCACGATGTACTGGTCGGTGCCGCGCTCGAGCACGTTGCCGCCGACGTTGCTGTTGTTGCTGCCGATGGCATCGTGCACGTCCGCCACCGTGACCCCGTACTTGACCAGCTTGTCCGGGGATACCTCCACCTGGTATTGCTTGAAGTAGCCGCCGAACGAGTTGATCTCATTGACGCCCGGCACGCTCTTCAGCTGCGGGGTGATCACCCACTCCTGGATGGTGCGCAGGTTGGTGAGGTAGGCGCGCTGCTCGTCGGGGTTCTGGGACATCTTCCCCTCGAGGGTGTACTGGTAGATCTCCCCCATGGCAGTGCCGATCGGCCCCATGGCCACCTCGACCCCTTTGGGGACCTTTTCCCGCGCCTCGGCCAGCCGCTCGAAGACGAGCTGGCGGGCGAAATAGATGTCCACGTTGTCCTTGAAGACCACGGTGACGATGGAGAGGCCGAACTTGGTCACCGAACGGAGCTGTTCGATGTCGGGAAGCCCGCGCATCGCCATCTCGATGGGATAGGTGACGTTCCTCTCGATCTCGACGGCCGAGAGCCCGTCTGCGTGGCTCACCACCTCCACCTGGATGTTGGTGACATCGGGGAAAGCGTCGATGGGAAGTTTGAGATACGAATAGAAGCCGAAGACAACGATAGCCAGCGCAAGGAAGATGACCATCCCCTTCTGCTTCAGCATGAATGCGACTGTTTTTTCAAGCATCGGTGCTGGTCTCCTTAGTGATCGTGCCCCTCGATTTCGCCCTTCTGCAGCTCCGATTTGAGGACGAAGCCCCCCCTGACCGCCAGCCGCTCACCTTCCCTGATGCCGGAAAGGATCTCGACCATGCCGCCGGAGGCCCGGCCCGGTTCCACCTGGCGCGGTTCAAAGACACCCTCTTTTTCCGAGACGAAGACGAGCTTCTTCCCTTCCAGCTCCTGGACCGCCTCCTCGGGCACCGCGATTACCGCCGGGGCGTCTGACGCTGTCGCGAGTTCGACCGTGGCGAACATCTCGGGCTTGAGTTTGCGCCCGGGGTTGGCCACCTCTACCCGCGCCTTGATGGTTCGGGTCGCGCCGTCGACGACGTCAGCCAGGTAGGTGATCCGGCCGCGGAACTTGGTTTCGGGAAAGGCGTTAACCACGACCGTCGCCGCCTGTCCGCGGCGTACCTTGACCAGGTCCTTTTCGTGAATATCGACCATCACCCAGACCGAGGAGAGGTCGGCGACCGTGTACAGGCTCTTGGCGGGATCGGCAAGCTCCCCGACGATAGCGTGTTTCTCAGTGATGACGCCGGAGATGGGAGAGCGCACCGGCAACAGCGGCTTTCGATCCGCCTTTAGGTCGCCGGCGGAGACGCCGTACAGGGAGAGGCGTTCCTGGTCGGTGTGCATCTCGGTCTGGGCCGTCTTGTAATCGGTCTCAGCCTGGAAGATCTCTTTGCGCGCGGCGATCTTCTTGTCCACCAGCGCCTTAACGCGCTCCATGTTGGACTGGGCCAGGGAGAGCCTGGTCTTGGACTGGTGGTAGCGGCTCAGTGCCTCGCCAAGCTCAACGCTGTCCAGCGTCGCAAGCACCTGACCGGAGCCGACGCTGTCGCCAAGCGAGGCGCGCACGGCGACTATTTTGCCGGAAATACGCGGGGAAACATGGGCGATGCGGTCGGCGTTGGCCTCGACCTTGCCGGTCGCACTGATGACGCCCGCTAACTGCTGCTTCTTCACGGCGGCCACGGCCACGCCGCTTTGCTTTTGCACCTCGGCCGTCATCTTGATCAGCTTCGCGCCGTGCTCGTCATGCCCTTCGTGCCCCTTCTCCTCCTTCCCTTCCGCGTGCCCGCCTTTCTCTTCGCCGTGCCCTGCTTCAGCGTGTTCGGCGTGCTCGCCTCCCGCGGTGGAGTTGACGAGACGATAAGCGACACCGCCGCAGAGGGCAGTGGCGAGGATAAGTCCGATGATGATTCCCTTCTTGTTCACTGCGCACCTCCGTTGATGTCAGCGGCAACCGCCGATTCCAGTCTGTTGAAAGCGACCTGTCTCGCATGCAGAGCGGCCAGGTAGCTGTCGCTCACCTCGAAGTACTTCTTCTGCTCCTCGATCACCGCCAGGATGCCAACCTCCCCGAGCCGGTACGCCTCCTGGGTCAGCTTCAGGTTTTCATCGAGCTGGCGCAGGATGTCGGAGCGGTACAGGGAGAGTACCTTTTCGGCGTTGGCGAGGCTCGCATGGGCGCTCTCCACCTCGCGCTCGACGCCGGCGGCGGCGCCCTGGAGGCGGATTCCGGCGCCGCTGCGTTTGGCCCGCGCCTCCTGTTGCCCGGCCTGGTTCCGATCGAATACCGGGATCGGCATGGAAAACCTCACGCCGATGGTGTAGGAGGTTTCCCTACCTGTGACGCCGCCGATCTCCATGGAGGAGGCATCGCGGCTCAGCGATATCCCGGCGGTGAGGTTGGGGATCCCTTCCGCCTCGGCGAGTGCGACCTCGGCGTCGCTCTTCTGCATCGCCGCATGCAGCGCCTTGAGGTCGGGACGGTCCTGCATGGCGACCTGCTTCAACTCCCCCACCCCCTTGATGGCAACGTCCTTACCGTTCAAAGTCCCGCTCAAAACCGGGGACGCTGTCGGCGGGAGGGCCATGAGCGCAAAGAGCTTGGCACTGTTGTCCAGCACCCCCCGCTGCAACTCGATCAGATTCCCTTCGCTGCGAGTCAACTCGACTCGGACCAGGTACATCTCCAGTTCCGGGATATCCCCCGCCGCGAGACGGTCCTCGGCCACCTGGAGCAGTTGCTTGTTCAGTTCGATGGAATGGCGCGCAAGGCCGACCCGCTCCCGGGCGAGCAGCACATCGCAGTAAGCCGCCTGCACCTGCTCCTTGAGAGCGCGCTCGCGGTCAGCTACCAGCCAGCGGTAGGCGGCAAGGTCACGCTCCGCAACCGCGCGGCGCTTGAGGCGCTTGTCCCCCAGCAGGAACTCCTGGGATATACCCAGCGAGAGGTTACTGTCGTCGCTGCTGCCGGTAAGCGCACCGGTGGCAGCTTCCACGTCCAGCGTAGGATTGGGAATAACCCCGGCCCGCACAGCGGCGGCGTCGAGGATGCCGGTTTCTTTGCGTAAGGAGACGAGCTCCGGGTTGTTTTGGAGCGCCGCGTCCACGGCCTGCTGCAGCGAAATGTGCTGCGGCTCGGCAAGTGCGGGTACGGCTGCCAATAGAGACAAGGCGACGGCCACGGCTAGGCGCGCGCCCCTGAAGGCGTTTGTTGCCAAGAAAAACCTCCTGGATGCAATGTTGGAAAGGCGGAGAAAACAGGGCAGACCACGGCACGTTACGCCGGGAGCATGGGCTCCTGCGCAGGACGTACTACGGCCGTAAAGGGGGTGTTAGGCGCGTAACTGCGGGGGAACGAACTTGGAGAGAAAAACTTCGGGTATGAAGGTGAAGCGGTCGAAGCTCTGGAGTGAGGCGAAAACAGGATTGTATGCGAGAGAGAAATGACCGACGCTCAGCGAGACATGGCAAGCGCAGTCACAGCAGAAGTCGCAGTCGTCATGACCGGCGTCCCCCTGCAAGGGGCAGTCGGGGGTGTCGCAGCCCCGGTCGGCGTGGGAATCGACCTGAACGCAGTCAGCGACAGTACCGCAGCGCTCAAAGGCGTGCGCGTTGTCACATGCTCCACCAACAAAGGTGCAGAAGATCACTGCGAGCAGCAGGAAAGAGAAAAATTTGACGGGGAATAACTTACGCATGCACCGGCGAACATAACGAATGAGCACAGAAAGTGTCAAGGTAAAAGGGGCGCATGCTATTCGCCCCTTATTTCAGTATCAAGGTGTGGCTCATGCAGTTTGACCGGTTTGCCGCGCCGCATCCGCAGGTTGAGCATCTCCACCATCACCGAGAAAGCCATGGCGAAATAGATGTATCCCTTGGGAATGTGCATCCCGAAGCCCTCACCGATGAGGGAGACACCGATCAGCAGCAGGAAGCTCAGGGCCAGCATCTTGATGGTGGGATGCCTTTCCACGAACGCACTGATCTTGCCGGAGAAGAGCATCATGAATCCGACGGCGATGACCACGGCGGCAACCATGATGAAGAGCTGGTTGGCCATCCCGATCGCGGTGATGATGGAGTCGAGCGAGAAAACGATATCCAGCAGCAGGATCTGCACGATGACCGCGCCGAAGGTAGCACCGACCTTCGCCGCATGCACCACCTCCTCCCCTTCCAGCTTCTCGTGGATCTCCATGGTGCTCTTCCAAAGCAGGAACAGGCCGCCCGAGATGAGGATCAGATCGCGGCCGGAGATCTCGTTGCCCAGCACGCTGAAGAGAGGCGTGGTGAGCCCCATGAGCCAGGCGAGCGAGAACAGGAGCGCGACGCGGATGAACATCGCCAGTCCCAGGCCGGTCAGCCTCGCCCTCTCCTGCTGGGCGGCGGGCAGTTTGCTCGCCTGGATAGAGATGAAGATGATGTTGTCGATGCCTAGCACGATTTCCAGCGCGCTCAAAGTAACCAGGGCCATCCAGACCTGCGGGTCAGTAAGCCAGTCCATTTAAAGGTTCTCCTTCAATAGTTCAGTAGTAAATATGCCGCCGCACTCGGGTCCCCTCCCCCGGAGGGGGAGGGACAGGGAGGGGGAAAATGCCGGCTATTCCCCCCTCCCAGCCTCCCCCCCTCCGGGGGGAGGAGTGATGGACGAGAGAGGAGCAAGTCGTCATCAGCGCCGTACCGCCATCTGCTCCAGCCGCGCGATGCGCTCTTCCATAGGCGGATGCGTGGAAAACAGCTGCATGACCCCTCCGCCGGTCAAGGGGTTCACGATGAACATATGCGCCGTGGCAGGCCGTGCTTCCTGCATCGGGAGCGCTTGCGAACCCATGTGCAGCTTCCTCAGCGCCGAGGCAAGCGCCAGCGGGCGACCGCAGATCTCGGCGCCGGTGGCGTCGGCCAGGTACTCGCGGGAGCGGGAAACCGCCATCTGGATCAGCATCGCAGCGATGGGCGCGATGATTGCCATAGCCAGCGAACCGACCAGACCGCCGATGCCGCCTCCCTCCTCGTCGTCGCTGCGCCCGCCGCCGAGGATGGCGCCCCACTGCAGCATGTTGCCGATCATGGAAATGGCGCCGGCGAAGGTGGCGGCGATGGTGCCCACCAGGATGTCGCGGTTTTGCACGTGGGCCAGTTCGTGCGCCATCACCCCTTCCAGTTCCTCCGGGGACAGTATGCGCAGGATCCCTTCCGTCGCGGCAACCGCTGCGTGTTCCGGGTTGCGACCAGTGGCGAACGCGTTGGGGCTGTCGGAGGGGATGATGTAGACCTTGGGCATGGGGAGCCCGGCCCGGGCCGCGAGGTTGCCCACCAGGTTGTAGAACATGGGGTGGTCTTGCGGCCCGATCTCCTGGGCGCCGTACATGCTGAGCACGATCTTGTCCGAGAACCAGTAGGAGAAGAAGTTCATGCCCAGGGCGAGGACGAAGGCCATCATCATACCGGAGCGGCCGCCGAGGGCCTGCCCCATGGTCACCATGAGCACGGTGAGAAGAGCTAACAGGAACGTGGTTTTCAGTCTTTGCATAACATTTACCTCTACGAGTGTTGTGTCCCGAAGGACTTGTTTCGGGCCGAGGGTAAATAAAAAGACCTTTACCCTCGGCACATAGTTACCAGGATAAAGGTCTTGTTGACAGGTTAACTGTCCCGGCTCCGGGTCTTGCGACCGTATTGACGAAGTCCGGGTCGGCCTTTTCTGTAGCCGATAACTACTCCCCTTTAACGATTCGAAATATAATTTCTCCTATCAGAGTTGTCAAGGGTAATCGGTAACAGCAAAGGCTGAGTCAAAGGCCAAAACATAAACAAACAGGGATAAAAGGGATAAAAGGGATAACACCACATCCAAAAAGCCTTTGGGGTTTAAAACCAATACAGGTTTAAGCCGTTATCCTTTTTATCCCCTTTATCCCTGTTCAACGGTTTAAGGTTTCCAAAAAAAAACGGCCCCTGCCGAAACAGGGGCCGTTTGTACTGCACTTTCAAGCATTAGTCCATCTTGACGGGTACTTTTGCCTTGAGGACGAACTTGCCGTCCTTGACAACCAGCAGGGACAGCGGGCTCTTGATCGGCTCGCGGTTAGCCTGCATGCTGATGGTGCCGGAAACGCCTTCGAACTTCTTGGTCTGTGCCAGAGCGGTTTTGAAGACTTTCGGGTCAACGCTGTTAGCGCGCTTCATGGAGTCGGCCAGCAGCATCACAGCGTCGTAGCCCTGGGCGTCGAACAGGCCCGGGAGCTCGCCGTTGTGCTTGGCTTTGAACGCCTCGATGAACTTGGCGGTAGCAGGAGCTGCCTGCTCGGTGGAGAAGCCAAGAGCGGACATGGAGCCCTCGACTGCCGGACCGCCCAGCTCGATGAATTTCGGGGAGAACAGGCCGTCGCCGCCGAACATCGGAGCCTTCAGACCCTGTTTGCGGGCCTCTTTCATGATGAGAGCGCCTTCGGTGTAGTAACCGGAGAACAGGATGACGTCCGGCTTCTTGCTCTTGATGTTGGTGATCTGGGCGGAGAAGTCCTTGTCGCCGTCTTTGACTTTCTCATCAGCAACGATCTTGATGGACGGAACCTTGGCGGCTGCGTCGCGGAAGGTCTGGGACAGACCGACGGAGTAGTCGTTGTTGTCGGAGGTCACGATGGCGACTTTCTTGAAGCCGAGGTCTTTGGCGAAGTACTCGATGCAGGCCGGGATGGCGATGGAGTCGAGCAGGGTGTCGCGGAAGATGAAGTCGCCTACTTCGACGACGCCCGGGCCGGTTGCGCCTGCGGAGAGGAGCACAACGCCGGCTTTCTGAGCGATCGGAGCGGCAACCTTGGTGATGCCGGTGGTCGGGTCGCCAACGATGGCGGTGACGTTGTCACGGGAGATGAACTTCTGGGTAACGGAAGCACCTTCCTGCTTGTCGCCGCGGTTGTCGGCTTCGACGATCTCGATCTTCTTGCCCTGCACGCCGCCGGCTGCGTTGATCTCGTCGGCAGCCATCTTCATGCCTTCGAGGGTCGGCTTGCCGAACATGGCCACGTCGCCGGTGAGGGCGCCGAGGAAGCCGATTTTGATGGTGTCGCCGGCGGGTTTCGCCGCCTCGGCGCCAGGGGCCGGGGCCTCTTCTTTCTTCTTGCAGCCGAATGCACCGACTGCGAGCATTGCTACGAGCAGCAGCGCGCTGATCTTCTTAAAGCTCATGCAGACTACCTCCTTGGGGATTGATGTATCACATTGTTAAGTACAGCTCTAGTTCGTCAACAGATATTAATGGTCACTACTCGATTGTCAAGACAGTGGCACTGAATTTCCCCTCTCCGGCTCTGTTCAGGCCGGAGAGAGGAACGTATCTGTCTTAGAAGTTGTACTTGGCGATGAGTTTCATGTCCCACAGGTTGTCTGCGTTGAGAGCTTTGAAGTGGTCGCCCAGGAATACGTAGCCGCCACGTGCGCCGAGGGTCACGTTAGCAGTGAGCTTGTAGTAAGCTTCTGCGTTCAGCTCGGTGCCGATGTACTTGCTTTCGGTGTTGTTGAGGTCCTTGGCAACGGCAGCGAAGCCAGCGTTGGCGCTGGCGGATACCTTGTCGTTGAAGGTGTAGTCGTAGCCGAGGGTGCCCATGATGACGCCTTCGTCGTTGTTGTTCACATCGTAGATGATGGCGTTGTCGATGGTGGTCGCGTACTTGTCGCGGCCCAGCATGATCATTTCGGAGTCATAGAATTGGCCACCTTCGGTGTAGCCGTTGTCGGAGGCCGGTACGTACCAGGCGTTCTTGCCACCGCCAACGTAAATGAACTCGGAGCGGGCGGTGCCGCCTGCCAGCGGCATCTTGGCGCCGATGTTGAGGGCGAAACCTTTGGCATCAACATCGGTGGTGATCTCGCCTGCCTGCTTGGCGGCGAAGGCGGTCACGGAAACCGGACCGAAGTTGCCGGCAGCGTTCAGGCCGAAGGTGTGAACCTTGGCGTCAGGGAACACGGTGTAAGCACCCGGGGTGTGCTGGTCGCGGATGAAGTAGTAAGCTGCACCAACGGAGAGATCCTTGCTGATGTTGTACTTGCCGTCGAGGGAGTACATATCGAAGGTGTTCTTGCCGAGAGTTTCGCCGTTCACGCCGGCGTCAGCGGAGTCGTGGAAACGGAAGTAGCCGGCTGCGATGCTGGCGTTGGAGTAGTCGTGGGAAAGGAGCACACCGGCCATGTCGGCGTCGAACAGGACCCCTTTGAAGGAATCGTTGTACGGCTGCATACCGATCTTGGCGTTGATCTGCGGGTAGTTCAGGTCGAGGTAGATGTGCTTGGTTTCCATGTTGACGGAGTCAGCACCGAGAGCGCCGCCGCCGCCGCGCTTGTCAACGTAGGAGCTGTTGCCCCAGAAGTTGTAGTCGAACTCGAATTTGGTGACGAGTTTGACATGGTCGTCGGCCTTGGCGGTGTAGCCGAGGCGGAAACGCTGAACAAAGTAGTTAGCGGTCGGGGCGTTGTTCTCGAGTCTGCCGCTGCCGGCGAAGTTGCCGGTGTCAAAGAACGTGGTGAATGCGCCGCTGAACTGGTTCTCCAGTGCGAGAGCGGAGCCTGCGGATGCTGCGGTGAGTGCGGTTGCGATGGCTACTACTAACAGCTTCTTGTTGCTTTTTTTCATACTGCCTCCTCGTTGTGTAGTAATTGCATTACAGCTTTTTTTTACAACTGTGTTGCCAGGCTAAACTGAGAAGAAACCTGTCCCCCCTTTCCTTTATTGAAATAAACAAATCGTAGATACAAAAACTGGCCCCTGCTGACGCAGGGGCCAGCAATGAACTACAATATCTGGCTCAAAAACAACTTGGCGCGCTCGTGCGTGGGCGCGGTGAAGAAGTGCTCTGGAGTGCCCTCCTCCACGATGCGACCCGCGTCCATGAATATGACGCGGTCGGCCACCTCGCGCGCGAAGCCCATCTCGTGGGTAACCACGGCCATGGTCATACCGTCCTTGGCGAGATCCTTCATGACGTCGAGCACCTCCCCGATCATCTCAGGGTCGAGGGCGGAGGTCGGCTCGTCGAACAGCATGAGTTTGGGGTCCATGGCGAGAGAACGTGCAATGGCGACGCGCTGCTGCTGCCCGCCGGAGAGTTTGCCCGGATACGACTTCGCTTTCGCGGCAAGACCCACGCGCTCCAGAAGCATCATGGCCTTCTCCTCGGCCTCCTGCTTCGAACGCTTGCGCACCACGATCTGGGCGAGGGTCAGGTTCTCCAGCACGGTCTTGTGCGGGAAGAGGTTGAAGGACTGGAACACCATGCCCACTTCCTCGCGCACCTTGGTGATGTCGGTCTTCGGGTCGTAAAGGTCCATGCCGTCCACGACAATGGTGCCGCGGTCGATCTCCTCGAGCCTGTTGATGGAGCGCAAGAGGGTCGACTTGCCTGAACCGGAAGGCCCGATGATGACCACCTTTTCGCCGTCATAGACGTCCAGCGAAACGCGGTCAAGCGCACGGAACGAACCGTACACCTTGATGATTTCCTTTGCCTCTACCATTTTCCTGCGGCTATTTGTTGACACTGACACGCTCCTCCATTACGCCGATGATCTTCGAGAAGAACAAGGTGATGATCAGGTAGATCAGCGCGATGACCGTGTAGGTCTCAAAATAGGTGAAGGACTCGGAGGCGTACTCACGGCCGCGACGCAGAAGGTCGGCGACGGCGATGATGGAGACCAGCGAGGAGTCCTTCAAAAGGGCGATGAATTCGTTACCCACCGGCGGCAGGATCACCTTCACCGCCTGCGGCAGGATGACGTGAATCATGGTCTGGCGGCCGTTCATCCCCAGGGAGAGCGCAGCCTCGCGCTGGCCCTTGGCGATCGACTCGATCCCGGCGCGCACCACTTCGCCCATGTAAGCGCCATAGCAGACGGCCATGGCGATGATGGCGGAAAGGACGGCCGGAACCTTCACAATGGTGCCCAGTGCGTAGTAGATGTAGAAGATCTGCACCAGCAGCGGGATGCCGCGGATGACCTCCACGTACAGGGAGGCGACGCCGTTGAAGAAGCGGTTCTTGGAGATCCGGCCCAGGCCGGTGATAAGGCCGATGACGATGGCCAGCAGTATCGCCCCGAGGGTCACCTGGAAGGTCACCGCGATGCCGTCGGGAACGAACTTGATGATGTTGAGATACGGGTCCGGCTTGCTCCAGACCAGGTAGGCAATGGTGCCAATGGCGCCAAAGAACGCTATGCGCCAGGCGGTGAACAAGCCCCGGTCGCTTTTACGGGGAATGGCCGCGCCGTCCCCTACATCGATGATCTGCTTTTTTGCTTCAGTACTCATGCTTTCTTGTGACCGTCCCGGGCCGGCGTACCGGCTTTTGTTGATGTGCTGCTGTGCTGCGGGTTTCTGTTTAAAGAAAGCTCCTGCAGAATCGGCGACTACTGTCGGGTAGCGTTCCGTTCTGCAGGAGCTTTGAGGTGTTACTTAAGCTGCCACTTCTTCTTGAGCTGTGCGTCGATCTTCTTTTTCTGAACCGCTGCGATCCCCTTGTTCAGCTGGGCGACCAGGTCCTTGTTCCCCTTCTTGACTACGATGCCGTAGGCCTCTTTGGTGAAGGACTTGCCCACGATCTTGAACTTGGAGCTGTACTCCTTCTTCTGGAGAGCGTAGGTGATGGCGGTCGGCTCGTCGCAGACGACGCCGGCGATGCGGCCGGCAGCCATGTCCTCGAAGGCCAGGCCGACTTCGTCGTAGGTTTTCAGCTCGACGCCGGCAACTTTCTTGACTTCCATGGCGCCGGTGGTGCCGATCTGAGCGCCAACCTTCTTGCCTTTGAGGTCAGCGATCTTGCTGCCCTTCTCAGCCTTGGGCACGACCAGGATCTGGCCGATCTGGACGTACGGGTTGGTGAAATCGTACTTGGCCTGACGCTCCGGGGTGATGGTGACCGAGGAGATGATGGCGTCGTACTGACCCGCCTCAACGCCGGCGAAGATGCCGTCCCAAGCGGTGTTCTTGAAGGTGACCTGCAGGCCGGCCTCTTTGGCGACGGCGGTCATGAAGTCGATGTCGAAGCCAACGATCTTCTTGTTGGCGTCAACGAACTCCATCGGCGGCCAGGTTGCGTCGGACGCGACGGTGATCGCCTTCGGTGCGGCGAAAGCCGCGGAGACAAAACAGAGTCCCAAAGCCAAAACTGCAGTCAGAGTACGAAGTGCTTTCATGCTTCCTCCATAAAATGTCTTTAATATTAAACGGAATACACCATTTAGCTTTCCGCCGCATACTTTTAAAGCTATTCCACCCTCTTGTCAACCACTTATTAATTTGGCGTTGCGCTCGTTTTAAGCTCATGTTAACTTGTCTTACCACAATTTAAGAAATTCAAGGTTTTATGAGGTCAAAATTACTTTGGGATCTGTGAAAAAAATTCGAGCGGGTATACTTCTTTTGATAACGACGTTCTTCTGGGGCGTAACCTTCACTGTGGTGAAGGACGCAATCAGCAAGGTGGACGTATTTATTTTTCTAGCTCAAAGATTTCTAATTGCCGCTGCGATCATGCTGCCCATAGCTTTAACGCGGGTTGACAGAATAAAGATTAGACTATTCACACACGCGTCCATTCTTGGAATTCTTTTATTTGCTTCATACGCCTTCCAGACCGTTGCCCTGAAGTACACCAGCGCATCGAACACCGGCTTTCTCACCGGCCTGAGTGTCTTGTTGGTGCCGCTATTCGGCGCTGCCATTTTCCGACATGCCGTCGCCCCCGGCATCAAGTGGGGAGTTGGTCTTGCCACCCCCGGCTTATTCCTTCTTTGCACTGACGGCAGCCTGAATTTCAATGTAGGTGACATCCTCGGAGCGATCTGCGGAGCCTGCGTCGCACTGCACCTTCTCTACACCAGTCACTTCGCCCGCCACGCCGACAGTGACGTCTACCTGCTCACTACGTTGCAACTATCGGTGGTGGGGCTCTTGAGTCTTGTCTCAGCAGAGGCGCGGGGACAGGAGGTCTTCGTCTGGCACCCGGAACTGCTCTGGACCCTGGTGGTGTGCGTGCTGATAGCCACCATCTTCGCCTTCCTGGTACAGACCACCATGCAGAAGTGGATCAGTCCCGCCCACACGGCCCTCATCTTCTGCACCGAACCCGTTTTTGCCGCCGTGTACGCCTACTACGCGGCAGGGGAGAGGCTGGGCGCCCTCAGCTTATTGGGAGCGGTGCTTATCCTTGCGGGAATGGTGGTTTCCGAATTGCTACCCGATGGCGCCGACAGCGAAGCGACCGTGACTGTCGCCGCCGAAGGGTGACGGCAAGTTATCCGTTGACACCGGTTTCTCCTTATAATATTTTTTTCGACCTAGCCATACCGGCACACGCACAAAGGGGCGCACTTTCCCGCGCCAAAGGGGACGCAATGATAAACACAGGACACCACAGCGAGCTCAAGCACCATTTCGCCAGCGACAACTACGCAGGGATCTGCGCAGAGGCGTGGCAGGCGATGGCGGAGGCTAACAGCGGGCTGGCGAGTTCCTACGGCGACGACCGCTGGACAGCCCTGGCGTGTGAGAAGATCCGCGAGCTTTTCGAGACGGATTGCGAGGTTTTCTTCGTCTTCAACGGTACTGCGGCAAACTCGCTGGCGCTGGCATCGTTGTGCCAGTCCTATCACTCCATCGTCTGCCACGAAATGGCGCACATAGAGACAGACGAGTGCGGCGCCTCCGAATTCTTTTCCAACGGTACCAAGGTGCTTCTGGTCCCCGGTGAGAACGGCAAGATCAACCTCGACGCCGTCGAGCACACCATCACCAAACGCAGCGATATCCACTATCCCAAGGCGCGCGCCCTGAGCATCACCCAGGCGACGGAGCTCGGCACGCTGTACTCAGTATCGGAACTGCAGGCGATCGGGGAACTGGCGAAACGGTTCGACTTGCGCGTGCATATGGACGGCGCGCGTTTCGCCAATGCGGTCGCGGCCCTGAACGTCGCGCCCAAGGAGATCAGTTGGCAGGCCGGCGTCGACGTCCTCACGTTCGGCGGGACCAAGAACGGGTTTGCTGTCGGTGAAGCCGTGGTGTTCTTCAACAAGGAGTTGGCCTACGAGTTCGACTACCGCTGCAAGCAAGCCGGCCAGTTGGCCTCCAAGATGCGCTTTCTTACCGCACCCTGGATTGGAATGCTGGAGAGCGGCGCCTGGCTCAGGAACGCCGCGCACGCGAACAGCTGCGCACGTCTGTTGGCAAACGAGATCAAGAAGATACCGCAGGTCCGCATCATGTTCGAAAGCCAGGCCAACTCCGTCTTCCTGGAAATGGCACCCGAAGCGCTGGAAGATTTAAGGGCTCGCGGCTGGCACTTCTACACCTTCATCGGCTCGGGCGGCGCCCGCTTCATGTGCTCCTGGGACACCAAGGTCGAGGAGGTCGCCAACCTGGTGGCCGACATCAAGGCAGTCGTGTAGAAGGGACTGTCTAGCGGAACGCCCCTTTCAGCTCAGCCACCTTCCTCAAACGACTCGGAAACGGGGCGCTGAGTATATTCCCAGCGCCCCGTTCGTGTTACCCCCGCCACCTAGATTGCCGGAGCTCCAACGCCCCCTTAACGGATCAACCTGCAACCTCGCCAACAAGCCTGCAACTTCAAGGCTCCAAATTGTCACTTCAACGCTCCAAGTGCAACTTACAGGCTCCAAATTGACACTTCAACGCTCCAAGTGAAACTTCAACGCTCCAAGTGAAACTTTCAGGCTCCAAAATTGACACTCCAACGCTCTAAGTGAAATTTCCATGCTCCAAGTTACAACTTCAAGGGTCGAACCTGCAACTTCGCCCCCAAAAGGACATTCGGACTCCCTTTATCTCCACTCCATATCCAGTTGGTGCGCGGCGGTGAAGTAACTCCGGTAGCCTTGCAGCACGATAAGATAAGCGGTAATGGCAACGGCACCGGTGATGGCGCACATGATGGCGACCTGGTAACGGACGGCAACCATCGGCTCGGTGCCGGAGAGGATCTGCCCGGTCATCATCCCGGGAAGAGAAACGATACCCATGGCCGCCATGGTATTGGCGGTCGGCATGATGGCGGCACGGAAGGCGTTCCGTAGCGCAGGTTTCGCGGCCTGTCGAGCACTTGCCCCCAAACAGAGTGCGGTTTCTATCTCCTCGCGCCGCTCCCGCATCTCCGCTCCCAGGCGCTCGGCAGCAAGGCTCGCGCCGTTCATGGAGTTGCCGATGATCATACCCGCCAACGGAATCAGGTAACGGGGATCGTACCAGGGGGAATAGTGTACCACCAGCGAGCAGAAGACGAAGGTAACGCCTCCGCAACCGATCAAGAGAGCCGTCCCCACCACCTGGTAGAAACGCGGCATCTTCCGCTTGATGCGGGAACCGATCACCTGCAGCGAAAAGCCCCCCATGACCAGCAGGATGGCCAACACCGGCAAGGGGTGCTGGACGGCAAAGATGAAATGAAGCAGATAGCCCACCGCCAACAGTTGGAACACCATCCGCAGCGAAGCCCAAAACATCTGCCCTTCCTGGCCGATGCGCTTCAGTTTCGCAAGCCCGATCGCGAGCAGCACCAGGCTGTAAGCCACCACGAGATCGAGGATACCCAGATTCACTAAACCCTGATTATCCATCTACCCCTCCTGCCCTGAAGGCTCCGACAGGAACGTCTTCAGCTCTCTGGTCGCCGGGTGAGTCAGCAACTCGGCAGCCCTCCCCTGCTCCAGAATCCTGCCTGCTTCCAGGTAGAAGCAGTAATCGGCAACCTTTTCCGTCAGGCGCAGGTCATGAGTCACCATGATCATGGTGAGGTTCCTGCCGTGGCAGATCTCGCGCAGGGTTGCGGTTAGTTCGTCTGAAGTCCTGCGGTCCAGCGCGCTGGTCGGTTCGTCCAAAAGTAGCACCTGGGGCTTGGTTATCAGAGCCCGGGCCACGCCCACCCGCTGCTGCTGCCCCAGCGACAGGGAGCGTGAGTCCCGTTCCAATAGGTCCCGGTCCAGCCGCGCCAGTGTCAGCACCTCGGTTACCTCCGTGCTTTGTGCTGCGGGAGGATCCTGGTGCCGGTAGCGGAATGGCATCTGCAGGTTGTCGAGCACCGTCCCTTCGAACATGAACGGCTTCTGCGGCACCAGCGCCACCATGCGGCGCAACTTAAGCGGATCCATGGTGGCGATGTCAGTGCCCCCGATAGTGATCCGCCCTTCGCTTGGATCCGTGAGCCGGTTGATCAGGCGGATCAGCGTACTCTTGCCGCCCCCGGACGGCCCGATAATGGCAGTTATCTCCCCCGCCTTGGCAGAGAAGGAAATGCCGTCCAGCAACTCGACGGCCGCCCCATCAGCACTGCGTCCTAAAAAGGAAACTGTGTCGACGGTGACCATGTCTGTATGGGGTCCACTCAAAGCTTAACCTCTCCGTCTTTCTCACCCGATTGAAGCGAGCTCCAGCCTCCCGCCCCAACGCAGCATCAACTCTCCACGCAGCCTTTCATGACCCGACTGGTTCAGTTCCGGATCCTTCTCGACCAGGGCAAAGGCATCCTTTCTTGCCTGCTCCAAGACGCCGCCGTCGCGCAGGATGTCGGCGACGCGCAACTCCGGCATGCCAGCCTGACGGGTGCCCAGAAAATCACCGGGACCTCTGATTTGCAGATCGGCCTCGGCGATAACGAAGCCGTCGGAGCTTTTCACCATCACCTCCAGCCGCTTCTGACCATCCTCCGAGAGCTTGTCGCCCGCCAGCAGGAGACAGCGGGAACGTTCGCTGCCGCGCCCTACCCTGCCGCGCAACTGGTGCAACTGCGAGAGCCCGAAACGCTCGGCGTGCTCGATCACCATCACCGTCGCATTAGGGACGTCGATGCCCACCTCGATGACGGTGGTCGATACCAGGATATCGGTGTCACCCGCCTTGAATCCCTTCATGACCGCTTCCTTCTCGGCGGCGCTCATCCTGCCGTGCAATACGGCCACGCACAGGTCCGGGAACACGTCCTGGGCCAGATGCTCGGCCATCTGCACCGCGGCCTTCAGGTCGATCTTCTCGGACTCCTCGACCAGCGGATAGATTACGTAGGCCTGCCTCCCCTTACCCACCTCCTCGCGCACCAGCGAGTAGACCTCGAGGCGGCGGGACTCGCGCACCATGCGGGTTTCGATGGGCGTCCGCCCCGGCGGCAGTTCGTCGATCACTGACAAAGAGAGATCGCCAAAAACGGTCATGGAAAGGGTCCGCGGAATCGGGGTCGCCGTCATGACCAGGATGTCCGGGTTACTTCCCTTCTTCTTCAGGAGCGCGCGCTGCACAACGCCGAAGCGGTGCTGCTCGTCGATGATCCCCAGCCCCAGTCGGTGGAATTCGACCTTGTCCTGGATCATGGCGTGGGTACCGACCACGATGCGGGTCTCACCGGAGGCGATCCTCTCCAGTGTGTCGTTCTTACCCTTGATGCTGGCGGTGAGAAGCGCCACCGTGATGCCGAGCTTTTCGCAGTAGCCGTGGATGTTCAGATAGTGCTGCTCTGCCAGCAGTTCCGTCGGGGCCATGATGGCGACCTGATAGTCATTCTCCACGCAGATGAGCGCGGCCATGAGGGCCACCAGCGTCTTCCCGCAGCCGACGTCCCCCTGCACCAGACGGTGCATCGGGTGCGGCGCGATCATGTCCTCCTTAATCTCGGAGAGGACGCGCTTCTGTGCGCCGGTCAGGCTGAAAGGAAGTAGCTTCAGCAGTTCCTTGGTGTAGCGATGGGTAACGTGGAAGCTGATGCCGTCCTCGAGCGCAATGCCGCGCTTTTTCATGGCGAGCCCCAGTTGCAGGAAGAACAGCTCGTCAAAGGCAAGTGAACGGTGTGCCGCGGAGCGCCCGCTGTTGAGATCGGCGATCGAACAGGAAGGATCGGGCTGGTGCGCTTCCCTGAGCGCAACCGGGAGGCTCAAGAGGCGGTGCCGATGTAAAAGCTCCTCCGGGAGCGCCTCCTTCACGTAGCGGCTGTAGCGGGGCACGGTGTCGCGCATGATGCGGCGCATCACCTTCTGGCTCACTCCCTCGGTCAGCGGGTACACGGGAAGAATCCGGCCGAAGTTTTCAGGATCGCGCGCCATGACCTCTTCGATCCCCTCCCCCTCGCCGGCCCATTCCACCTCGGGGTGGTGCATCTCGCGCTGGAAGCCGAACTGGGCGACATCCCCGATGAAGATGCCGCGCCTACCGGCATAGAATTGCTTCTTGAGGAAGTTGGGATGGAAGTTGAACCACTTGAGCGGCAGGCTGCCGCTTTCGTCCCTGACGATGGCCTCGAAGTAGCGCCGTCCGCCCTTGGTGACCTGCGCCTCGGCGGAGACCACGGTAGCGAAGAACGCCTCGGAGTTGCCCGGTCGCAGTTCCGATATGCGCTTCAGCTGGCGCCGGTCCTCGTAGCGGTTTGGGAGGATGTAGAGCGCATCCTCGACCGTTGTGATCCCCTTTTTGGCGAATATCTCGGCGAGCTTGGGCCCCACCCCCTTGATGACGGTCATCGGGGTCTTCAGTTCCTCGGGGACGGCAACGACGTTGGCTGATGCGGGCTTAACAGTTGTAACAGGCTTGGCGGGTTTAGAAGGGACGTGTCTGGAAACGCGGAGGGCGCCGTCGACAACCTCGACGCTGACCTGGTCGCCGGGAGCGAGCTGCAGGGATTCCCTGAGCTGTTCCGGAAGCTTGAGCGACCCGTCTGGCGCGAGCGTTATGATCGGCATGGGAGGAAAAGAAAGGCGCCCGGAGCTAGCTCCGGGCGCCGGTCGTGGTTATTCGAAGATCTTGTTGAGGTCGGCGACGATGTCGTCCACGCTGATGCCGTGGGCGGCGCAGCCCTGCTCGAGGGACTCGTTCTGAGCACCCATGCAGCCGATGCAGCCGAGGTTGTATTTAGCGAGCACCTTGACGACGTCCGGGTGCATCCTCATCACTGCGGCAAAAGTCATGTCCTTGGTTACCTGAGCCATGTAAATCCTCCTGGTCACGCGCTGGCGCGCATGTTGGTTGTGGTGCGAAACGTGGGTGCTGCTGTTATTCGTAGCGAATCTCGATGATCTCGTATTCCTTCATACCGGAAGGAACACTGACGCGGACGGTGTCGTCCAGCTTGTGCCCGATCAGCGCCTTGCCCACCGGCGAGGTGCAGGAGATCTTGCCCAGCTTGATGTCGGCCTCGTCCTCACCGACGATTTTGTAGGTGATCTCTTCTTCGGTCGCGGTGTCGTACACGGTGATGGTGGCGCCAAAGACCACCTTGTCCGGCTTCAGGTTGGAGAGGTCGACCACGTAGGCCCTCGCCAGTTTGTCCTGCAGCTCCAGTATGCGCCCCTCGATGAAACCCTGACGGTTCTTGGCCGCATCGTACTCCGCATTTTCGGAAAGGTCGCCGTGCGCCCTGGCCTCTGCAATATCCTGGATCACCTTGGGGCGTTCTTCCTTAATCAGGCGTTTAAGGTCCTCCTGGAGGGCCTCGTAACTCTCCTTGGTCAATGGAACTGTCTGAGACATCGCTATTTGCTCCTTGATGAACTTATAGGGGGGCCTGGAGGCCCCCCGCTGTGCTGCATGTGCTGGATTTGGAAAGGGAGCGCCTTGTGCGGCGCTCCCCGGTCGGTTACTTCAGATATTCCTGGATGGACTTCACTTCCAGCTTGGACTGTGCCGTGGCAATGATGCCGTCGACCGCTGCCCGTGCCCCCGATGCCGTCGTGTAGTAGGCGACGTTGTTGATCAGGGTGTTCCTGCGAATCGAGTAGGAATCCGCCACTGCCTGGGCGCCGTGGGTGGTATTGATCACCATGCAGATCTCGTTGTTCTTGATCGCATCCACGATGTGGGGACGCCCTTCGAGCACCTTGTTGATCACCTGGACGGGAATTCCCTTTTCCTGCAGGTAGGTTGCCGTACCGCGCGTGGCGACCAATTCGAAGCCCTGATCATACAGTCTTTTTGCCGCGCTGACAATATGTTTTTTGTCCAAGTCTTTCACTGATATGAAGACTTTACCGGTTGTCGGCAGCTTCACGTTGGCACCCATCTGGGCCTTCGCGTAAGCCTTGGCAAAGGTCTCGCCGATACCCATGACTTCGCCGGTCGACTTCATTTCGGGCCCGAGGATGGTGTCGACGCCCGGGAACTTGGCGAAGGGGAACACCGACTCTTTCACCGAAATGTGCTCGGGGATGATCTCCTCGGTGACGCCCAGTTCGGTAAGGGTCTTGCCGGCCATGACGCGGGCCGCGATCTTCGCCAGCGGCCTGCCGGTCGCCTTGGAAACGAAGGGCGAGGTGCGGGAAGCGCGCGGATTCACCTCGATGATGTAGATCTGGTTGTCCTTGACGGCGTACTGGACGTTCATCAAGCCCTTCACGTTCAGCTCCAGCGCCATCACCTTGGTCTGGCGTCTGATTTCCTCGACGATCTCCGGGGTGATAGAGTACGGCGGCAGCGAGCAGGCAGAGTCGCCGGAATGGATGCCCGCTTCCTCGATATGCTCCATGATGCCGCCGATGACTGCGATGTTGCCGTCGCACAGCGCGTCCACGTCGATCTCGATCGCCTCGTCGAGGAACTTGTCGATAAGGATCGGGTGCTCAGGCGAAGCCTGCACCGCGGTGTGCATGTAACGGCGCAGGTTGTCCACGTCGTACACGATTTCCATGGCGCGGCCGCCCAGGACGTAGGAAGGACGGACGACGACCGGGTAGCCGATGCGATCGGCGACGGCCTCAGCCTCCTCGAAGGAGCGGGCGGTGCCGTTCTCAGGCTGGCGCAGGTTCAGCTTCTGCAGCATCTCCTGGAAGCGCTCGCGGTCCTCGGCGCGGTCGATGGCATCGGGCGAGGTGCCGATGATGGGCACGCCCGCCTTCTCCAGGGCGACAGCGAGTTTCAGCGGGGTCTGGCCGCCGAACTGCACGATGACGCCGGTCGGCTTCTCCACGTCAACGATGTTCAGTACGTCCTCGAAGGTGAGCGGCTCGAAGTAGAGACGGTCCGAGGTATCGTAGTCGGTGGAGACGGTCTCCGGGTTGCAGTTGACCATGATGGTCTCGTAGCCGTCCTCGGAGAGGGCGAACACGCCGTGCACGCAGCAGTAGTCGAACTCGATCCCCTGGCCGATGCGGTTGGGTCCGCCGCCCAGGATGATGATCTTCTTGCGGTCGGTCGGCTCCGCCTCGCATTCCTCCTCGTAGGTCGAGTAGAGGTACGGGGTGTGGGCCACGAACTCGGCGGCGCAGGTGTCGACCCGCTTGAAGACGGGCTTGACGCCGTTGGCCAGACGCAGTTCGCGCACTTCGCCTTCGGTGATCTTCCAGAGCTGGGCCAGGTACTTATCGGAGAAGCCGTAGCGCTTGGCGTCCCAGAGGGTGTCGCGCAGCACTTCGCCGCCAGCCTTGAGGTCGGCCTCTTTCAGGCACTCCTCCATCTCGATGATCTGGCGGATATTGTGCAGGAACCAGGGATCGATGGCGGTCAGGGCGTAGATCTCCTCCACGGTCATGCCGCAGCGAAAGGCGTCGCCCACGTACCAGAGACGGTCGCAGTTGGGGGTTCTGAGCTTATCGAGGAGCAGGTTGCGCTCCTTCTCGGTGAGCGCGCGGCGGGTGTCGCCGCCCACGCCGAAGAAGCGGGACTCGAAGCCGCAGGAGCCGATCTCCAGGGAGCGGAGCGCCTTCTGGAAGCTTTCCTTGAAGGTACGGCCGATGGACATGACCTCGCCCACCGACTTCATCTGGGTGGTGAGGGTCGCGTCGGCTGCCGGGAACTTCTCGAAGGTGAAGCGCGGGATCTTGGTGACCACGTAATCGATGGTCGGCTCGAAGCAGGCCGGCGTCTCCTTGGTGATATCGTTGGTGATCTCGTCCAGGGTGTAGCCGACGGCGAGTTTGGCGGCGATCTTCGCGATCGGGAAGCCGGTCGCCTTGGAGGCAAGCGCCGAGGAGCGGGAGACGCGCGGGTTCATCTCGATGACGATGAGGCGGCCGTTCTTCGGGTTGATGCCGAACTGGATGTTGGAGCCGCCGGTGTCGACGCCGATCTCGCGGATGATCTTCAAGGAGGCGTCGCGCAGGATCTGGTACTCCTTGTCGGTCAGGGTCTGCGCCGGTGCCACGGTGATGGAGTCGCCGGTGTGCACGCCCATGGCGTCGAAGTTCTCGATGGAGCAGATGATGACGACGTTGTCGGCCGTGTCGCGCATGACCTCGAGCTCGTACTCCTTCCAGCCGATCAGGGACTCCTCGACCAGGATCTCGTCGGTCGGGGATGCCTCGATGCCGGCCATGGACATGCGTTCGTACTCTTCCATGTTGTAGGCAATGCCGCCGCCGGTGCCGCCCAGGGTAAAGGAGGGACGGATGATGGCCGGGAAGCCGACGTGCTTGATCACATCCATGGACTCCTGGTAGTTGTGCGCCAGACCAGACCTCGGGATATCGAGGCCGATCCTCACCATCGCCTCCTTGAACAGGGTGCGGTCCTCAGCCTTCTTGATGGCTGGGAGCTTCGCGCCGATCAGTTCCACCCCGAACTTCTCCAGGGTGCCGTTCTCGGCCACCGCGACCGCCGTGTTGAGAGCGGTCTGGCCGCCCAGGGTCGGAAGCACCGCGTCCGGGCGCTCCTTCTCGATGATCCTGGCCAGTACCTCCGGGGTCACCGGCTCGATGTAGGTAGCGTCGGCGAAGTCCGGGTCGGTCATGATGGTAGCCGGGTTGGAGTTCAGGAGGACGACCTGGTATCCCTCCTCCTTGAGCGCCTTGCAGGCCTGGGTGCCGGAGTAGTCGAACTCGCACGCCTGGCCGATGACGATCGGGCCCGCGCCGATGATGAGGATCTTCTTGATGTCTGTGCGTTTAGGCATTTAAATCTCCCTCTTAATCTAAAAACGTTCAACGTTCAACGTTCAACGTTCTGCGTTATGTCACTTCGAATGTAGGTCAGCGCCGCTTGTGCCAACAGACCGGGGCAAGATTGGTTTTAACGTCGAACGTTGAACGTTGAACGGGGTTCACTCCGGTTCTTCCTGCACCCAGCCGTTTTCCAGCTCCAGCTCTTCCAGCGCCTCGACTGCCTCGGCGTACTCTTCGCTGGTGATCCTTCTTTCTATCCCGGGCGTCTGCGCCGCCGCGTGGGCGGGGAAATACTGGCTCATCAAGGCGATGTGCGTTTCCGTCCCCAGGTTCTCCGCGATCCAGGCCAGCGTCTCGGGAGTCCCCGCCTGCCCCAGCGGCAACACCAGGTGGCGCACGATCAGGCCGTGTACAGCGATGCCGTCCTCGTCACATTCCAGATGCCCCACCTGCCTGAGCATCTCGGGCAGGGCCCGCCGGTTCACCTCGGTGTAACCCTTGGCGCCGGAGAGCTTTACAGCTACTTCATTGCAGCAGTACTTCATGTCCGGCAGGTAGATGTCCACAACTCCGTCCAGCAGGGCCAAAGTTTCCAGGCTCTCGTAGCCGCTCGTGTTCCACACGATCGGAATCCGGAAGCCCTTGCGTATGGCAAGGTAGAGCGCAGCCAGGATCTGCGGCGTGAAGTGGGTCGGCGTGACGAAGTTTATGTTGTGCACGCCCTTCTTCTGCAGCCCCACCATCTTGTCGGCCAACTGCCCCACGTTCAGGTCGGTGCCGTTTCTCAACTGACTGATCGGGAAGTTCTGGCAGAACTTGCAGTTCAGCGTGCAGCCCGACAGGAAGATGGTGCCGGAGCCTTTGGTGCCGGAGATGGGCGGCTCCTCGCCGCGGTGCACGTTGGCCGAGGCGATGCGCACCTCTTTGCCGCTTTCGCACAGCCCCGTCTCTCCCTGCAGGCGGTTCACACCGCAGGCATGGGGACAGAGGTCGCAGGCGGCCAGGCGGGCGTAGGCCATCTTGATGCGCCGGGACAGCTCGCCGTTTTCATAAAGCTCTAAATATTTCATCAACCTACTGCAGCTTCCTTCAACTAGTGACCAAACCTCTTCCCCCTCCCTAACCCTCCCCCTCCGGGGGAGGGGACTGTTGCGCGGGCGTCAGCTGTTCCTCCACCTGAGGGACGGGAACTGCTGCGCAGGCGTCCACTACTCCTCCCCCCGGAGGGGGGAGGCTGGGAGGGGGGGAAAGTTTTACTATGCCTTATGCTTCTCCATCATCTCCACGAACCTGTTGAACAGGTAGTGCGAGTCGTGCGGCCCGGGGGACGCCTCGGGGTGATGCTGCACCGAGAAGATGGGGAGCGTCTTGTGCGCCATTCCCTCGACGGTCTGGTCGTTCAGGTTCTCGTGAGCGAGACCGGCCACGTTGGAGAGCGACAGGATGTCGACAGAGAAGCCGTGGTTCTGGGCGGTGATCTCCACCTTCTTGGTGGCGATGTCCATGACCGGCAGGTTGGAGCCGTGGTTGCCGAACTTCAGCTTGATGGTGCGGCCGCCCAGGGCAAGGCCCAGGAGCTGGTGCCCGAGGCAGATGCCGAAGATCGGCTTCTTGCCCACGAACTTCTTGATGTTCTCGATGACTTCCTTCATCGGCTCCGGGTCGCCCGGGCCGTTGGAGAGGAAGATGCCGTCCGGGTTCATGGCGAGAGCCGATTCGGCCGGGAACGTGGCCGGGACGACGGTCACGTCGCAGCCGGCGGAAACCAGGCAGCGCAGGATGTTCAGCTTGATGCCGAAGTCGTAGGCGACCACCTTGTACTTGAGATCCCTCTTGTCGACTTCCGGGTAGCCGGTCTGCAGGTCCCACAGCCCCTGGGTCCAGTGATAGGGGGCGGAGCAGGTGACGCCGGTGGCGAGGTCCAGGCCGCTCATGGACGGGATGGCGCGTGCCTTTTTCACCAGGCTCTCCGGATCGAAGTCGATGGTGGAGATGATGCCGTTCTGGGCGCCCTTGTCGCGCAGGTGCCGGGTCAGGGCGCGGGTGTCTATCCCCTGGATGCCCACGACGCCGTTCTCTTTCAGGTAAGCGTCCAGGCTCATGGTGGCGCGGTAGTTGGAGTAGCAGTCGAGGTACTCCCGGACGATGAAGCCGGAGAGGTAGAGCTGGTTGCTCTCGATGTCCTCCGGGTTTATCCCGGTGTTCCCGATCTGGGTGTAGGTCATGGTCACCATCTGCCCCTTGTACGAGGGGTCGGTGAGCACTTCCTGGTAGCCCGACATGGCGGTGTTGAACACCACCTCGCCGCTGGTTTCGCCCGTTGCGCCGAAGGCCTTCCCTTTGAAAATCCGGCCGTCCGCCAGAGCAAGCACTGCTTTCATGTATCTTCTCCCGAATCCGTTATATTTCTGCCGCGCGTCACGCGCGTATCACTCTCTCGTTACCAATGCCCGGCGTTACGTTCCCGCCCCCGGAGGGGGAGGGACAGGGAGGGGGAGCGAAGCGTCTCGTTACAAGCATCCCCCACCCGACCTCCCCCCTCCAGGGGGAGGAGTACTACGCCTGGTACACCACCTGCCCCTTGACGACGGTGTACACCGCCTTCCCTTTCATCTTCCACCCCAGGAACGGCGAGTTCTTCGACTTCGACTCCAGCTTGGCCGCCTCGACCTGCCACTCCTTGGCCGGGTCGATGACCGTTACGTCGCCGACCGCTCCGACCCTCAGGGTGCCGCGGTCGACCCCAAGGATCTTCGCGGGGTTGCACGACATCACCGAAACCAGACCTTTAAGATCGAGAACCCCTTCCTCGACCAGCTTCAGCGACAACGACAGGGAGGTTTCCAGGCCGACGATGCCGTTCAGCGCAACGTTGAACTCGACGTCCTTCTCGTCCGGGTGGTGCGGAGCGTGGTCGGTGGCGATGGCGTCGATGGTGCCGTCGGCGAGGCCCGCTTTCATGGCCGCCACGTCAGACTCGCCTCTAAGCGGCGGGTTCATCTTGGCGTTGGTGTTGTAGCCGCGCACCGCGTCGTCGGTAAGCGTAAAGTAGTGCGGCGCTGTCTCGCAGGTCACCTTGACGCCGCGGGCTTTCGCGTTGCGGATGATGCGCGCGGAACCGGCGGTGGAGATGTGGGCGATGTGCACCGGCGCGGCGGCGAACTCGGCGAGGTAGACCTCGCGGGCCACCGCGATATTTTCGGCCGCCCAGGGAATCCCCTTCAGGCCGAGCTCGGTAGCTACGAACCCTTCGTTCATCACCCCTTCACCTACCAGGGCGAGGTCCTCGGAGTGGGAGATTACGGTGATGCCGATCCCCTTGGCGTACTCGAGGGCGCGGCGCATCAGTTCAGAGTTGCACACCGGCTTGCCGTCGTCGGAGACCGCGACGCAGCCGGCCTCTTTCAGGTCGCCCATTTCCGCGAGGCTGTCCCCCTTGCTCCCCTTGGTGATGGAGCCGATCGGGAAGACGTTGACCAGGGCCTCGCTCTTCGCCTTGTTGACCACGTAGCTGGCGACTGCCTTGTTGTCGATGACGGGCGAGGTGTTCGGCATGCAGGCGACCGAGGTGAAACCGCCTGCCGCAGCGGAGCGGCTCCCGGTGGCGATGTCTTCCTTGTACTCGAGGCCCGGATCGCGCAGGTGCACGTGCATGTCGATCAGGCCCGGGGTGACCAGGAGCCCGGAGGCGTCGATGGTCTGGGTCCCTTCCGGCGCCGCGATTCCCTGCCCCAGTTCGAGGACCACACCGTCGGCAATCAGCACATCCATGGTTTCGTCGATCCCCTGCGAAGGATCGATCACTCGCCCACCTTTTATCAGAAGATTCATCTCTAACCCCTCCTAAAACCCGTTAAAAGGTTCAACGTTCAACGTTCAAGTTGCCGTCCTGCCTGTGGCATCTGACGTGGAACGGCTTGTTCACTGCAGGATTTACTCGGGTCCAGCGTCCAACCAAAGCGATGAGGTTAACATCGAACGTTGAACGTTGAACGGCCTCTCGTTACTCCACCGGCTCTCCGCCGCAGACGTGGTACAGCATGGCCATCCTGACCGCCACGCCGTTCTCGACCTGCTTCAGGATTGCGGACTGGTCACAGTCGGCCACGCTGGAGGCGAGCTCGACACCGCGGTTGATCGGGCCGGGGTGCATGACGATGGCATCTTTCTTGGCCAGGGCCAGCACGGCGGGGTTGAGGCCGAAGTAGCGGGAGTACTCACGCATGCTCGGGAGCAGGGTCTTGCCCTGGCGCTCCAGCTGGATCCTGAGCATCATGACCACGTCGGCCTGGTCCACAGCTTCGCGCATGTCCTTGCAGACGGTGACGTTGCCCAAACGCTCGACACCGGGGGGCATCATGGTCGGCGGGCCGGCCAAAAAGACCTGGGCGCCCATGGTGGTGAGGCCGTAGATGTTGGAGCGGGCCACGCGGCTGTGGGTGATGTCGCCGACGATGGCGACCTTCAGGCCGGCCAGTTTACCGAACTTCTGGCGCATGGTGAGCATGTCGAGGAGCCCCTGGGAGGGGTGCTCGTGGGCGCCGTCACCGGCGTTGATCACGGAGCAGGAGACGCGCTTGGCAAGGTACTCGTGAGCGCCGGACACCGAGTGGCGCATGACGATGATATCGGGCTTCATGGCGAGGATGTTGGCGGCGGTGTCGGAGAGGGTCTCACCCTTGACCACGGAACTGGTCGACGCGGTGATGTTGACGGCGTCGGCGGATAACCGCTTGGCAGCGATCTCGAAGGAGGTACGGGTCCTGGTGGAGGCCTCGTAGAAAAGGTTGATCACCGTCTTGCCGCGCAGAGTCGGCACTTTCTTGATGTCCCGCTGGTTGATCTCGCTTAGGTTGTCCGCCGTGTCGAGGAGCAGTTCGATCTCCTCTTTGGTCAGATCCTTCAGGGCGATGATGTCTTTGTGCCTGAAACCCATGGTCCCCCCCCAGAAACTAGTTTTGCGCCACGCACCGTTACGTGGCACGTTGAAAACGATCAGAGAATCACATGCACAGCTCCCTCCCCCCTTGCGGGGGAGGGTTAGGGTGGGGGGGAAGGCGCCATCAGCGTAACAGTTGGCAGCTTCGCCCACCCCCCTGCCCCCTCCCGTCAAGGGAGGGGGGGAGGAAACAGTTTATTTCTGCAGGATCACTTCCGTCGGCTTGTTGTCCGCGTCAAAGGCGACCATGATGTTCTCGCTGCGGCTGGTCGGCACGTTGCGACCGACAAAGTCGGCACGGATGGGAAGGTCGCGGTGCCCGCGATCCACCAGTACGGCAAGCTGGATGCACGAGGGACGCCCCTGGTCGAAGATGGCGTCCATGGCGGCCCTAATGGTGCGGCCGGTGAAGAGGACGTCGTCCACCAGCACCACCTTCTTACCTTCCACGGAGAAGGGAAGCTCGGTCTTGCCGACCGGAAGGTGCTCATGGTGCCCCTTGATGTCGTCGCGGTACATGGTGATGTCCACGGCGCCGACCGGAACCTCGACCCCTTCGATCTCGCTCAGCCGGGTGCCGAGCTCCTGGGCCAGGTGCACGCCGCCGGTCCTGATGCCCACCAGCACGAGTCCCTCGACGCCCTTGTTCTTCTCGAGCACCTCATGGGCTATCCTGGTCAGGGCCCTTTTAACGCCGGTGCCATCCAGTATCACAGTGTTTTCAGCCATAAGAACCCCCTGTCATCGGCGTAAGCGCCTGTCGTGAATCGGTTTTGGTGCCGCGCCTGGGCGCGTAATTAAAAAGAGCCTTTCCGCGCAGGTGGGCGAAAAGGCTCTTCCTTTTGATAGTAAAAGAGTGCTTTATGCTTCACCTTTGCTAACCTCACGGGGCTAATTTAAAAGGCATCGGATAAATTTGAGACAAAGTAGCATCGAGGCTCATCGGAGTCAAGGAAAAGGAAGCCGTAAACAGACGGAATCCGATTAAGATTCACTTACAAATCTACAGCTACAGTACCTGTGTCTGGCTCAGCGATGCCGGGACATACCACTTCCGCTCCGGGAGTTCTCCTGCTCTCAATTCGACCGCCCTCGCCGTCCTTGCCATACCGAGGTCAAAATGCTATAAAGCTCGCACCGTTTTCGGAATAATACTGACTTTTTGCAGACAGTACCGGGCCTGCCCCGGCTCGCTGCATGGGTACAAAGGAAGAAGTGATGTTGACAGGAAAGCAGAAGAGGTTTCTCCGCGCACTCGGCCACGGCCTGAAGCCGGTGATCCAGGTGGGCAAGAGCGACGTCAGCGAAGCACTCATCAAGGAGACCGTGGAGGCGCTGGCCAGCCACGAACTGATCAAGGTGAAGGTGCTCGAGAGTTGCCTCATGGATCGCCACAGCGTGGCCGAAGAGCTTTGCGCCGCCTGCGAGGCGGAACTGGCGCAGGTGCTGGGGCGCACCCTCTTGCTCTACAAGCCGGCCAAGGAGCCGAAACTGGAGCTTCCCAAGGGAAAGTAAGCGCGGCAGAAGGGACTGGCTCCGTTAGGTGCCTGCCCCTTTAGCAGAACGCTCCTTTCAGCCAGCCACCCAGCACTAAGGGGACAGCCACCTGGCGGAGCAAGTCCCCTCAACAAAAAGCCTCCCCGGACACCGGGGAGGCTTTTTAATTTCAAAAAGGAACGAACTAGCGCAGCCCGGACGCGTTGAACAGGGCCGAGTACTTCATGTCCGTCCCCAGGATATGGTCCTGCAGCCAGCGCTTGAGGAATTCCAGGATCTCGGCCGTGAAGATGAGCCCCTGGTTGTCGACCCGGTTTTTCAGGTCCAGCGCCTTGGCCGCAAATTCTTCGTGCTCTCTCTTGTGTGCCTGGAACTCCGGGTACTGCAGTCTTTGCATGTAAGCCTCTTCGCTCTGGAAATGGCTGGTGACGTAGGTCACCATGGAGGCGATGATTTCCTTCTGCGCCTCCTTTCCCGCCCGCGCCATGTGCGCGTCGTGCAGCGAATTCAACATCTCCACCAGCTTCTTGTGCTGATCGTCAATCTCCTTAACCTTTACGCTCAGTGCATCACTCCATTCAAGATAAGCCATTCAGATCACCTCAACCGTATTGTTTTCCCTGAGCGCGTAATTATCACAGCTTTCATCTAAGGATCAAGTCACAGAATTGCACTTTTTCTGTTTACAGATACAGTGTCGCCCACTCCAGTGTCAGACCCTCTCGTATGGCTCGAACAGCCTCTTGAACTCGTCCAGTGCGAAGCGGTCGGTCATGCCGGCGATATAGTCGCAGATCACCCGCTCGCGCCCTTCACGCTCCATCTTCACCTGGTGCTTCATGGGGAGCAGCGTCGGATGTTTCAGGTAGACCTCGAACAATTCGGCCAGGTAGCGCTCGGCCTTGACCCGCATCCTCTCGACCTTGTAGTGGCGGTACAGGTTCTGGAACAGGAAGCGCTTGAGCTGCGCGTTGCGTTCGGTCATGGCGGGGCTGAAACTGACCACCGGGACGTTCACCCTTCTCAGGTCCTCCTGGCTCTCGATCTTCAGCTTGGCAAGGTTCTCCGCCGTGGTCTGCACAAGATCGTTGATCAGCACACCGATCAGGGCGCTCACGGTCTGGCATACGCCCCGCTCGACGTCCATGTCGGGGTATCTGGACATGATCCCCTCGTGCACCACGTTCCAGAGCTCCACTTTCTTGAGCTGGCCAAGATTGATGTACCCGGACTTCAGGCCGTCGTCGATGTCGTGGTTGTTGTATGCGATCTCGTCGGCGAAGTTGATGAGCTGCGCCTCTATGGTCGGGACGGTTCCGGGGAGGAATTCGGCGAAGATCGGGGCGGGGGAATCGTAGGGGGAGGAATGCTTGGCGATGCCTTCGCGCACCTCCCAGGAGAGGTTGAGGCCGTTGAAGCCGGGGTAACGCTCCTCCAGTTCGTCCACCACCCTCAGTGACTGCAGGTTGTGCTCGAAGCCGCCGCACCCGTCCATCAGGCGGTTCAGCACCTCCTCCCCGGTGTGCCCAAAGGGGGTGTGCCCGAGATCGTGGGCGAGGGCGAGCGCCTCGGTCAGCTCTTCGTTAAGCCCGAGCCTCCTCGCGATCCCCTTCCCTATCTGGGCCACTTCGAGCGAATGGGTGAGGCGGGTGCGGTAGTAATCCCCTTCGTGGTTGACGAAGACCTGGGTCTTGTACTCCAGGCGCCTGAAGGCGGCGCAGTGGATGATGCGGTCGCGATCCCGTTCGAAAGCGGGACGGTTGTCCCTGAATTCCTCATGGTACTTGCGTCCGCGGGATGTGGCACTGGTGGCCGCATAGCCGGCCAGGTCGCTGCGCTCCAAGGCATTGCCCTCTTTCATCCGCCCCCCTGCTCAAGTCAGTTAAAAGTAGGTAATTTATATACTGGCCGCCAACCCTGTCAACAGCAAACTTGATTGACCTTATCCATCCATCGTGCTAATAGAGCAGCTTGCGGCGTAATGTCATACACACCTGCCGCCCGACACGCTGCCACAGGATCAGACCCTGTGCAGAAGAGGGAGTTGTTCTTTTTATGACGTACCTAAACCGGAGATGCTCTTCATGCGGGTGATCGCGGGAAGCGCCCGCGGCCGCCAGCTTTTGGCCCCCAAAAACCAGCGGGTACGCCCGACCGCGGACCGCGTCAAGGAGGCGCTCTTCAGCATCCTGGTGAGTCGCCTGGGTGACCTGTCGGGCATGCGGGTACTGGACATCTTCGCCGGCACCGGCAACCTCGGCATCGAGGCGCTCAGCCGTGGCGCGGAAAGCGCGGTGTTCATCGACTCGCACCGGGAGTCCGCGGAGCTGATCCGCAAGAACCTGGAAGGGACCAGGCTCTCCGACCGGGCCAAGGTCGTGGTGCAGGAAGCCGCCGCGGCGGTAAGATGGCTCTCCCGCGGCGAGGCGGCCTTCCACCTGGTGTTCCTCGACCCACCCTACGCCGAGGGGCACACGCAAAGGTTGCTGGAGTTGCTGTCGACCTCGCCGCTCATCGATGCCGGCACCACCGTGGTCGCCGAGTTCTCCGCCAAAGAGGATGTACCAACCCGTTTCGGCAGGCTGGCTGAAAGCGAGCGCCGCATCTACGGCGACACCGCCCTCTCCTTCCTGACCCTTTCCGACAGAGGTGAACCGTGCCCTTGAGAGTGGCTGTCTATCCCGGCTCCTTCGACCCCGTAACCTACGGCCATCTGGACATCATCGACCGCGCCCTCAAGATCTTCGACGGCGTGATCGTGGCCGTTGCCAGAAACTCCGAGAAGAACGCCCTGTTCACGGTCCAGGAGCGGATCGACATGCTCACCGAGATCCTGAAGGACCGCCCGCAGGCGCGGGTGGAGACCTTCGAGGGGCTCTTGGTCGACTATGTGCGCCGCGCCGGCGCCACCGTGGTCATCCGCGGTCTGCGGGCGGTTTCCGACTTCGAGTTCGAGTTCCAGCTGGCGCAGATGAACCGCAACATCACCCGCGAGGTGGAGACGCTGTTCATGATGACCTCGGTCCCCTACAGCTACCTCTCCTCCTCCATCGTGAAAGAGGTGAGTCACCTGAACGGTCCGGTGGACAAGCTGGTGCCGCCGCTGGTGCAGGGCGCCCTGGACGCGAAGTTCAGGCCGGGGCGCTGACATGCCCGGCTGCCAGGTAGATCACGTTCAATAACAGAAAAGGCGCTTGCGGACAGCAGCGCCTTTTTTTTATTCCCGCAGGACTGTCACAGGAGGCCGTATGATCAGCAAGGATATGACCATCAGCGAAATCCTCAGGCGCTACCCGCAAACCCTCCCCGTCTTCGAGCGTTACGGCCTGGACTGCTACGACTGCCAGATCGCCGACTTCGAGCAACTGGAGCACGGCGCCACCGTGCACAAGGCCGACCTCAAGGCCCTGCTCGAGGAGTTGAACAAAAGCATCTCCTGAGCTCACCCGCCTAACCTTCTTTCTCAACATTTTAGCGACCACCCTTGCCCGTCCCCTCTCCCTGCGGGAGAGGGTGCCCGAAGGGCGGTGAGGGCTCTGCCGTTCCCTTCCCCCTTGTGGTTCTCCTGGTTCCCAAGCTCCAGCGTGGGAACTCATATGGCGCAAAGCTCCAGCTTTGCATCCGAGGGAGGTTGGAGCTTCGGAGATGCTTTGCGTTCCCAAGGCGGACCTTGGGAACGAGATCAAAAGCAAATCCCCCCCTGCCCCCCCTTCGCAAAGGGGGGCACCCTGGTGCACGTTCGGCGCTTCGCAGGTGTCACTATCCATGCTCCCGGAACTCTCCGAAGAACCTTTACAGACGCGTCGGTTCGATAACAGTAAACGCGATTTTAAAACAGGGTAAAACGATTGACCCTACCCCCAAAGCACCCTTGCCTGAAGGCCGCCGGACGTGCTACCCTCAGTCACCTCGCGGCGTTATCGATAGGATTAATTTTTTCTTGTTTTCACTATTTAAATTGACTTTTTACCAAAACTGAATAATTTTAGCCGAAGTAAAACGGTGGATTATTCGCCACAGGAGCAGCGCATGTCAGAGTACAACATCGGGTCGAGACTGAAGAAACTGCGACAGGCCCGGAAACTTACCCTGCAGGCGGTGGCCAACGAGACCGGTTTCTCCCCGGCCCTGATCTCGCAGATCGAGAACGACAACGTTTCCCCCCCGATAGCCACCCTCTCGAAGATCGCCAAGTTCTTCGACATCAAGCTGGCCCAACTGTTCAGCGAGGACGAGGATGACCGCAAGTGGGAGGTGGTGCGCGCGCACGAACGGCGCATCGTGCCCCGGGTGATCTCCAAGGAGGGGACCAAGCAGGGGTACTTCTACGAATCCCTCTCCTTCTACAAGCAGAACAAGAAGATGGACGCCTTCATGGTCACCCTGACCGAGAAGGCGCCGGAGGCCAACACATACAGCCATGACGGCGAGGAGTTCATCTACGTCATGAAAGGCAACGCCGATTTTCTCCTGGACGACAAGAAGATCACCCTGCACGAAGGGGATTCCCTCTATTTCGAATCGAGCATCGGGCACCGGCTTCTGAGCCACGACGGCAAAGAGGTGAGGGTTCTGGTGGTCGTGACGAAATAAATCACAAGCAGAACAGATTCAATGGCGGGCAGCCGCTCATCCTGTGGATCAAAGGAGGACGTACATGAGCAAGAAACTGGGAGCACTCGACTACCACTCCAATGGTAGAAAAGGGAAGATAGAAGTTATTGCCACCAAACCGTGCCAGACCGCGGCAGACCTGTCGCTTGCCTACTCGCCGGGTGTCGCCGAGCCCTGCCTCGCCATCCAGGAGAACCCCGACGACGCCTACAAGTACACCGCGAAGGGGAACCTGGTCGCGGTCGTCTCCAACGGCACCGCGGTGCTGGGCCTGGGCAACCTGGGGGCGCTGGCCGGCAAACCGGTCATGGAGGGGAAAGGCGTCCTCTTCAAGCGCTTCGCCGATATCGACGTTTTCGACATCGAGCTGAACACCGAGAACCCGGACGAGATCATCAAGGCGTGCCAGCTCCTGGAGCCGACCTTCGGCGGCATCAACCTGGAGGACATCAAGGCGCCCGAGTGCTTCTACATCGAGGAAGAGCTGAAAAAGACCATGAACATCCCGGTCTTCCACGACGACCAGCACGGCACCGCCATCATCTCCTCGGCCGCCCTTCTGAACGCGCTGCAGCTTACCGGCAAGAAGATCGAGGACATCCGCATCGTGGTGAACGGCGCCGGCGCCTCGGCCAACTCCTGCGCCAAGCTCGCCATCGCCCTGGGCGTCAAACCCAACAACATGATCATGTGCGACACCAAGGGGGTCATCTACAAGGGACGCGTGGAGGGGATGAACAAGTACAAGGAACTCTTCGCCGCCGACACCACGTTCCGCACCTTGGAGGAGGCTGCCAAAGGCGCCGATGTTCTCTTCGGCCTTTCCGCCAAAGGGGCCTTCACCCCTGAGATGATCCGCAGCATGGCGCCCAACCCGATCATCTTCGCCATGGCCAACCCCGACCCGGAAATCACCCCGGAGGAAGCGCACGCGGTGCGCGGCGACGTGATCATGGCCACCGGCCGAAGCGACTATCCCAACCAGGTCAACAATGTGCTCGGCTTCCCCTTCATCTTCCGCGGTGCGCTCGACGTCCGCGCCACGGCCATCAACGAGGAGATGAAGCTGGCCGCGGTGCACGCGCTGGCGAAGCTCGCCCAGGAGGAGGTCCCCGACTCCGTCTCCAAGGCCTACGGCAACGAGAAGTTCTCCTTCGGCGTGAACTATATCATCCCGAAGCCCTTCGACCCGCGCGTCCTCCTGCACGTGGCGCCGGCCATCGCCCAGGCGGCCATGGACACCGGCGTGGCGCGCCAGCCCATTGAGGACATGTCGAAATACATCGAGCAGCTGGAGTCGACCCAGGGGCGCTCCAAGGAGATCATGCGCACCATCATCAACAAGGCGAAGAGCGACCCCAAAAAGGTGGTCTTCCCCGAGGGTGACAACGAGAAGATCCTGCGCGCCGCCCAGATCCTGGTGGAAGAAGGGATCGCCCAGCCGGTCCTGGTGGGGGACAAGAAGAAGATCCAGCAGAAGATGGACGACCTGAATCTCGATCTCGACGTCCCCATCGTCGACCCGACCGAGAGCGAGCACACCGACGAGTACGCCCAGGAACTCTATCGCCGGCGCCAGAGAAAGGGACTCACCCTCTCGGAATGCCAGCGCATCATGCGCCGCAAGTCGCGCGTGCAGTTCTCCACCATGATGGTTGCCCAAGGGCACGCCGACACCCTCCTGGGCGGCATCGACACCCACTATCCCGAGACCATCCGTCCGGCGCTCCAGGTGCTCGGCAAGCAGGCCGGCCTTTCCAGCGTGCACGGCCTCTACATGATGGTGTTCAAAAAGGAGGTCTACTTCCTCGCCGACACTACGGTGACCATCGACCCCACCGCCGAGGAACTGGCCGAAACCGCCATCCTCGCCGCCGAGAAGGTCGCCATGCTGGGGGTCGAGCCGCGCATCGCCATGCTCTCCTTCTCCAACTTCGGCTCTGTGGACCACCCGCAGACCAGGAAGGTGAAGCGCGCCGTGGAACTGGTCAAGGAGCGCGCACCCAACCTGATCGTCGAAGGGGAAATGCAGGCCGACACCGCCGTGGTCCCCGAGCTTCTGGACGGCTTCACCTTCTCCAAACTGAAGACCCCGGCCAACGTGCTCATCTTCCCGGACCTCAACTCCGGCAACATCTGCTATAAGCTTTTGCGCCGCCTGGGTGGCGCCGAGGCCATCGGCCCCATCCTCATGGGGATGAACAAGCCGGTGCACGTGCTGCAGCGCGGCGATGACGTCAACGACGTCGTCAACATGGCCGCCATCGCGGTCGTGGACGTGCAGAACGCCTAGCCAGAGCGGCCTCCGCACGTATACCGGGCGGAGGCCGCTTTTCCTTGACTTGAGCGGAGTTTCGGCTTAAAAAACCGTTTTGCACATCTAACTACCAAGGAAACGGAGAACAATGACTCTTCTCGATAAAGTCCTGACCCACAATAAAAGATTCGTCCGTCCCGGAGCCTTTCCTCCCCTTCCCAAAGATCCCAAGAAGCAGCTTGCCATCTTCACCTGCATGGACACCCGGCTGGTCGACTTCCTCGAGCCCGCCATGGGGATCAAGCGCGGCGACGCCAAGGTGATCAAGAACGCGGGCAACACGCTGGTCGATCCCAACGGCGGCGTGATCCGCAGCCTCGTGGCCGCGGTGTTCCTGCTCGGCGTCGAGGAGATCTTCGTGATCGGCCACAAGGATTGCGGCATGGGGTCCGTGGACGTGCAGCAGCTCAAGGAAAAGATGGTGGAGCGCGGTGTCGATCCGGCCGCCATCGAGGCCCTGGACCCCGATCTCGGCCAGTGGGTGGGCGCCTTCAGCTGCCCGGAGGAGAACGTGGAGCGTGTCACCGGGATCATCCGCAACAGCCCGCTGATCCCCAAGGACGTGCCGGTGCATGGCCTCATCTTCTGCCCCAACGACGGTCACCTCGAAGTGGTGGTGCCCGGGTACTAAAGCCGTGAGGCCGTGCCCTGGGCCGGATTCATAAAGCCCGTGTCTCTCAGAGGAGAACGCGGGCTTTATTTTTGCCCGCGGCGATGGGCACACAGTCACAGCAACTGAACCAGCGGTTTTACCGATTGAATCAGGCTTTTCATCTTGACAAAAATCACTAAAACTTCTTAAAGTAACCGACGTAAAACAGCGACGGGAGCCTGCCTCGCAGCACAGGCACAAAATCCAGGAGAAAGAGCGTGAATAAGGCAGTAATCATTGCGGTAGCCCTCGTCCTCGGCGTGGCACTGGCCCTGACAGTGAGCAAGGTGGGACAGGTAAAAACCGTCACCGTTGGCGAGATCGGCAACAATCCCCAGATCTTCACCGAAACCATCACGCTTGCCGGTGTCATGGCCGGCTTCTCGCAGTACGACAAAGCGGTGATCGGCGTCATGGATCTCAAAGAGGCGCTGTGCAAAAACGGATGCGAGAAAGTCTACATCCCGGTGAAGTACCCGGCGCAGCCGCCGAAAGTCGGTGACGAGATCAGGGCGACCGGAAGGTTCACCAAGTACGAAAAAGGTTACATGTTCATCGCGGACAAACTGTCGGTGGTAAAGCACCATAACCTCGGCAGCTGAAGCCGCCGCCATGGCGGCATACCTCTATATAAGAAAAGCCTGCCCCGACCGGGGCAGGCTTTTTTGTTTTCCAGCCGTATGCGCCGCTACAGGATGGAGGCCCCGAAGGCGGATGCGGCCAGCTCGACTGCGATCTTGGCGGTCCGGTTGCTGTGATCGAGGATGGGGTTGATCTCCACGATGTCCATCGAACGTAGCAGCCCGGAGTCGGCGATGATCTCCATCAACAGCTGCGCTTCCCGGTAGGTGATCCCCCCCGGCGCGGTGGTACCCACCCCCGGCACCTCGAGCGGGTCCAGCCCGTCCAGGTCGAGGCTTACGTGCAGGCGGGTGCGGTGGGCCAGGCGGCCCAGCGCTTCGTGCGCGATGGCGGCCATCCCCCGCTCGTCGATGTCGCGCATGGTGTAGGCCTTGATGCCCGAGCCGCGCAGACGCAGCTTCTCCTGGGGATCGAGCTCACGCAGCCCGATCAGGATGATGTCCGAGGCGTGCAGCTTCGCCCCGACCCGCCCCACGTTGACCAGCTCCGGGAACCCCTCTCCCAGAAGGGCCGCCAGCGCCATGCCGTGGATATTGCCGGTCAGGGTGCTCTCGGGGGTGTTGTAATCGCCATGGGCGTCCACCCAGATCACCGCCGACGGCTCCTCGTCGGTCACCCCGCCGATGGAACCGATCGCCATGGAGTGGTCCCCCCCCATGAAGATGGGCATAACCCCCTGTGTCACGGCGCTGCGCCCGGCCTGGTACACCGTATCGCAGACCTGCCGGATGGATGGGAGGTAGCGCAGCTCCCGTTCCGCACCCAGCACGTCCCGCACCGGCACGGGCAGGTTGCCGATGTCCTCCACGATGTAACCCAATTCCGACAGCCGCGCCGAAAGCCCCGCATAGCGCAGCGCGCCCGGCCCCAGATCCACGCCGCGCTGCTCCTGCCCCAGATCGACCGGTACCCCTATCATCCTGATGCCGTTTTCCATGACGTGTGCCTTTCTCTTATCCGAGCTTCTTCAAGTGGTTCCAAAGGTTCACCACGAAGTCCTGCGCGTTGGTCAAAAGCCCCACCGCCTGCGCCGATCCCCTGTTGGCGAGCTTGTCCACCGAGAACTCCGCCATATCCACCACGTAGAAATAAACCGGCCTTACCCGCCCGTCGCCCTCGACCCGGTAGCTCGGCACCATGTTGCCGAAGGCGATGGAGTGCAGTTGGGTCGCGATGGCGAGGACCGTGGTCGCCTTCCTGGCGTGCACCCGCATCGCGTCCTGGGCCTGGTAGGCATCGGGGATCACCTCCGGCAGCGGTCCGTCGTCGCGGATGGAGCCGGCCAGTACGAAGGGGATCTTCTTTTTGGTGCAGGCGTACATGATGCCGTCATCGAGCCCCAGCTTCTCGATGGTCTGCGGGATGCCGCCGGCCTGGCGCGCCTGGTTGATGATGTCCAGGTGGTTGTAGTGCCCCATGGGCATGATGGCCTGGGTGTAGATGTTCTGCCCCAGTCCGGTGCGAAAGCGCGCCGCCTCGAGGTCGTGGGTGGCCAGGGCATTGCCCGCCAGGAGCGCGTGACAGTAGCCCGCCTCGATCAGCCCCTGCATGGCGTTCCGGCAATCCATGTCGAAGGCCACCGCCGGTCCCAAGACCCAGACGATGTAGCCGTGGTCGCGATCGTGGCGCAGCACCTGGTACAGCTCGTCATAGGAGCGGGAAAACGGGGTCTCCCTGGTGCCGCGGCTTCGGAAGGAGAACTTGTCGGCAAAGGGCTCCGCGAGATTCAAAAAGCCGCCGATATGGAGATAGATCCCCTCCTCGCCGTTCTCGGTCCGCCCGATCACCACCTGGTCGCCCCGGCGCACCCGGCGCGGCTCCACCACGTCGATCTCCCTGTCACGCAGGACCATGACGCAGTCCATCCGGCTCTGCGGCGCGAGCAGCCACTCCCCTCCCCCGAGATGCACGTACTCCGGGTGGTTCGACGTGGCATGGTAGTTCTCCGGGAGCACGCCGTCGGCGGGTGCGGGCGCGGTCTTGGCCGCCGGCGCAGCCGCCAGCTTGGGGCGGCGGAAGTCTGGAGGGTTGTACGAAGGGATCACGTCGCTATGAAGAGACATACGCTGCTCCTTTTGTGTCAAGTGTGGAAAACTCGCCTTTCGTGACGACTGCAAACTTTAGCACGGGTGCATCCGCTGACAACATCGATTCCATTGTTTTCCTCTTGTATAGAAGTTTACCAATTCGTTCTCAAGTTCGCTCACAGATGAACCGATATCATTATCTATCTTTGCAGAAAGCCTGATTTGGGCAAACCAAGAAGGAGCTTGCTATGAATTATTGGATGAACCTGAAAGTAAAAACCAAGTCTCTTTGCCTCGTAGCCATCGCGGTAGTCACGCTGGTCCTCATAGCGGGAGCAAGCCTGCAGAAGATGGGGGCCCTCTCTGCGGATCAAGAGGACATGAACACATCCGTTATCCATGTTGCCATGCTCAATGATATGAAGAACGATCTTCTGGCGATCAGGCTGGACCTGGTTTACATGATGCTGCTCGAGGATCCGACCCTGATCAAGGCAAGGGCTGACGACTTAGAAGTACGAAAGCAGCGTATCGAGGAAACGCGAGCGAGGTTTCTGAAATACAATCTGGATGCCAACGAGAAGCGCCTGATCGCCGTGTTCAAACAGGGATACGACGAATACCTGGTGCAAGGAACCAAGCTGCAGCAGATGACCCAGCAAAGCGTGGGTAATGTCGAAGCACGCAAGGAAACCGTAGCCTTCGCAACCGGCTCCGTTGCGCCGCTCTACAAGAAACCGGCGGATGCGATCAGCGAACTGGTGGCGGGCAACGAGAAGGACGCCAAGGACCTGTATGAGCGCGATCTGGCGGCCTATCACTCCTCGCAGATCTTCATGGTGGTCCTTACCGCAGTTGCCGCACTGTTCATGGGACTGGTGGGTCTGCTCATTGCCAACTCCATCAGCAAGCCGCTCCAGATGGTCTTCGACACCCTGGCCCAGGTGGCGGGCGGCGACCTCACCGCCCGCTCCAGCATCACGACCCGCGATGAGATGGGGATGCTGGCAGCGGAAGTGAACGAGATGGCGCAGAAATTAAACGAGACCATGAACCAGGTGGTGGCCAACAGCCTCCAGGTCGCCTCCGCGGCCAACGACCTGCACAGCACCTCGGAGCAGATCGCCACCGGGGCCGAGGAGGTCGCGTCCCAGACCAGCACCGTGGCCACCGCCAGCGAGGAGATGGCGGCCACCTCCGCGGACATCGCGCAGAGCTGCCACCGGGCGGCCGAGGGCGGCGAGCAGGCAACCGGTCGTGCCCAGGCAGGAAGGGCCGTCGTCGAGCAGACCGTGCAGGTAATGAGCAGGATCGCGGATCAGGTGAAGACGTCGGCGGCGACCGTGGCAGGGCTGGGCGAGCGCAGCGACCAGATCGGCGCCATCATAGGGACCATCGAAGATATCGCGGACCAGACCAACCTCCTGGCGCTGAACGCCGCCATCGAGGCGGCGCGGGCCGGCGAGCAGGGACGCGGCTTTGCCGTGGTGGCGGACGAGGTGCGGGCACTGGCCGAGCGCACCACCCGCGCCACCCGCGAAATCGGCGAGATGATCAAGTCGATCCAGAGTGAAACCCGCGATGCCGTGGGAGCCATGGAGGAAGGCGTGCGCGAGGTGGAAAACGGCACCCGCGAGGCGGCCAAATCGGGTGAGTCGCTGCAGGAGATCTTGAGGCAGATCAGCGAGGTTACCGAGCAGGTGAACCAGATCGCCACGGCGGCCGAGGAGCAGACGGCGACCACGGGCGAGATCACCAACAACATCATGCAGATCACCGATGTGGTGCAGGAGACCTCTCGAGGAGCGCATACCTGCGCCAACGCCGCCAGCAACCTCGCTTCTCTCTCGCAGGACCTGCAGCGCTTGGTCGGTCAATTCAGGCTGGCCTGATTACATTACACGCTGACACGAAAGACGGCGGCCTGATGGGGAGTCAATCCTCATTCGGCCGCCGTTTTCGTTTCAAGGTTGGGAAGGCACTACCGTTGCCGGCGACCTTGGTGATGCACCTCGGACTGCGCCGATGGAGCACCAGGGGAACAGGGATGTGCTACGTGGACGAGCCACCCTGCTTTTCCAGCATGATGTGCAGCATGGTCTGGTCGGCAAGGGCCATGCCGTGGTCGGTGATCCGGCTCAGGTTGCGGATGGTCTCCTCCGCGCTCCTCCCCACGAAACCCTCTTCCTCAGTGATGCCATGGCCGGAAAGCGCCATGTAGGCGGCGCGGATGGAAGCATCGGTAGAGCTGACGACCTTCAGCGCGCACCCCCCCTTGGCGCCGTCGCAAAGCATCCCCCCGATGTCGGAGATGATGGTGTTCACGGCCAGGTTCATCTTGGCGAGGTCCTTGCCCGCCTGCTGGTACACGATAGCGACCGCGGCGCCGACCCCGGCCGCGATGGCGCAGCCGCAGATGGGTGCCAGGTCGCCGGTGTGGCACTTGATGTAGGCGTTCACCAGGTGCGAAAGCGCGATGCTCTTCAAGATGGTCTCCTCCGGGATGCGGAAGAAGAGCCCCACGTTATAGGGGACCAGGATGGCCACGATGCCCTGGTTGCCGCTGCCGCCGCTGGACATGACCGGGTAGGAGAGCCCCGCCATGCGTGCATCCGAGGCGGAGGCGGTGAGGATCTTGCTGGAAGAGACCACGTCGGAGAGGAGAAAGCCTTTGCGCACCAGTTCCTCGACGTAGTAGCCCACCTTGGTGAGCGCCTTCCCTGCCTCGGCGACCCGCAGGTTCATCTCCACGCCCCGCTTCAGGTAGGCCAGGTCCTCCTGGTCCACGTCCTCCAGCAGGTCCACCAACTGGGCCAGCGTCATCTCCTTCAGTGCTGCGCGGTACTGGTGACTGTCCTCGCCCCCCTGTTCCTGTTCGCTGCTCAAAAGAACGGTGCCGTCGCGCTCCAACCGCACCAGGTTGGTGTGACCGCCGGCCAGCACGGCCCGCGCCACTCTGCCCCCCTTCTCCACGGTGACGTCGATGTAGAAGCCTCGCTGCGCCTCGGCCAGGGATACCGAGGCCTGCCCACCGGACACCAGCAGCTTCGCCTGTTGCAACAACTCCGGCCGCGTCCCAGAGAGGATCTCCATCTTCAGCTCCGGGCGGGCGATCAGCGCCCCCAGCGCGGCCGCGATCACGTTGCCCTTCACCCCGCCGGTCTCCGGGACGGTAACGGCGAAGCCGTTCTTGAAAACGCCGGCATCGGCGCTCACCGTCACCCGCTCCAGTTCCCCGTCCAGTTGCGCCGCAGCGAGGCTCGCGGCATAGGCAACGGCGATCGGCTCGGTGCACCCCAGCGCCGGGAAAACTTCATGCTTGATCACTTCTCGATACAGCCCCATATCCTCTCCTAACGCACTGCGGGTTCAAACCGACCGCTTCAGCGAGCACAGACGTGGCTCTTTGCGGCTCCCTTTATACCTGCAAGGCGCGGGCAAAAGCAACGCATTTCCACCCAAACAAGGTGGAAATACCGCCCTCGCGACGACAGCCGGCGCTGCGGCTCAAAGCCCCAGAAATAACTTTACAATCAGAGGTCGAATCTATATATTTCATGAGTTAATCTCCGCCCGATAAAGGACAATATGGTACTCGAGCATATCCGCAATTTTTCCATCATCGCCCACATCGATCACGGCAAATCCACCCTCGCCGACCGTCTTCTCGAATTCACCGGCACCCTCTCCGCACGCGAGAAGCAGGACCAGTTCCTCGACAAGATGGACCTGGAACGGGAACGCGGCATCACCATCAAGGCCCAGACCGTCCGTCTCAACTACCGGGCCGAAGACGGCAAGGATTACGTCCTCAACCTGATCGACACCCCGGGACACGTCGACTTCACCTACGAGGTCTCCCGCTCGCTGACCGCCTGCGAAGGCGGCCTGCTGGTGGTGGACGCCTCCCAAGGGGTCGAGGCGCAGACCCTGGCCAACGTGTACCTGGCCCTGGACGCGAACCTCGAGGTCTTCGTGGTGCTGAACAAGATCGACCTCCCCGCCGCCGAACCGGAGCGGGTCAAGGCGGAGATCGAAGAGATCATCGGCCTCGACACCCATGACGCCGTGCTCGCCAGCGCGAAAGAAGGGATCGGCACCAAGGAGATCCTGGAAGAGATCGTCAAGAAGATCCCGCCGCCGCAGGGTGACCCCAACAAGCCGCTCAAGGCGCTGTTGTTCGACTCGTGGTACGACCAGTACCAGGGGGTCATCATTCTGGTGCGCATCGTGGACGGCACCGTGAAAAAGGGCGACAAGATCCAGCTCATGTCGAACCGGAAGAACTACGAGGTGCTGAAGGCCGGCGTCTTCTCTCCCGACATGCGCGAAGTGGCGGCGCTTACCGCCGGCGAGGTAGGTTTCATCATCGCCGGGATCAGGGAAGTGGCCGACGCCAAGGTAGGCGACACCGTCACCCTGGTGCACAACCCGTGCGACGCTGCGCTCCCCGGCTACAAGGAAGTGAAGCCGATGGTGTTCTCCGGGCTCTACCCGATCGACACCTCGCAGTACGAGAGCCTGCGCGACGCGCTGGCGAAACTCAAGCTGAACGACTCCTCCTTCTCCTACGACCCCGAAACCTCGCTCGCGCTCGGCTTCGGCTTCCGCTGCGGCTTTTTGGGTCTGTTGCACATGGAGATCATCCAGGAGCGCCTGGAGCGCGAGTTCAACCTCGAACTGATCACCACCGCCCCCACCGTCGTCTACCGCGTGCACGGCACCGACGGCAACATGGTCCATATCCAGAGCGCGAACCAGCTCCCGCCCACCCAGGAGATCGCCTACGTCGAGGAGCCGTTCATCCTGGCCTCGATCCACGTCCCGAACGAATTCGTGGGGGGCATCCTCGCCCTGTGCGAGGAGAAGCGCGGCGTGCAGCGCGAGATCAAGTACCTGACCCCGACCCGCGTCATGGTGGTCTACGAGCTGCCGCTCAACGAGGTGGTCCTCGACTTCTACGACCGCCTGAAATCGATCACCAAAGGGTACGCGTCGCTCGACTACGAACTGCTGGACTACCGCCAGAGTGAGCTGGTACGCCTCAACATCATGATCAACGGCGAGGTGGTCGACGCCCTGTCGCTGATCATCCACAAGGACAAGGCCTACTACAGAGGCCGTGAACTGGTCTCCAAGATGAAGGAGCTGATCCCGCGCCAGATGTTCGAGATCGCCATCCAGGCGGCGGTAGGCACCAAGGTCATCGCCCGCGAGACCGTGAAGGCGATGCGAAAGGACGTCCTCGCCAAGTGCTACGGCGGCGACATCACCAGAAAGCGCAAACTCCTGGAGAAGCAGAAGGAAGGGAAGAAGCGCATGAAGAACGTGGGCAACGTGGAACTGCCGCAAGAGGCGTTTTTGGCCATCCTTAAAGTTGAAGGTTAATCGTAATCAAGGAAGGCTTACCCCCTCCCATCCACCTAAAAGGACGCAACCGAGAATGGAAGATTACAAGAACGTTGTCGAAGATAAACCCGCCGAACCGGCCAAAGAAGTGAAGCCCGCCCAGGGCAAACATATTGTCCGCGAGTACATCGAATCGATCATAATCGCGGTGCTGCTCGCCATGGTCATTCGCACTTTCGTGGTGCAGGCATTCAAGATCCCGTCCGGCTCCATGGAAGACACCCTGGCCATCGGAGACCACCTGCTGGTCAACAAGTTCATCTACGGCACCAAGATTCCCGGCCTCGACGGTCGCATCCTCAAGATCCGCGACCCCAAACAGGGCGATGTCATCGTCTTCGAGTATCCCGAAGATCCGACCAAGGACTTCATCAAGCGCGTCATCGGCGTTCCCGGCGATGTAGTCGAGGTGAAGAACAAACGCGTCTACGTGAACGGGAAGCTCTATGCGAACCCGCACGAAGTGCACAAGGAGCCGGATACCGTTCCCAAAGAGTACAACCCGAGGGACTTCAAGGATCCCGTCACCGTTCCTCCCAACTCCTACTTCGTGATGGGCGACAACCGCGACCGTTCCTACGACAGCCGCTTCTGGGGGTTCGTGAAGAACGACAAGATCAAGGGTCTGGCCTTCATCAAATACTGGTCCTGGGACAAGGACAAGATGCGCCCCCGCTTCGGCGCCATCGGCAAGCTCATCGACTAACGGCCGTTCAACGTTCGACGTTAGACCTCTCCTCAAAAGGGGCTCCTCTGCAGCAAGAGGGGCCCTTTTCATTTTGTGCCCCATCCTATTTAAGGGGATGAAGGGGATGAAGGGGATAAAGGGGATAACGACCAAAGAACATGGCACGGGCTCCAACGGCCTGTCCTCTTTGTCTTTCTGTTTATCCCTTTCATCCCCTTTTCCCTGTTTACAGAGCCTTTCTTTGCGCTTTGCGTGAGGCAACTAACAGAAAAAGCCCCTGTCGCGCATGCGGTCAGGGGCCTTTGTTTTTCAGGGTTTTAACCTTCTAACGTTGAACGTTGAACAGGTTCTGCCGTTTACGCCAGGTCCTGCACACCCTTGTAGATGAGGTCGAACAGCTCCGGGATGTCCTGCTCGGCGATGCAGGAGAAGGCGATACGGAGGTCGGTCTTGGTGGTGGAGATGGCACCGACGCCGTACTTGTCCAAGAGATGCAGGCGCAGCTTCTCGGCATCGACGGTCTTCAGCTTGAGGCACATGAAGTAGCCGGAGTTGAACGGGTAGTAATCCCAGGCCGCGTCATACTTGCCGCTGTTGAGGACCTCCTTGGTCTTCAGCGCGCGCCCCTTCATGATCTGGAACTTCTCCTCCTTCTGCTTCAGGAACTCGGGGGAACGCAGCGCCTCGATGACGAAGGTCTGGGACGGATGCGGGCAGTTGGAGATACGGGCGCGGATGATGCCCATGGCCTTCTTCTCGAGCGCGTTCATCACCGGCGCGTTCTCGTAATCGTGGCCGTCGGCGAAGGTGACGAAGCCGGTGCGGAAGCCCCAGACGAACTCTTCCTTGGTGGCGCCGTCCAGTTTGACCGCAAGGATGCGCGGGTGGAGGTTGGCCAGCTTGCCGAAGAGGGACTCCTTCAGGCTGTCCTCGTAGAAGAGGCCGAAGTAGGCGTCATCGGTGATGGCGACCACGTTGCAGCCACCCTCGGCGACTTCCTTGATGGCGGCGACGAGCGCGTCGCCCTCGGCGACGGTCGGGGTATAGCCGCTCGGGTTGTTCGGGAAGTTCAGGAGCACGATGACCTTGCCCTTCTCCTCGGCGGAGTTCTGCAGGGTGGCCTTGAAAGCGTCCACGTCGAAGCCGCCGTTGGCGGTGAAGGTCGGGTACTTCTTCACGATGGCGCCGCTGCAGGTGCCGAAGGTGAGGTTGTAGTTGCCCCAGAGCATGTCCGGAAGGATCAGGTGGTCGCCCTTGTCGACGAACATGTCGGCAACGATGGAGAGGCCGTGGGTGAGCGCGTTGGTGACGATGGGGCTGCTGAAGTGCTTACCGACCTGGCTCGGGTTCTCGCGCAGCATCTTCTCGCGCCACAGGGCGCGCAGTTCCGGCTTGCCTGCCGGCGGTGCATACGGGTAGATATCCTTCGGATCGAAGGAGGAGAGCTTGTCCTGGATGCAGGAGAGGTACATCGGGCCGCCGTTCTCAGTGGCGATGCCGATGGTGGCGTTGTACTTGTGGGCTTTTTCCTTGGCTTCAGCCGACTGGGTAAGGATTCCCTTGGGGAAGAAGAGGTTCTTGCCGAGATCAGACAGCATCTCCAGGACATGGGGGCTGTGCTGGGCCAGAGACTCGTTTAACTCCGCGGCTAATGGATTCATCAAATTCCTCCTGAAGCTTAATGTGATATGCCCGAGGGCAGGACCGATGAGAATAGGAAGTAACAGACTGACCATTAAAACCCGAGGCCAACCAGTTGTCAACGCTTAATGTGAAGGGGAGCCGGGGTGGCGCTGATTTTGTTGAGCACCAGTTCCCTCCCCCGGAGGGGGAGGGTTAGGGAGGGGGAAACGGATGTCGAATGCAAGCTCCCCCCTCCCGACCTCCCCCCTCCGGGGGGAGGGGATGAGATCGGAGTGAGGAAAGAACTCCTTAGCGGTTCAGCAGCATCTCCATCAGCTTGTATCCTGGTTCCACCTTCAGCCCGGTCGCAGCTGCAGAAGCCTCGTCGTACCCGGCAACGCCCACCTTCTCCTTCTCCTCGCCGGCGTAGATAACGAAGGGAACCGGATCCGAGCTGTGGGTCATCAGGGCGATCGGGGTGGGATGGTCGGGCGCGCACAGGATGCGATAGTCGCCGAACTGTTTCACCCCCTGCAGCACCGCCCCCACCACCTTCTCGTCGAAGAGCTCGATGGCCTTGATCTTGTCGGCGAGCTTACCGGAGTGGGATGCCTCGTCCGGGGCCTCGACATGTACGAATACGAAATCGTGCGTCTTGAGCGCATCGATGGCGGCCTGGGCCTTGCCGTCGAAGTTGGTATCGAGGTAGCCGGTGGCGCCGGGGACGTTGATGATGTCGAGGCCGGCGTAGACGCCGATCCCCTTGATCAGGTCGACCGCCGAGATGACGGCACCGGTGAGGCCGAAGCGCGTGCCGAAGGTGTCCATGGCCGGGGCCTTGCCGTGTCCCCACAGCCAGATGGAGTTGGCCGGCACCTCGCCTGCGGCGGCGCGGCGCTTGTACTGCGGGTGGTTGTGGAAGATCATCTGCGAGGCGTTCATCAGGTAGATGAGCTTGTCGGCGCCCTCGCCGGAGGGCATGAATTCAGTGACGGACTGCCCGGAGATATCGTGGGGCGGGGTCATCTTGATCTGCGTTCTGCCGCCGTGCCAGACCATGAGGTGGCGGTAGCTGACGCCGGGGTGGAAGGAGAACTCGTCGTTACCCAGCTGGCGCTGCAGTTCCTCGACCAGTTCGCGGCCGTCCGCGCTGGAGATGTGGCCGGCGGAGTAATCCTCCATGATCAGTTTGCCGCCGCGGGCCTCCAGGTGCACCAGGTTGAGGCGGAAGGCCACGTCGTCGGGACCCAGCGACACGCCCATGCTGGCAGCCTCCAGCGGCGAGCGGCCGGTGTAGCAGTCGACCGGGTTGTAGCCGAACATGGAGAGATTGGCGACGTCCGAGCCCGGAGCGTAGCCTTGCGGCACCGTATGGGCGAGGCCCAGCGTGCCGCGCTTGGCCATGAAATCCATGTTAGGCGTCTTAGCCGCCTGCAGCGGTGTTTTCCCTTCCAAAGCCCCGACCGGCTGGTCCGACATCCCGTCACCGAGCAACACAACGTACTTCATAGCAGTATCCTTTTCCAGTTGATAGAGTTCACAAACTTCAAAAGCGAGTCAAAGTCAAAAGCAGTTACGCAAAGAACGCGAAGGGAAGCCACGCAAAGACACGAAGTAGGCTTTTGGGGTTAAACCAAATCAAGCCTTCCTAGCGTGCTTCGCGGATACTTACCGTTCTTCGCGTAACTGCTTTTGTTCCTGTTTTTAACTTCAAAAGTCAAAAGCAGTTACGCAAAGAACGCGAAGGGAAGCCACGCAAAGACACGAAGTAGGCTTTTGGTGTAAAACCAAACCAAGCCTTCCTTGCGCGCTTCGCGGATACTTTCCGTTCTTCGCGTAACTGCTTTTGTTTTTAGTTTTATCCTCTCGGATGCACCTTCTCGTGCAGCCGCTTCAGCCGCTCCCGGGTCACGTGGGTGTAGATCTGGGTCGTGGAGAGGTCGGCATGCCCGAGCATGATCTGCACGCTCCGCAAATCCGCGCCGTTCTCCAACAGGTGCGTCGCAAACGAGTGCCGTAGCGTGTGCGGCGAAATGCCGCTCCTGACTCCCGCCTGCAGCGCCCTCTTCTTGATGATGTTCCAAAAGGCCTGCCGGGTCATCCCCGCCCCCAGTCGGCTCAGGAAGAGCAGCGACGAACTCTTCTGCTTCAAAAGCTCCTGGCGCGCCTGCTCCAGGTACTCCCCCACCGCCTGGCAGGCGCTCTCCCCCATCGGAATCAGCCGTTCCTTGTCCCCCTTGCCGATGGTCATCAGGTAGCCGGCGTCGATGTTGACGTCGCCTATCTTCAGCCCCACCAGTTCGGAAACCCTGAGCCCCGTGGCATAAAGCAATTCCAGCATCGCCTTGTCGCGCAGTTCGATGGCGCCGGTATCAAGTGGCGACGCCAAAAGTGCCTCCACCTCGCGCGAACTGAGCACGTTCGGGAGTTTCTGGAGCCCCTTGGGTGCCTCCACAATCGACGTCGGGTTCACCTCGCAGTACCCCTCCCGGACCAGGAAGCGGTGCAGCATCCTGAGCGCCGAAAGGGCTCGCGCGCGGCTCCTGGGTGAGATCCCGTTCCCTTTGAGATCCCCCATGTATCCTGTCACGTCGCTGGGCCGGACCTGGTTCGGCTCCCGATCCCCCAGGTACGCGAGGTAACGGGTCAGATCCCGGCTGTAGGCGGCCACCGTGTTGGCGGCGGCCCCCTTCTCGACCACCAGGTAATTCAGAAACAGGTCGAGGTAGCGGTCCACTAGCCGTCCACTGCAGCGAGCAGTTCGGTGCGGATCTCCTCGAGCTTGGCAGGCTCGGAGATCTTCTGCCCGAAGATGTTCTTCACGTAGAACACGTCGGCGACCTGGTCCACCTTGGTGGAGATCTTGGACACGCCGATGTAGAGCCCGAGCCTGGTGAGCGTGCTCGTGATTGAGTACAAAAGCCCCACCTTGTCGTGGGCGTAGATGTCGATGACGGTGTAGTCGGAGGAGACCTCGTTGTCGATCTCCACCCGCGCCGGCACGGTCGGCTTCGCCTTCTCGGTGAGGATGCTGGGACGGTTGCGCTTGGCCACCAGTTGCCCCACCCGGACCTTGCCTTCCAGCACCTGCCTCAGGTCGGTCTCAAAACGCTTCCAACGGCTTTCCTCGGTGATCACGAAGCCCTGGGGTGAGTTCACCTGCAGGATGTCCAGCACCTTCTCGTTGGTGTTGGTGTGGATCTGCGCGCCCAGGATGTTCATGCCGTTGGCCGCCATCACACCGGTGATCATGGAGAACAGTCCCGGTATGTCATAGGTGCAGATGGTGCAATTGGTATAGCCCCGGTCCACTTCGTGGGACAACTGCAGCACCAAAAGCTTCTTCGGCATCTCGAGCAGCGTGCGCACGTGCCCGGAGAGGACCTCCGGCGTATAGGAGAGCAGGTGTCTCGTGGTGAGGGCCTGCAACTCGTCCTTGATGAGCTGCCCCGGGTAGTCGTCCACCAAGAGATCGAAGACGGTCCGCTTGACCCGGCGCACCCGGTCCCCGGACGCCTCCAGTTTGAAGTCGCCGCGCTCCAGCACGGTGAAGGCTTTGTCGTAGAGCTCCTGGAGCAGGAGCGCCTTCCACTCGGTCCACACCTCCGGCCCCACCGCCTTGATGTCGGCGTAGGTTAGGAGATAGAGCATCTTCAGGTTCTCGCTCTTCTCCATCTGACGCGCGAACTGGATGATCATCCGCTCGTCGTGCAGGTCGCGGCGCTGTGCTATGTGGGCCAATAGCAGGTGCTGGCGCACCAGGAACTGCAGCCGTTCCGAATCTTCCTTGATGAGCCCCATGCGCCGGGCGATGGTCTTGGTCAGCTCGGCGCCCACCTCGGCGTGTCCGCCCCCTCCTCCCTTGCCGATATCGTGGAACAGGACGGCGAGGAGCAGCAGCCAGCGCTTGTCGATCTCCATGGCGAGCTGGGTCAGAAGCGGCAGGGTGTCCTTGTGCTCGCCGCGCCACAGCTTGGCGATCTCCTCGACCGCGAACAGGGTGTGGGTGTCGACCGTGTAGATGTGGTAGACGTCGTGCTGCACCTTGCAGTAGATGCGCTCGAACTCCGGGATGAAGCGGATCAGAAAGCCCAGGTGGTGCATCTGCTGCAGGGTGTCGTAGACCTTCTTCTCGGACTGCAGGATGTTGATGAAGGAGGCGTTGGCCTCCTTGGAGCGGCGGAACTTGTCGTTGACCAGGTCCAGGCTGTTGCGGATCAGGGTCTTGGTGCCCAGGGCGAGTGCCACCCCCTGCTTCTGGGCGTGCTCGAAGATCTTGATGAGCCGCACCGGATCCTTGGCGATCACGCTCTCGTCCGGGACCACCAGCTCACCCTTCATGACGTAGAAACCGTCTCCCACCGGGCGGCGGGTGAAGTAGCCCAGGATCTTGCGGGTGGAGTCCTCGCGCTGGCTGCACTTGGTGATAAGGAGAGAACTGAAGTGCTCGACGCGGTTGGCGTGCAGGTAGAAGTCCTGCATGAACTGCTCGACGGCAAGGGTCTTCCCCTTGTCCTCGTAGCCGAAGAAGCGGGCGATGGAAGTCTGCGCCTCGAAGGTGAGCTGGTCGTTCTTCCTGCCGGCCAGATAGTGCAGCTCGTTGCGGATGCGCCAGAGATAGGAGAGCGAGCTGTAGTACATGCCGAGCTCCTCCTCGGAGAGGACCCCCTTCATGACCAGTTCGCGCGGCTCGTCCACCTTGTACTTGATCTTGGCGACCCACATCGCGGTGTGCAGGTCCCTCAGACACCCCTCACCTTCCTTGATGTTGGGTTCCAGGATATAGACGCTGGAGCCGTATTTCTCGCGCCGTTTCCTGAGTTCCTCGAGCTTTTCGTTGATGAAGGCATCGCTTCTCTTGGCGAGCACCTGGGTCACCATCACCTTCTTCAGCTCCCCGAAGAGGTGGTCGCTGCCGATGAGCAGGCGCGCGTCCAAAAGCGCCGTCTTGACGGTGATGTCGTTGGCCGCCATGTCAACGCAGTCGGCGATGGTGCGTACCGAATAGCCGACGTCCAGGCGCAGGTCCCACAGGAAATACAGAAGACGGTTTGCCGCCTCCTCCACCACCTTGGAGTCCTTGCCGCTGTACAGGAACAACAGGTCCAGGTCGGAATACGGGTTCAGTTCGCGCCGCCCGTAGCCGCCGACGGCGATCAGGGCGAGCTGGCCGCTCTTGTGCATCTGCAGGTCGTCCGAGAGCGCGGTGAAAAGCCTCGTCACCAGGGCGTCGGTCATGGCCGTGATGGACTGCACCACGGAGATGCCGTCCTCCCCTTCCCGGTGCGAACGCTTGGACTCCTCGCGGAAGTGCTCCAGGAATTCGCGCGCGGCGGCGAGGTAGGCGCCGCGCTTCTCCTCGAAGCTCTTGCCGTCCCCCTTCATCGCCTCGGAAAGGTATGCGTTTATGTTGAGGCGCATCACTCTTCCTTGGCGATACGCACTACCTGCAGGACGCCCGGGAAGGCCTTGATGTCGGCCTCGGGGAGGCTTTCGGTGTCGCCGATGACGCCGATGATGACCCGGTTTGCGCCGGTGGACTGGTGGATGTCGAAGCCACGCTCGATGAGGAACGACTTGATCTCTTCCTGGGCCTTTTCGTCGGCCGTCTTACGCATAACGATCAGCACCTGCAAACCTCCCTTTAGTGTTCGCCGCGGGTCATGATGCGCTCCAGGCGGCGCGATTCGTCGATCACCCTCTCGAAGAGACGCACGATGGCCTGGTCGTCCAGGGGGCCCTGGTTCTCCGACGTCATCCGGGCGAAGATCCGCTTCTCGCGGGCCGGGTCGTAGACCGGCAGGTCGAGCCCCTTCTTGATCTCCCCGATCTTCAGGGCAAGGGAGGCGCGCTCGTTGAAGATGCGCAGCAGTTCGCTGTCCAGCCGGTCGATCTCGTTCCTGATGTCGTCAATGCCCATGGCGGCGTCCTCAGAATTTCTTCTTGATGTGGGTGTCGCGTTTCCAGTTCTGGTCGTCGACGCCCGGGTAATCGATGTTGTAGTTGAGCCCGCGCGATTCCTTGCGCATCTGCGCGCAGGCGACGATCAACTGGGCCACCGTGGCGATGTTCCTGAGCTCGATGAGGTCGGAGGTGACGATGAAGTTCCAGTAGTACTCCTCGATCTCGTCCTGGATCAGCTCGATGCGGCGCATGGCGCGCGCGAGACGCTTGTCGCTTCTCACGATGCCGACGTAGTTCCACATGAAGCGACGGATCTCGTCCCAGTTCTGGGACACCACCACCATCTCGTCGGAGTTGGTCGCGGTGCCGGCATCCCACTCGGGGATCACCGGGAACGAGAACTGCCCGTCTTTGAGGACCTGCACCGCATGCTCGTAGGCGCGCCCGGCGTAGACCGCGGCCTCCAGCAGCGAGTTGCTGGCCAGACGGTTGCCGCCGTGCAGGCCGGTGAAGGCGACCTCGCCGATGGCGTAAAGGTGCTTGATGTCGGTCTCGGCGTTGAAGTCGACCTGGACCCCGCCGCACAGGTAGTGCGCGGCCGGCACCACCGGGAGCATCTCCTTGGTCATGTCGATGCCGTAGTCGAGACAGGTCTGGTAGATGTTGGGGAAACGGGAGGTGATGTACTCGGCGCCGCGGTGCCTGATGTCCAAAAAGACGCAGTCGTCGCCGTAGGTTTTCATCTCGTTGTCGATGGCGCGGGCCACGATGTCGCGCGGAGCCAGGTCCTTCAGGTGGTGATACTTCTCCATGAAGGCCGTGCCGTCGCGCCGCTTGAGAACGGCACCCTCGCCGCGCACCGCCTCGGAGATCAGGAAGGAACGTGCGTTTGGGTGGTACAGCGTGGTCGGATGGAACTGCATGAATTCCATGTTGGCGATGGTCGCCCCGGCGCGGTAGGCCATGGCGACGCCGTCGCCGGTGGCGACGTCCGGGTTGCAGGTGTAGAGATACACCTTGCCGGCGCCGCCGGAGGCGAGGAGCGTGATGCGCGCGGCGAAGGTCTTCACCACGCCCGACTCGTTGTCGAGCACGTGGGCGCCGAGGCAGCGGTTGTGCTCCAGCTTCTGCTTCAACACCTTCGACTCGGTCACCAGGTCGATGGCGATGTGGTTCTCGTAGATGGTGATGTTCTCGTGTTTCTTCGCCGCCTCGACCAGGGCGCGCTCGATCTCGCGGCCGGTGATGTCCTCGGCGTGCAGGATGCGCCGCGCGCTGTGCCCCCCCTCGCGGGTCAGGTCGTAGTCGTCACCGCTCTTGGTGAACTGCACACCCCAGTCGATCAGGTTGCGGATCACCTTGGGGCCTTCCTCAACCACCATGCGCACCACGTCCTCGTGGCAGATACCGGCGCCGGCGACCAGGGTGTCCTGCACGTGCGCGTCGAAGGTGTCCTCTTCCGAGGAGACCGTCGCGATCCCCCCCTGCGCGTAGTTCGTGGCCGACTCCGAAATATCCTGCTTGGTGACCACTGCGACCTTGCCGTGGGCCGCAGCCTGCAGCGCGAAGGAAAGCCCCGCGATACCGCTGCCGATCACCAGAAAATCAGTTTTCTCCTTCATCAAACTACCCCCCGATAAGCTGGATTAGGCGTTTCTTGAGACCGAAAGTATGGACGAAGCCGTGCGGCAGGCGCGCGTACTTCAGGAAAGGCTTAGGGGGTCATGGCGGCAACGTTGGGCCTGTGCCCTCAAAGGAGATTTCTTGGCGTGCGTCGCGGATACCTTGCGTTCTTCGCGTAACCGGCTCGGGAAAACCCGCAAATTATTGATCCCAGCGAGATTTTTGTCAAGACTTTTGACGGGTTAGAGCCCGCCAAGGTCACATTAGACCTTGAAATATCATGCTTATTGGTCTATATAATTCGAGGGCAAATTTTCTTTCCCATTAAAAAAAAGGAAGCTCATGCGCTTTTGGTCACACCGAGTTTATCTGGCAGCCATCCTGACAGTTGCCGCGGTGTCGTGGTGCCTCCCGGCACCGGCTCGCGCCGACATATATAA